>CAVJFO010000001.1:0-17513 GCA_963648925.1 Hallerella sp.
TCTTCACGATGTTGCTTCAGCTCATCTGCGGTTGCAACAAAAGGAATAAGCGTTTGATAAATAGCTTCTATTTGAGATTGATTCAATTTGTCTTCGTTAAGCTCTCGATAATAACCTTTAAAAGACCTAATCGAAAAAGCATAATCGGATTCTATACCCCACGCATCTTCTAAGTCAGCAAAAATAACAACATTTTCAACTTGGTAATTGTTATGAAGTTTTCTCTCTAAAATTGCACAGTGGCCTTCATTTTGCTTTACAGGATTCTTGTGATCTCTATCTCTCATATGCGGATCATCGTATTCTTGGCGCCAAAATTCATCATCGTCATTTCCACTAATGTGGCCTACCCAATTCTTAGTTTCAATGCAGAAGATTCCTTTGCGTGATATCAAAACACAATCTATTTCAGTTTTATGCCCATTTTTAAGAGGTAAAAGAAGATTTTCTAGCAAATACTCATCTTCTCTCAAAAGGAGTCTTAAATGATAGTTAACTATTTCCTCTCCCCGCATTCCTGCTCTATCGTTTGCAGGAGTAAAGAAAGGAATGCGTTCTCCGCCTCCAACTTGAGTTTCGCCACCATCTCCATGATCCCCTTTGTCATGACTATCATTGAATTCAATTATAGCGATGATGACGATTAGAAGTATTAGACCAGCAACAATTCCAAGAATCCACCACATATTTAAGATTATTTTATAATAAAACCAATCACTTTTGTAATGATAGACATTTAATCTTTGATTAAGAGTTAATTCATTAATTGAAAAATTAAATGCAACATATCTGTTTGGCCCATTGCATCGCCTTTATCAGTTTGATTTGCTGCACTAATAAATACATTTTGAGATAAAAAGAGCGATTTAAAAATGAACTCAAAAAAGCATCCACGACAAGAAGATAAACAAAACAGCATGATGGTTTGATTCTAGAAATCTTTTACATTTACCATCAAATAACAACTATGAGTATAAAGAAAAGAGGCATTTTGTGAGCCTCTATTATATCTTCTGGCGCGCTCGAGGGGATTCGAACTCCTGACCTTCCCCTTAGGAGGGGGACGCTCTATCCAGCTGAGCTACGAGCGCAACGCTAGTATGTTATCACTTATTCTTTTAATTAACTATTCTTTAATGAGAACCTTCTCGATTTTAGCAATATACATATCGTGAAAATCCTTTTTTGGGTAGCAATCATCAATGATGCTCTTATCAATGAAGCATTCCTCTTTCATCGTTTGTCTATAAAGTTTGCGGCAAACGAGAACCATATTTGACTCATTGATGTAGGAGTAATCCTTTTCTGAGGTTGAAGTAAAGCCTACCTTAGAAAGTTTGTCTTCATCTCTACCTGAATGGGTTCCTAAATAAGCCAGTTCTTTTTTATAATTTCCGCCAAAGAAAGATAAAGTGAAATAATCATTCTTATCTAAAAGAATTTTGCTAAAACGTTGAGGGCGAACGTAAATTGTTACAACGCCCATGCCGCATCCATGTCCCCATAAGGAACCAATCTCTCCCCAAGAGATTGTCATCGCATTAACCTTGTCCCCGCCTTTTCCGGTAATCAGTTCAACCCATTCATCAGAAATTGAAGTAATCGGGTTAAAATTCAATTCTTTGTAAGATATTTCTTTCATAATATTCCTTCTTTCTTTATTAAAAATCCAAAAATCCTATGTAAAACCCACATATTTTATATTTTCGTTGCTTATTTTTTAATAAATTTATAAATTCTCCTATGCAATGTCAGTTATCATCAACGCTTATGCCGATGAATCTCATAAATTTCATTTTCTCAAATAAAGTTCTTTCACTTGCGCACAGTAATCCGCTTTGGAAAGTTTCCCTTCATAAACTTTTTTGGCAAGTTCATATTCATCAGTATAAAGTTCAAGAAAATTAGATGAATCTAGTTTAACATCAAAATTAAAATCTTTCTTATAAGATTCGACATCTGTTATTTTGCTTGCCAAATCGATATCATTTTCTCTAACATAGCACCAACGCCAAAATGATTCTGGATTTAAATTGTCCAAAAAATGAATCATCACATACATGTTTAAGCTGTCATTGTAACTAATTATTTTTCCCAACTCATAATCGAAGGGCAAATAACATTTAATATAGATTATGTCACCGTATTTAAATTTATAACTATTAGACATCTGGATTGGGGTTTGGGCTATTAGGATGAACGATAGGTTCGCCCTTGCTTGAAGGGTAATAATATAATTGGCCGAAAAAGCTGTGAGTTCTGTGTATCAGTTAGGTTCAATATGTTCAATCAGCTTTTAAATTTCATTTTTTCTTCTTTCAACGGCAAATTAATATCGCACCACTATTATAATCCTATTTTAATAATATTATTCTTTTTTACATGTTCCTTAATTTTGTTCGCCAAGTCAAACATTCGATGTTTGAAAAAAGAGAATGAGACTTAATCATAATTCATCTTGTTTTTTTATGGTGTAAAAAACCGTTTATTGCATATTCTTTTCAGCCTCACAAAACATCCCAAGGCTTACTTATATTTATATGCCCATTTTTATTGCTTTATAAATATTATTTCCCACTTAAATCGGCATTCATTGTCAAAAAGATAGACGGTCTTCTTTGAAATTTAACGAATACGGTTGAAATATGTCATATTTTTTCGTTTTATAACACGCTCTTTTACACTCAAATTTACACCCATATAGCAAAAAAAGCCGATTTAATCGGCATTTTTTTCAATTGGTCGGAACGATGGGATTCGAACCCACGACCTTCTGGTCCCGAACCAGACGCACTACCAAGCTGTGCTACGTCCCGAAATCTAACGCTTACGATAAGCGCAAGCGTTATTATACTCTAAAAATCGAAAAGAGACATCTGATTAGATTCAGAAAGTCCTTTTAAGGCTCCAACATCTTTTAATGCTTCAATAGCGGATGTACCTATTGAATAATAAACGGTATTCCCGCTCTTTTTGCTTTCGGCTTCATTCACGGTCTTTTTAACGCGAGTCATAAGATCCTCTTGAGAGATAAACTCTCCTCCTTCTCTAGCTTTGACTATTCCTTCCGCAGCCAAAGAAGGGAAACCCGAAATAACTTTAAATGGAGGAATGATTGAGTTCCTTTCTTTGCAAACTTTCCAAATTTCCGCTTCAGATTCCATCAAAGAAATGTTTTCGATCTTATATCCACGGTCAACCATTTCGCAAGCCGCCAAATCGGAGTTAAGTTCTTCTTTGTCGGTATCGGATGCTTCTGGATCACTCTTAATCTCGTTTATTCTATTAACGATTCCATCTAACGGTCCAGACATAATCTTAATATTGAATTTGTCGCAACGCGTAGTGAAATAAGTCGTATAGAACTCAAGCGGATGATAAAGCTTAAACCAGGCAACACGCACGGCACCAATAACGTAAGCAGCCGCGTGAGCACGAGGGAAAAGGTATTTAATCTTATTCAATGATTCGATATACCAATCAGGAACGTTATGCTTTTTCATCTCAACATCGTAATTTGGATCTCCGCCCGTGCCTTTACCATGACGTACATCTTCCATGATATGGAAAGACATTGATGGTTCAACGCCCATAGAAATAAGGTAGTTCATGATATCGTCACGACATCCAACGACATCATCAAGTGAACGTCCTTGTTTAACAACAAGGTCTTGAGCGTTATTATTCCAAACGTCCGTACCGTGAGATAAACCGGAAATAATTAATAAGTCATTGAATGTTTTTGGCTTCGCTTCTTCAAGGAGTCCTTGAACAAAGGAAGTACCAAATTCAGGCAAGGCTCTAGCTCCCGTCTTTAATCCGAGAGGATTTTTCTTAAGTTTTAATTCATCTGGAGAAGAGAATAAGGAAAGGACTCTCTTATCATCAAGAGGAATAGCCTCTGCGGCATTGGAAACATCAATTCCAGTAAGATAGCACTGCATTCTTAAGGCAACAGGATCAACGTGGCCAAGTTCATCGAGTTTGAGAACTGAATCGTGCATGGACGCAAATTCGAAGTGAGTTGTTAGCCACTCCGCTTCTGGGTCATCTGCTGGGTGCTGGAACGGGGTAAAGTCAAAGATATCCATATCAGCAGGAATAACGACAATTCCACCAGGGTGTTGTCCAGTTGTACGTTTAACTCCAGCACACTTATTTCCTAAGAAAGCACAATAAGCGCGATTCTCATTATTGAGTTCCTCATGTTTAACGTCTCTAAAATAATCTCTAGCATAAGCATAAGCGTTTTTCTCTTGAGCGGCTGCGATTGTTCCAGCTCTAATAACGTGAGGGGAATGAACGAATTCTCCCTTACGGTATGCCTCGTTTTCTTCTGGAGTGGAAAGAATCTCACGAGTATAAAGGTGACCCTTTGCTTGGTAATCAGCGGGGAAATTAAGATCGATATCAGGAACTTTATCAGCTTTGAAGCCAAGGAAGGTCTCAAAAGGAATCGACTGTCCGTTTCTTAATAAATCATGTCCGCATTCAGGACAATTTTTCTTTGGAAGGTCAAATCCAGAGCGAAGGGTTTTAAATTCTTCTTGGTCATTCGCCCATTCAAAGTGTTTGCAATTAGGGCAAAGATAATGCGGCGGCAAAGGATTGACTTCGGTAATTCCAGCCATGGTCGCAGCAAAAGAAGACCCGACCGATCCTCTTGAGCCGATGAAGTAACCCATATGTTGAGGGTTATCATTATCTTCCGCGGCATGTTTAACTAAAAGATGAGCGATATAGTAAGTAACGGCATATCCGTTATTGATAATACCATCAAGCTCTCTATCAAGTCTCTTTTTGACTTCTGGGTCTGGATTGTCTCCATAAGTCTTCTTAAGGTTGCCATAACAGATTTCTCTAAGTTTGACGTCTGAATCAGGAAGGTTGGCGACAGGCGTATAAAGTCTATCTTTAAGAACCTTCATTGGTTCGCACATGTCTGCAATCTCTCTTGTGTTCTTAATAACATATTCTTGGCATTCTTCTTCAGGAAGCCAGGTTCTAAAAGAGTCTAACATTTCGCGTGTGCTGCGGAAATGTTGATCAGGATTCGGGAATGGCGCGTGATGGATCCTACCACGATTTAATGGGTGGATAGATTTTCCTAAACCAGCGGTATTTATATATACGTCCCTCGTAATTTTCTCTTCAGGATTGACATAATGGCAATCGCCAGTGGCAACAATTCTCTTGCCTAAACGTTTGGCTGTGTCAACGATTCTTTGAAGAATGTCCATAAGTCTTTCTTCATCAATCATCTCCATGCCAATAAGCCAAGAATAATTCTCTTTTGGCTGAATCTCGATATAGTCATAGAATTTCATTTCTTCTTCGAGTTCTTCTTGAGTTCCATTCATCGCCATTTCGAAAACTCTGCCATTGAAACATGCCGAGCCAACAAGCAAATTCTCTCTATTTTCTTGAAGGAATTCTCTAGGGAGAAGAGGGGTTGGGGCATTTCTTGATTGAGGAGCTAAATAAGTCGTCTCAGATTCTGAGATGAGTTTATATAAGGCTTTCAAACCAGCGTTATTTTTAGCGATAACTGTTGTATGGAAGGAAATTAGCAAACGATAGAAATTTTGCGATTCTATCGGCAAGGCGTTAAGGTCATCGAAAGTGATATTAGGATTTTCATATTTCTTCTGAAGAAGAGGAATCATTGCAAGCCAAATCTTTGAAAGTTGTTCAGCATCGTAATCAGCACGGTGGAACTTATCGGATTCGCCATGGATATCTAAACGGCTTGCCAATGCTTTTTCATTAACCGCACCAGCGTCAGGGAAAAGATATTTAGCAACTTGAAGAGTATCGACTACAACGTTATTTACTGGGGGCATTCCAGCGGATTTTCTCATAATATTAAGGAAGTCCAAGTCGAATTGAGCATTATGAGCGACAAGAATTGAATCGCCAATAAACTCAGATATTTCTTTTATCGCTTCTTGCATTTTAGGGGCGCCAACTAACATCTCTTTAGTAATGTGGTTAACCGCCATAGCGCCAGCAGATAATTCTCTTTCAGGATCAATAAAACGATCGATACGTTTTATCGGCATTCCATCAGGACCAACAATAACCGCGCCAAATTCAATCGGCCTATCGTAAACATGCGAAAGACCAGTGGTTTCAAAGTCGAATACACAATAAGTTTTATTAGCTATCGTTTCATTGGTTGAACGGTTGATAACCGGGATTGGCTTATCAAACATGTAAAACTCACAACCATATAAAAGTTTGATTGGATCAGTAGGCAAGCCGGCTTTCTTTCTTGCTTTGTTAATATTTCCCATAGCCTTTTCAGCAGCAGGGAAGCATTGAATAGCGCCATGATCGGTAATTGCTAACGCAGGCATTCCCCAATGGATTGCAAGTTTTAGATAATCTTCGATATCGCCTAAACCATCCATCGCGGAAAATTTAGAATGGAGATGAAGTTCAACGCGTTGAACTGGCTCTGTATCTTCTCTTAATGGCTTTGGGGGCAATTTCTCAATATAGTGCACAAAAATTTGTTTTTGGCCCGTGCGAAAATCTTTGTCAATCGCTCCTTTAACTAATACTCTAGTGCCATTGGATTTAGCATTGAATTGCAAAATATCTTCTTTGCTAAGAAGGCCTCTAGATTCCGATAAACGGATATTTATTGCAGCACCGTATTCCCATTCGCCAATTCCAGCGGACATCATAAGTTTGCCCTTTCTAGAAAGGCGGGTAGGATTCTTCTCGTCAATGCCGTAAAGATATCCTTCAACTTCTACTGTCGCTGATTTAGTCGTATAGCAGTCCTTAATGGAATTAAGCTTTTCGTAATTGCCTTTTTGATAGATTTTTTGATGCTCGATACGCTCATTTTCCGCGCGAATCGCACTTAGATAAGATTCTTCGGTAGCTTTTATTTCTTCTTGAAGGTATTGGTCGGAAACATAATTCTGTTCTATTTCTTCGATAGAAAGATTGTCTCTTTCCTCTAAGTCTTCTTCTTCCTCATCATCTTTATCTTCGTTTTGTGTAGGATGTTCTATTTTTGTTACAGGAGGAACATCGTTCGTAACCGTCTCTTCTTTTTTGATTGCTGCAACATCTTCTTTTACGACTTTTTCTTCTTTTTTATCCAAAGGTTCCTTTGTCGTCAATAGTTCAAAATCATAATTAAGGAATGAAAGATAGGAATTAAATTCTTCGATCGTTTTCGAAAAGCTATTTAAATTATCTTTCGGTTCAAGGATGTAAATCTTTTTCCCTTCACCTGCGAATAATGGCGAAGAGGAAAATGAAAGGCGATGGCTTAATAAATAATCATTAAAAAGATTCTCAACGTCTTCAAAAGATGGATTATTATCATATTCAAAAGAAATCGAATAACGATAATTTATTTTTGAAAGATGTTCGATGAATTCAGAAATCAGTTCGGAATCCCAAGTGGATTCTTTTCTGATAATCATTTTTATTGTTCCCGTCTCATCACGCTTAACGGAAATAAAATCCATATCGTAACGATAAGGGTCTTCAATTCCTATAGAATCGAGAAATCTTTGCATTTTTTGATTTTTCATATTAGAAAAGCCCCAAAATGTCTTTAATGATTATGGCAATGCCAAACAAAAGGAGAAGGCCAATGCCAATAAGTGAAACGACATTCTTAACCTTGTCGTTAATTTTGCGGTGAAGAACCGCTTCGACGAAAGTGACAAACAATTGCCAGCCATCAAGTCCTGGGAATGGTAATAAATTTAAAACGCCAAGATTCAATGAGAGGAAACCGCCATATAAGAAGAATGTTCTTCCCCAGCCAATTTGAGCTGAAGACATCGAAAGAACGGAACCCATTGCTACAACTGAGCCAACATTTGAGAAATTAAAGGTGAAAATCGCAGCAAGACCTTGGCCAATCATTACAAAGAAATTAGCAAAATAAGCGCACCCATTAAGCAATCTTTGTCCAAGTGGAGCCCAATATTCATATGCGTTAACCGAAAGATTATCGTTACTAGAATATTTTTCTCCACCATTTAAAACGAAATTCTTAACGTTATTTTTAGACGCTTTGAATTGTTCTCTTGTAGGCGAGGAAACGTAGGAGGAGCATTCTAAGAAAGTTAAATGCAAAGTTGCAGTTTCTTTTTCCTTTAACGTATACGGATTGTTTTTATCTGGATAAGCCGTAACGCCTAACTCTTTTTGAATTCCAGTTGGGAAGAAGCCTGTTTTTTGTTCATAGAATGTAACGCAAGAAACAAGGTTATTAGAAGAAACGACAGATTCAAAAGCAAAAACCGCGCAATAGTTCTTATCGCCAATTGTTGCATTGGAATCTAATAAGTAACCATACTGGTTGTTGTTATCATCAGCGACCACGTCTAAAGCTAAAAGTTTATTTTTCGAACTGTCTAAAAGCTCGCCATTAACGCTCCCTTCAATCCAAAAGCAATACTGTCTTGCCGTAGCGGATTCGGTATCGTTTGAATCGACATAAGTTAAATTACTCGTTAAGCCTGTATCAACGTAAGATCCCGTGTAATATGATGGAAAACAAACTGAGTAAACCACGCAAAAAAGGAATGCCAAAAAGAAATTAACAACAACACCCGCCACCATTACTAAGGCTCTCTTCCATGCTTTGATTCCTTCTAATGATCTTTCTTGAGGGACAGATTTGCCTAGAGGGAGTTCCACTCCTTCGGTGTACATAGAAACATATCCGCCAAGAGGCAACGCCCTAATTGAAAAAGCAGTTTCTCCGCCTTTTCTTGTTTTAGAGAAGATTTTTGGGCCAAAGCCTATTGAATATTCAAGGCAGTAAACATTAAAAGCCTTCGCCACGGTAAGATGGCCAAGTTCGTGCATGCCAACTAAGATGCCAAGCATGACTAATAATAGAACGATGGTTATAAATATTTGCATCCTTTATTGTCTCCCGTATTTTTCTTGAATAAATGTTCGAACGTAGAAGTCCATTGAACGAATGTCGCGTATGGTTGGATTTTTCTTGTTTGGAAAGTGGCCAAGACATTTTCTAACGATGGTCTCAATGCTTAAGAATGGAATTTTGCCGTCTAAGAAAAGATATACCGCTTCTTCATTTGCCGCATTTAAAACCGTTGGCATAAGTCCGCCTTCTTTTAAAGCGCCGATGGCGATTTCAACTGAAGGATATCTTTCTGGATCAAATTTATGGAATGTAAAATTCCCAAAATCCCCTATCTTTCCCTTATGGAATACTTCGAATTTATTTTTTCCTTCATATAAGGCATATTCAATTGGGCCATGCATATCAGGTTTACAAACGTCCGCATAATACGTTCCGTCTTTCATCAATAAAGCGGAATGGACATAGCTTTCATCATGCATTAATACCTCAATCTTATTTAGAGGGAAATGAAATAAGTGATACGCTTCTATAACTTCAAAGCCTTTGTTAAACATCGTTGCAGAATCAATCGTGATTTTCTTTCCCATTGACCATGTTGGATGTCTTAACGCGTCTTCAACAGTCACATGCTCAAGTTGTTTTCTTGAAAGTTTTCTAAAAGATCCCCCTGAGGCTGTTATAACTAATTTATCAACGTCTTCTCTTTTAACTTTCGAAAGGCATTTAGCAAGAGCAACATGTTCTGAATCTATTGGATACAAAATTCCGTGTCCTTCATTAAGAAGTTTGTTGATTTTTTCTCCTCCAACAACAAGCGATTCTTTATTCGCTAAGCAAAGAATCTTGTTATTCGTCAAAGAAACGATTGAAGGCATAAGCCCCGCAAAGCCAACTAAGGCATTAACGACCATATCCGGATTAGAATCGTTAATTAAATTAATAAGACCTTCATCGCCAAAATAAACATGTTCTGCATCAAAACAAGAAGCGTTTTCTTCATCTTTAACGCAAACAAATTTAATTGAAGGGAATCTTTTAAGAATCTCTTGGCCCTTGCTAATGTTCTTACCAATTGAAATTCCAATCAATTCAAAAGATGATGAATCTTTTTCGATTATATCTAAAACTTGCCCTCCGATATTGCCAGAGGCACCTAACAACAAAACTTTTCTCATAACAAAATATTATAACCGTGGGAGATGAAGACGATGATTATCGAAACCCCGATCATTGCAAATATTGAAGAATCAATGCGATCAAGAACTCCCCCATGTCCTCTTAGGATGTTTCCAAAGTCTTTGATGCCAAAATGACGTTTGATCAAAGAGAAAGAAAGATCACCTAAATCGCCAAGCAATGGAATAATCAAACTAAGAATCACGATACGATACCAATGCGCCGCATCTAAAAACGGAAGCATAGGAGATTTTCCAAAAGCGCAGCCTAAGCCAAAAGCGCAAGAGCAAATGACAGAGCAAACAACGCCCCAGGCAAACCCTTCCCATGTCTTTTTTGGCGAGATGCGTTCAATCATTTTATGTTTGCCAAAGAATATGCCGCCAAAATAAGCGAATATGTCATTAGCGATAACGCCAATTAGAATAAAAAGTTCAAGTTCAGCGGAATTCCAAAATTGGAAAGCTAAATCTTTTGTGGCTTCTTCCCCGACTAAGCCATTTATTGCTGGGACATCAGAATTGATAAAAGCGTTAAACGGGAAATATCTAATGAAATAGAAAGCTTGAATGCCAAGTCCAACAAGAGCGGTCATCAAAAAGAAATACATCACATCGCTAAAGGTAAAGTTCTTGTCAAACATAGCGATTGTAAAATACACAATCAAAGAAAAAGCGATGCCAATTATTGAAATATCAAGCGATGAGTACCATTTTTCCAAAGAGAAAACATAGCTGCTAGGATCGTTGTTATAGCCCGCTAAATTATATTTGAGAATAAACCAATAAACATAGGAAAAAGCAATAACGAAAGTTGAAACCCAAATCCACCAGCCATATTTCTTTTGAGGAGCTAGATGGACTTCAATTAAGATGATGCCCAAAGCAATCATAAACATGAAAAGGCAAGTCCAGCTTCCAAGAACGAAAGCAGGGATGAAAAGAGCGGCTAAAATCAAGGCAACAATGACTCTAGAGCGCAATGAAGCCTTAAAACCCTCTGGAGGAGTATTCACATCTATTTCAAATTTCTTGTTATTCATTCTTCAAACCTCCAAATCTACGATTTCTGTTTTGATATTCTTCGAGACAATCTATAAGTTCATTTCGATGAAAATCTGGCCATTTTACTGGGGTAAAAACAAACTCAGCATAAGCATTTTCGTAAAGTAAATAGTTAGACAAACGCATCTCGCCTGAAGTTCTTATCATTAAATCTACATCGGGCAAAATAGGATGCCAAAGATAATTCTTGAATGATTCTTCATCGATATCATCTAAAGAAATGTTTCCTTTTGCATATTCTGCTGCAATCTTCTTAGCGGCTCTAACTATTTCATCTCTTCCGCCATAGTTAAGGCAAATATTTAAATAAAATGTCGAATTGTTTTTGGTTCTATCAATCGCTTTTTCGCATACGAGTCTAGTTTGTTCTCTAATTCTTCCTAAGTCGCCGGAAACAAGAATCTTTGTTCCTTTGCTATCAAGATAATCAATTTCTTTTTTGAAAAACTCCTCAAGGTAATCCATCAAATGATTTATTTCATCTTCTGGACGATTCCAGTTTTCTGTCGAAAAAGCGTAGAAAGACATATATTTAATGTCAAATTCCATACATGTATCAAATATTTCTATCAAACGTTTGCAGGCTTCTTTATGTCCGAGGTAACGCGGAAGGCCACGGCTTTTAGCCCATCTTCCATTGCCGTCCATAATAAACGCGATATGCGAAATTTTTTTAGTTAAAGCGAAATCTTTTTTCATATGAAAAATTATAGCCTAAATGACATTGATTAAAAATGATAATCAAAGGAAAATTTCAAATGAAAAATTTCATAAGTTTAGAGGGATTTTTGCTACAATGTAAACGCTATGAATGAAAATGAAGAAAAAATAATTGACGTTGAAGTCAACGATGTTGAAAAAAACAAGAAAACAAATCCAAAAGAAAAAAGAAATGCCATTATCATTTGTTCTGTTGGAGCAGTTGTTCTTTTAGGAACAATCGCCTTTCCAATAATCGGTCATTTCGCCTCACAAATATCACAAAGCAAAAAATCATCCCCTTCTTTTTCCTGGGATAACCAAACTCCTGGCTTATACACAGAAAATGGTTTGTTTAGAACCAACTCAAACGTCTTCACTCTTGAAAAAGACGGGGGACGTTACGTTGTTTCTGATATAAAAGTAAGTGATGAGGATAGATATGTCATCATGCCCTCATACGTTAACTCAACTAGTGAAAATAAGGTTTATTCTATAAACGAAGTAACGCTTGCGAATAAAGAAAACACAAATATTTTTGGCTCAGCAGATAACCAAATAAAGGGCGTTTATTTTAGCGGACTCTATTCAAAAATCGGAGATTATACTTTTAAGGATTTAACAACCCTTGAGGAAGTTAAATTCGGTTCAGGAGATGGAAACCAAAATATTGGGAAATCTGCTTTCGCAAATGATTTCGCTTTAAGAAATATAACTTTCCCAAAAAATCTAATTTCAATTGGCGAGTGCGCTTTTGAAAGCAATACCGCACTAACAGCATTGAATTTCACTGATACGAAATTGCAAACGCTTAGCGAAAAGGCCTTTGCTGGATGTACTTCTCTAACCGATGTAACTCTTCCATCATCATTATCTTCGATATCGAGCTCGATCTTCTCTGGCTGCACTTCGCTAAAAACAATTAAATATTCGAGCACGGTAGCGGCTTTCTCTAATCTCACAAAAAACACTTCATGGGACAAAGGTTCGTCGATAAATAAGATTATTTGTTCTGATGGAGTAATTGATTATTGAAATAGAGATTCAAACAAAAAAGGGCTTTCGCCCTTTTTATTTTTTAGATTAGATAGTCATGATTTCTTTTTGCTTTTCAGCAAGAATATCATCAACTGATTTATTAGCTTCTGTAACGATCTTTTGAATGTCTTCTTCAACGCGATCTTTGTAATCATCGCTCATTGAGTCATCATCTTTAAGAAGATCGAGATAATCACGACGAATGTTTCTGATTGCAACTTTTGTTTCATCACCAATGACTTTTGCTTCTTTGGCAATTTGCTTTCTCACATCTTCTGTAAGAGGTGGAACGATGATACGGATATCACTTGCCTCAACTTGAGGATTAACACCTAAATTAGCTCCTGCAATAGCGCTAGCGATGGTTTTGATGTCTTCGCGAGAATAAGGTTTGATTAAAAGTTGTCTTGGCTCAGGCATAGAAATCGAAGAAAGAGATGTAATATCCATCTTATCTCCATAGTAATCACACTTGATGCCATCAAGCATTTTTGGGTTAGCTCTGCCCGTTCTTAATTTGGCTAATCTTCCTTTGTAAGATTCAATAGCCTTGTCCATTTGGCCTTTGGCTTCATTTACTAATTGGTCCATATTTTATTTCTCCTTGGATATTGTTGATCCGATATCTTCACCTTGCAAAACTTTTAATAAGCTAGTTGGATCGGACATATTAAAGACGTGAATTTTCACATCTGAATCAGCGAGCATTGCAACAGCCGTTAAATCCATAACGGCAAGTTTCTTTGACATGACTTCTGTGTATGTAAGTTTTTTAAGAAGTTTGGCATCTTTATTGGTTCTAGGGTCAGAATCATAAACACCTTCAACGCCATTCTTGCCCATGATAATTGAATCGGCGTTAATTTCTAAGGCGCGGAGTGTGGCGCATGAATCGGTGGTGAAATAAGGATTTCCTGTTCCACCGGCAAAAACAACGACTTGCCCTTTCTCTAGATGAGAGATAGCTTTTCTACGAATATAAGGCTCGCAAACTTGAGGGACGTTTATTGCAGACATAACCTTTGTGGAAAGCCCGAGGCTCTCTAAAGCACTTTGCAAAGCTAAAGCGTTCATAATCGTGCCAAGCATTCCCATATAATCTGCGGTGGAACGTTCAATTCCAACCTTATCAGCAAGGCGGCCTCTCCAAATGTTTCCAGCTCCGACAACAAGGCTTATTTGAACCCCTAAATCGTGAGCTTGTTTTACGACATTAGCAACAGCTTTTAATTTCTTTTCGTCGTAAATAGAGTGATCTGTTTCGTTTTCTAAAGCCTCCCCTGAAACTTTTAGAACGATACGTTTGTAAATAGTTTTATTTTCCATATGCGTATATTATACAAAATAAATTATTATTTTGAATAAGAAAAAAGGATGCTCAATGAGCACCCTAAGTTTGTTTTAGAATTAAGCAGCAAGACCTTCGCCGACTTGATAACGGACAAAGGAGATGACTTTATTGCCTTTTTCAGCAAGAACTTGTTCAACTGTCTTAGATGGATCAAGCAAGAATTTTTGTTTGACTAAGCAATATTGTGATAAGGCTTTGTCAACTTTCTTCTCAGCAATTTGATCTTTGACAGGTTGTGGTTTGTTGATGAGTTTCTCATCGGCAGCAACTTCTGCTTTGGCAACGTTGAGTTCTCTTTCTCTCTCTTCGGCTGGAACATCTTCTAAATTAAGATAGATTGCACCAGAATCAGCGATATGCATAGCAAGATGGTGAGCGAATTCCTCATCTTCTTTCTCTAAGAGAACGCAAACAGCAATACGGCCTTTTTGGTGGATGTATGTTCCGAAGCCTTGTCCATCTTCTTTTGTGATGAAGGCTAAGCGACGGAATTCTGTCTTTTCGCCAGTGGCAAGAGCGACAGTGTCATGCATTTGAAGAGTTGCTTCACGAGCAGCTTCGATGGAAGCTGGATTGTTAGCAAGGGTATAATCAAGAACATATTTGCCATATTCTTGGAATTTGTCGGAAGCGGAAACGAAGTCTGTTTCGCAATTGACTTCGATTAAAGCAGCGTGATTGCCTTCTGCTTTAACGAGCGCTAATCCTTCGGCGGCTGTTCTTCCAGCGCGCTTGGCTTGTTTGGCGATACCTTTTTCGCGGAGATAATCGATTGATTTTTCAATGTCATATCCGGTGGCTTCTAAGGCTTTTTTGCAATCCATCATGCCAGCTCCGGTACGTTCGCGGAGGGTTTTGATTGCGGCAATGGTGTTTTGATCGGCCATAATTGTATCCTTTCCTTAGGCTGCTTTTTCAGCTGGTTTTTCTTCGGCTTTTGCGCCTTCTTTTTCAGCTTGGGCAGCTTTTCTTTCGGCAAAACGGGCGTTGCGTTCTGCTTGCATTTTCTTAAAGCGTTCTTCACGAGCTTGTTTTTGAGCACGGATGGCGGCTTTACGTTGTTCGTTTGCGATATCAGCAGCGCGGACAGCGTCTTTCATTGTTGCTTCTTCAGCGGAATCTTTGACATAAGCAAATTCAGTGATTCCACCTTTAGATTCAACGATAGCATCGGCTAAGACGCCGAGTAAGACTTTTAAAGCGCTTGGGGCATCGTTGTTGGATGGGATTGGGAAGTTAACGATATCTGGATCATCAGAAGTATCGCAGATTGCGAACGTAGGGATGTGAAGTTTACGAGCTTCTTCGATAGCGTTGTGCTCAACGGTTGGATCATCGACGATGACAGCTTGTGGTAAGCGTCTCATCTCTTTGATGCCTTCGAGGTTACGGGAGAGTTTCTCTAATTCTTTCTTTAAGAGAGCAACTTCTTTCTTTGGGAGCTTGTCGAATTCGCCATTAGCTTCCATTTCCTCGAGTTCCTTTAATTTCTTGGTACGGCCAAGAATTGTGCGGAAGTTTGTGAGGGTGCCGCCTAACCAACGGTTGGCGATATAGAATGAGCCAGAACGGGTTGCTTCATCAACGATGATTTGTTTGGCAGATTCTTTTGTGCCGACGAAGAGGACTTTTCCACCTTCATCAACGATGCTCTTGAGTTTGGCATAAGCGACGTTGACTTGATCAACTGTCTTGCCCATATCAATGAGATAAATGCCATTTCTGGCGCCATAGATGAATTTGCCCATTTTTGGGTTCCATCTTCTGGTTTGGTGTCCAAAATGGACGCCTGCTTCGAGAAGTTTTCTCATGGTCATGATTGGAGCATTTGGATCTCTGATCAATGATTCCATGGATTCTTCAGGAGCTGCTGTTTCTTCAACAGCTTCTACTTTTGTTTCATTGTCACTCATTTTAGTGACCTCCATTTGTTTTAGCCTCCCCCGTTTCAAAGAACTGACCACCCTGATGATTTTTAAGCTGTTTCGCCCATCAAGGAACACGGCGCTCCATCCACGAGGTGCGTATAAGCACTTTCATAAAGAAAGGCCGAGAGAGATTATATAACAAATACGAGTCAATAAAAAGGACTAATTTTATAGGCAAGAAATAAGCGTTCTTACTTACAAAAATTAGTCGTTATCATTCTTATTTTTATTTTGTCTCGGAAAGAATTCTTTATATTGTTCTTTCATCATCTTAGTTGATACATGAGTATAAATTTGTGTCGTGTTAATTGAGGAATGGCCGAGCAATTCCTGAACGAGACGCAAATCCGCCCCATTATCGATGAAGGTTGTGGCAAACGTGTGTCTTAAGATGTGTGGATGCAAACCATAATAAAACCCGGTTTTGTTTTCAACTTGCCTAAGGATGTATTCAAGTCCTCTAACGGTTAAATTTTCACCGCGTTCATTTAAGAAGAAAGCATCAGCAGGACGCGTAGAATGATGTTTGCCATATAGTTCTGGTCGCAGTTTCTTAAAATAAGTCTGCATGATTGGCACGGCGGTTTTAGAGATAGGTACAAGTCTTTCCTTGTCGCCTTTTCCGATTACTCTAATCATTCTTGAACGATAATCAATGCTTCGTGCCTTTAAGACGACAATCTCCGATGCACGCATACCAGAGGCATACATCAATTCCAAAATGGCTTGGTCACGCAAGGCAAGATAGTCGGTTCTCTTAGCGTTTTCATTTAAAAGAGCACTTACTTGTTCGGTGGTAAGAGTGGACGGATATCTAACCGGTTTCTTAGGTGCTTTGGCATTTCTAAACGGATTTGAAGCGATATACCCCTTCTTTTGAAGAAAAGAATAGAACTGTCTGCATGAAGTGATTCTTCTTTGCAACGATCTTGCCCCAACGCCTTTTTGCAATTGAGCGTCCTCAAAATCACGAATGACATTTTTGGTAACATCGCTCATAAGAACATTCTTTTCATTTAGAAAAGCAAAGAAAAAATCCAAATCCCTTTGATAAGAGTCAATTGTATGCGGCGAATAACGCTTTGCAGTTAAGGAATCGAGGAATTCTCTTTCAGGACGGTTCATTCATTTACGGCTTTCCAATAAGATTCTACAGTTTCTAAAGCTTTCTTAATAGTCGGTTCGCGATTGCCTTTCTTCGATCCTGGAAATAAAACCCAGGAAGCGTTCATCGGAGCAAAATATTCTTTGTTGGCGTTTAAAATGTAATCTATCAAAGCGCCAGCAACGCTTTCGCGAGGCAATTTAACAAAAGGAAGGTCATTCAACCTTCTATACGCATTTATCCCCGCAATAATCCCCATCGCCGCAGATTCGACATA
>CAVJFO010000001.1:17967-21441 GCA_963648925.1 Hallerella sp.
CAATTGATATAAGCTGAATCGCCTTGTTCAAAACGAGATTTGAAATAGGCTTTTGAAAAATCTATCGAATCTTTTGCTACGATTGGCGCTGAGGCATCAAAGAAAGAGAAATTCTTCTCTCCAATGGTTTTGCATATATCCTCAAGAAGAGGACCGCTTGTTAAAGGACCAGTAGCAACAATCGTTATCTCTTCATTTGGAAGAGAGGCGACATCTTCATTGAACACTTTAAGGTTTGGAAATGATTTGAGTTTTTCAGTGATATATTTAGCAAATAAATCACGATCGACCGACAAAGCGTTTCCTGCAGGGACCTCGGATAGTGTGGCTGCTTCCATCATAATAGAAGACATGTTTTTCATCTCTTCTTTCAAAAGACCGCAGCAATTCGTTAATTGTTTGGATTTTAATGAATTGGAACAAACAAGTTCGCCAAACAATGAAGTCACGTGGGCTCCATCATCGAATGAGGGTCTTCTTTCATAAAGATGGACCTCAACTCCTTTTTTAAGAAGGAAGTAGGCAGCTTCTGCGCCAGCTAATCCTCCGCCGATGATATTAACGTGTTTAGGCATCTTTATCCTCTTTTTTCTTAGAAAGCCATTCGTGATAACGACATTTTGGGTAATTAGTACAGCCAAGGAAATCAACCTTTTTGCCATGTTTGAGGACTAAGTGGCCCTTATGGCATGATGGGCAGTCTTTAATGTAATCGGCTTCAACGTATTCTTTTTTGGCTACTTTTTCGCCATTTTCGCCCTTGATATATGTGCAATTTGGATAATTTGAGCATCCAATAAATTCTTGGCCTCTTCTGTTTTTGCGCTTAACGAGTGGTTTTCCACACTCTGGGCACATCTCGCCAGTCTCTTCAAGTTTTGGAACGACTTTTAAGACATACTTACAATTTGGATAATCAGAACAGGCGGTGAATGTTCCGTAGCGTCCTCTCTTAACAACTAAAGGCTTTCCGCACTCTGGGCACATCTCGCCAGTCTCTTCATCAGGATCCTTGTACATCCTTGTTTTAACGTCTTCAAATTTAACGATAAATGGATCGTAGAAGTCATTCATGGCTTTAGAACGAGATTCCTCTCCTAATTCGATTTTATCTAAAGTCGTTTCCATGTTTGCCGTATAGCCTGAAGAAATGATTTCTGGGAAATACTTATCTAAAACCTTTGTGGTCTTAATGCCAGAATCAGTAGGAGTTAAAACGCCAGATTTGCTTGTGACATATTTGCGAGTGATAAGAGTTTTAATCGTTGAGGCGTATGTGGATGGACGCCCAATCCCTTTTTCTTCCATGCTACGAACAAGTTTAGCTTCGGTTAATCTAGCTGGGCCTTTTGTATATTTTTGCTCAGGATTGACCTTTTTCACTTCGTAGTCTTCGTCTTTTTTGAATTCAGGAAGTTTCTTGCTTTCATCGTCTTCAAATTCACCGTAAACGGCTGTATACCCTTTAAAGAGAGTTACTTTGCCTGTGGTCTTAAAGGTTAAGCCATTGCATTCAAATAGAACTGTGGTTACCTCTTCTTCTTTTGGAGCCATCAAAGACGCTATGGCACGATCATAAATTAAACGATAGAGTTTAGCTTCGGTTTCTGAAACGTATTTAGCAACGTAATCAGGCGTCCTAGCGGTTGAAGTAGGACGAATAGCTTCGTGGGCATCTTGGATGTTTTTTCCAGTCGAAGACGTGTTATTCAAATTACCGATGTATTCTTCGCCGAATGATTTTTCAATGAATGGTTTTGCATCGCCAAAAATAAATTCTTTCGAAAGACGTGTGGAATCAGTTCTGAGATAAGTGATCAAACCGACATGCTCTCCATTAATCTCTAAACCTTCATAAAGTTTTTGAGCGGTAGATTGAGTGACTGCCGTTGAGAATTTATAGCGGTTATAAGCCTCTTGTTGCATAGTCGAGGTAGAGAAAGGATATTTAGGAGCGGTTTTTTTCTTGGTTTTTGAAACGGAAGCAACTCTCATTTCTTTTCCAATGCGAGCTAAAATCGCCTCAGCTTCTTCTTTTGTGTGGATTTCGACGTTTTTGCCATCTATCTTATCTAAGGAAACAGTTAATTTCTTCCCGTTAACTAAAATATCTACGTCAATTGTCCAATATTCTTCAGGAACGAAAGCTTTTATTTCATCATCATTATCAATGATTAGTTTCAATGTCGCTGATTGAACGCGTCCTGCAGAAGGCGAACCGATCTTACGTTTTAAAAGAGTAGATAGTTTAAAACCAATGATACGATCATACATTCTTCTTACTTCTTGGGATTGAACAAGATTCATATCAATATGGGTTGGATTGGCAATGGCAGCTTCGATAACTGGCTTTGTGATTTCATGGAAAACAAGGCGTTTTACCTTTTTTGTATCTAAAGCTAAGACTTGTGCTAAATGCCAAGCTATGGCCTCTCCCTCACGATCAGGGTCGCTTGCAAGGATGACTTCATCGGCCTTACGCGCTTCATCTTTAAGCATCTTAACAGTATTTTCCTTACCCTTGCTTACGACAAAATCAGGCTTGAAATCATTTTCGATATCAATTCCTAACCCTCCTTTAAATCTCGTAGAAAGGTCTCTGATATGGCCTTTTGAAGCTATTACTTTATAATCACTCCCAAGATAATGAGAGATGGTTGAACATTTATTAGGTGACTCGACAATAACTAATTTCATGCTGTTTCCTCCTGTTTTGCGTTCAACATATTAGTGAGGTTTTTTTACTTTGTCAAAGCGAAAAATCACCTTAATCATCCATATAAATAAGAATATTTATAAGACCGAAAAAATAATTTTAACCGGTATTAATTTAGCAAATTCAAAACGTCTTCCGTCGATGTAATTAAGGCCGCTCCATCTCTAATTAAGGAATTGCATGCACTATCTTCATCTGCCCTAAAAGGAATGCAAGCTACTTCTTTCCCGCCCTCTAGAGCATACCCAACCGTTATCAAAGTTCCAGATTTCTTATTAGCTTCGCCAACGATTGTGAGTTTAGAAAGAGCGGCTATTATTCTATTTCTAAATGGAAAATTTTCTTTGCTTGGTTTTATTCCTGGCGGATATTCGGAAATAAGCAGTCCTCCTCTTTTGAGGTTTTCATATATATCCTCATTTTCCATTGGATAACACATATCGATTCCAGAGCCTAACACCCCAACCGCTTTCCCTCCAGCGTTTAAGGCGGCTCTAGTTGCCACTCCGTCTATCCCTTTAGCCATGCCAGAGACGATCGTGTAGTTTTTCATGGCGAGTTCATTAGAAATTTTCTCGGCCATTTTCTTTCCGTATGTTGATGCGTCTCTGCTTCCAATATAGGAAATGCAATTACTTTGATCCCTAATACAATCTAAATCTCCATAATAATATAGGATAAAAGGCGGCTTAAAACATGTCTTCAAAGACTCAGGATAATCAGGGTCAGTAATAGCAAGCACCTTGCACTTGATATTC
>CAVJFO010000001.1:21694-27042 GCA_963648925.1 Hallerella sp.
CCAAACTGTTTTAAAGCGTCCATATGGGCTTTGGTTCCATATCCTTTATGCTTAGCAAAACCATATTGAGGGTATTGTTTATCTAATTCTTCCATGTAATGATCACGAGAAACTTTCGCTAGAATTGAAGCTGCGGCAATATTTAAGCATTGGGCATCGCCTTTAACCATTGCAACAAGAGGTTTTTCCGTTTTTAACTTCATCGCGTCGGTAATAATCATGTCGTAAGGAACGTTGATTTTAGACAAGGCATCTAACATGCATTTCTTTGTCGCCTCATAAATATTGATTTCATCAATCTCATCAGCGCTAATGGAAGATATTCCATATGCTAGCGCGTGTTCTTTTATTTCAAGAAAGAGTTCTTCTCTTCTTTTTTCGCTCAATTTCTTAGAATCGTTTATCTCTTCGTTTTGATAGGATGGGTCAAATACAACGGCCGCGGCAAAAACAGGCCCAGCTAAAGGACCTCTTCCCGCCTCATCTATTCCGACGATTAATTTTATCGTCTCATTATAAAATTCTCTTTCCTTTACTAACATTTGACCTTCTCTAAAGATATTCTGCCAAGATTTCCTTCTTGGAGATCTTTTATCAAAGACTGAGCGCCTTTTGAAATATCTAGCACCCCGCCTTGCAAAAGATATCCGCGTTTATTGCAAATAATCTCAAAAACATCTTTTTCTTCCATTTTAGAAATATCTTCGATTCCATAACGCTCTTTCATGCATAAAGGATATTCTTCTTTTAAATATGAGAATAAGCGCGTTGATAAATCATCCAGCGGAAGGACTTCTTCTTTTATTGAGCCAAGCAAGGCTAAGCGTATCGCCTCATCCTTGTTTGGGTAATTCATTGGCAAAATACCTGGAGTATCAAGCAAAATGAAATCGTTAGAAACCTTGATCCACTGCTCAGCCCTAGTAACGCCTGGTCTATTACCCACTTTAGCGGAATTCTTTCCTGCTAAATTGTTGATGAATGTCGATTTCCCAACATTAGGAATGCCAAGTATCAATAGTCGCAATGGTTGTTTTTTCATTCCAAGCCTTGCTTCTTTTTCTCTTTTCTTCTTAACAAGAGGTTCGCTAGTTTTAGTGAGCAAATCAATAATTTTCTGATGTTTTATATCGCTAGAAAAAGAAATGATGCCTTTTGTTTTATAAAATTCAATCCACTCTTTTGTGATAAGGGGATCCGCTTTATCGTACTTTGAAAGCAATAAAATGCGTGGCTTATTATTTATTAACTTATCAAGCATCGGGTTTCTTGTGCTTAAAGGAGCCCTAGCATCGGCAATTTCAATGATCAGGTCGCATCCTTTGACCATTGGCCCGATAGCGTTTAACGCCTTGGCCATATGTCCAGGGAAGTAATGAACGTTTTTTTGTTGTTGAAATTCACTCATAGCATTTCTAACCTCCATGGCATTATAAGGGTTGTTAAATCAATACTCTCTTGGTTTTTTCCGTTATCGTCAATCGAAAACCAACATTTGCCGATTATCGTCACGACTCTTCCGACAAAACATTTCTCATTAACCGGTCCGATTGAACGGGAATCGTTTGAACAGCCCTCGATTCTATTATCTCCGACAAGGAAATATTCATCATTTCCTAGCGTGATTAAATTTTCTTCTCCGTTAGCATAATTGGAACCGATATTAGTTTGCTTGACGACATTGCTCAAAAATTCTTTCGACTCATCATTCCAAGAAGAAATATTGTAAAAATCTTGATTTACAAGCGAAAAAGCATTTTCTCCCTTTCCTTTTATATATAAGAGGCCTTCGGAATCGAAATAAAGCGATTCTCCTGGCATTCCGATAACGCGTTTAATTTTAAGTTCTGCGCCATCCTTGGCGGAAGATTCGTTCAAATCAGAATTATAATAAGTAACAACTATCGAAAACCGCTTAATATCGTTTTTGAAAGAAGACGAAGAATCCATCAAGCCATAATCGCAAAGATAGGAATGAGATTTCAAAGAAAAACTTCCGACGAGATAAGTCTTGCCAATATCTTGAACGTCATTGCCATTCTCCCTGATTTTTATGTCTTTATTTAAGGTTGGATACATCGACTCCCCATTAACGTAAAAACGTTTGTAACGGGTGAAATCATAAGTAGATTGGCCAAAGACCGATAAGACAATGGCAAAAACAAAAACAAGGAAAAATTGAAAAAAGACATGTAAAAAACTTTTTTTCTTCCTTTTACCCTTGTTTAACGGTTCAAGAAGATCTCCCTTATTTACATCTACTAACTCAGCCATGGTTTTGATTATATCAAAAAAATATGGTAAATATCGCCCAAATATAAGGAAAAAAAGAAAAGGCTCCAAACGGAACCTTATGTCACTTTTTAAAATTTCTAAGAAACTATTTAACTTCTTTGATACGGGCAGCTTTGCCGGAAAGACCACGCATATAGTGGATTCTAGCTCTTCTGACACGACCGTGTTTGACAACTTCAATCTTTGCGATTGATGGGGAGTTGATTGGGAAGATTCTTTCAACGCCAATGCCGCTAGACATTTTTCTAACGATGAATGTCTCGCTGACGCCATGGCCACGACGTTGGATAACAACGCCTTCGTAGTTTTGAATACGTTCTTTTTTGTTTTCGATGATACGGACGGAAACTCTGACAGTGTCACCAGCAGAGAATTCAGGAATATCATCACGAAGTTGTGAAGCGGTAACTTCATTAACTAAATTTAAGTTCATGTGTTTTCCTCCTAAAATAAGAATGAATTGCGTTCTCTTCAAGTTCTCATCTAAGTGACTAATGATGGCGGAGCTTGCGTAGCATGCTTAAACATGCGTGTGATATTATATACAAGAAAAAAGTCATTTTACAAGCAAATTTTATGGAGTTAAGCATTTTTACTTGACACCACTTATTTTCGTCTATAAGATATTCGACGTTCACAAAAGGAGTATTTATTATGTCAGTTAAAATCAGATTAACCCGTATTGGTCGTCATAAAGACCCATTCTACCGTATCGTCGTTGCCGATTCCCGTTCCCCAAGAGATGGACGTTATATCGAACAAATCGGTACATATGATCCAGCTTTAGGCGATAGCGAAGCGACAATCAATGAAGAGTTAGCCTTAAAATGGCTCAACAATGGTGCTACCCCATCCGATAGCGTCCGTGCAATGCTTTCCGCTAAAGGCATCATGACAAAATATGCCGAAGGAAAGGCAAAAAAAGCTAACAAGGAGCAAAAATAATGATCGATTACGAGAAGGTCGTCCATGGCCTAATCGATCCACTCGTTGAGCATCGTGACTCCATCATGATTCGCGTTATGCCTGAATCAGATGAGAAAGATGTCTCGCTCTTAATTGTTGCCGAAGATGACGACACAGCCCGTTTGATTGGCAAAAAAGGCATTGTTGCTAACGCTCTCCGCGAAGCCATTGGCATCGCCGGAAAAGCCGACAATTCCAACGTTCGCATCCACTTGAAATTTGAAAGTTTCAGCGAAGGCAAAGAAAAGGAGAATGACGCTGATTAATTCGGCGTCTTTTTTTGAATATGAGAACAATATGTTTAGGAAAAATAATCAAAACGTTTGGCGTTAATGGCGCGGTATGTTGCAAATCTGAAACGTCTTTTGCCTCCACTCGTTTCACGCGTGGAAGAAAACTCTTTCTAAAAAACGCAAAAAACGGTGATGAGAAAGAGGTTGAAGTCGCCTCGTTTAGAGATTCTGGCGACTACTACTACCTTTCTTTTAAGGATCTTGAAAACATAAACTTAGTAAAAGATTATATCGGCTACACCGTTGAAATCGATGAAAATGAGGCGACTCTCCCTGAAGGTTACTACCATTTATTCGATTTGATTGGATGCAAGATTATCAATAATGAAGATTCTTCTGAGATTGGCGAAGTCATTGATGTAATGAGTTTTGCCACCAAATCCACTTTCAAAGTAAAAGAAAATAACGGCAAAACATGCTATATTCCTTTTGTTATGGATGAATTCGTTGTTTCTTTAGATATCGAGAAAAAAGAAATACGCATTAACGTAATTGACGGCCTTTTATGAAAATCACGATTTTAACCCTATTCCCTGAAATGTTTGACGGGTTCATGAATAATTCAATCATCAAAAGAGCCATTGCCAAAGGAGTCGTGACTCTCGAATGCGTTCAAATAAGAGATTACACCAAAGACAAATATGGCAGATGCGACACCCCACCAATTGGCGGAGGCGCTGGCCTTATTATGAAATGCCAACCGATAATCGATGCGTTAGAAGATAAAAAGACTCCAACTTCTCATACGGTTTTATTTTCCCCAAGAGGTACGACGTATTCTCAAAAGAAAGCCCAAGAATATGCAAAACTTGACCATCTTATTCTCCTTTGCGGCCATTATGAAGGAATAGATGAGAGAGTAAATCCTTATGTAGACGAACTCATTTCGATTGGCGATTATATCCTTACTGGCGGAGAAATACCCGCGATGTCAGTCGCAGATTCCGTTATCCGTCTTCTTGAAGGAGCAATCAATAACGAGTCATTGAAAGACGAATCATTTAACGATAACGCTCTTGAATACCCTCAATACACCGAACCATATGATTACAAAGGGGCGACAGTTCCTGACATTCTTTATTCAGGAAATCATGAAGCAATCAACAAATATAGAAGGAAGGAATCGCTTCTTCTAACGGAAAAATATCGTCCAGATTTATTTGAAAAACTCGCTTTAAGCAAACAAGATAAAAAGCTCTTAGCCGAAGCTAAGAGCGGAATTACTCCAAAATGGGAGGAAGATGCCTTGCTTAAAGGCCATAAGTTCATTAAGAAGAAAGACGCTTAACGTCCGAATCCACCCATGCCTCCACCCATTGGAGGCATTTTTCCATTCTTGGAATATTTTTGAAGCATTTTCATTTGTTCCTTGGTCTTTTCAAATTGTCTAAGAACTCTATTGATATCGGCATTTGTTTTGCCACATCCTTTAGCAATACGATTCTTATGAGAGAACTTAAGAATTTCTGGGTGTTTTCTTTCATAAGGAGTCATTGAATTAATGATGGTTTCAAAATCCTTCATGCGTTTTTCAGCCGCTTCTTGTTGCTCTTCGCTAATAGATGGGGCGCCAGGAAGATGCTTAAGTATCGAAGAAATAGAGCCGAGGCGTTGAACTGCTTTCATTTGTTTAAGCATATCCTCTAAGGTAAAGTCGCCTTGCATTAATTTTTTGGCGTCTTTTGCGGCTTCTTTTTCATCCATTACCTCTTTAGCTTTTTCCACTAAAGAAACAACGTCGCCCATTCCGAGAATTCTATCCGCCATGCGATCTGGGTGGAAAAGATCTAAATC
>CAVJFO010000001.1:27391-43305 GCA_963648925.1 Hallerella sp.
GTTCCAAGTTCGAAAAAATCAACCTGGATAGATTTAGCAAGCGTGCCAAGCTGTTCGATAGCGGCTGGACGGTAAACGTCTAAGCCCGCCAAAAGAACTTTTTTGCCCAATTTGTTTTTCATCAAATAAGCAAGTTTTGAGGCGGATGTTGTTTTACCAGACCCTTGCAAACCAACAAGCATAATCGTTGTTAAGCCGTTTTTTGCATAATTGATTTCGGTATTCTCTGCTCCAAGAAGTTCGACTAATTCATCATGGCAGATCTTGATCAATTGTTGGGAAGGATTAACTTTTTTAAGAATTTCTTGTCCAGCGGCTTTTTCTTTAATGTCGCTAGTAAAGGTTTTGACTACCTTGTAATTAACATCCGCTTCAAGAAGAGCAATTCTAATCTCTTTCAAGGCGGAATCCATATTTTCTTCCGTCAAAACGCTTTGACGACGCATCTTTTTGAAAATATTGCTAAATTTATCAGTCAATGTCTCAAATGCCATTTTCCATTACCTCCTTAATGTAGTTGATATCGTTTTTCTCAATCCCTTTGTTGATTTCTCTTTTTAGGGCGAGAATATGAAGTTTATTTTCGTATTCGTTTAGTTTCGCTAATGATTTATGAAGACTGTCAGATACTGCCGCTTTTGAAATATGATGATTTTCAGCTATTTCTGACAAAGAAAGATCAAAGAGATAATAATCGGAGAAAACATCTCTTTGTGATGAAGTGAGTAATTCTTTATATTCATCAAAAAGGAGCAAAGCCTCTTCTCTTTTTTCTAAGGCGTCTTCACTCATCTTTCTTATCCCCTACAAGTAAAGCATGCAAATATTCATCTAAATCGAACTCTTCAAGGTCATCCATTTGTTCCCCTAAGCCAATAAAACGAACAGGAACGCCAAGTTGTGAGCGAATTGATAAGATGATTCCGCCTTTTGAAGTGCCATCCATCTTTGTAATAACAATGCCAGTTAGATCGCACACTTCCTTAAATGATGTTGCCTGAGTGACTCCGTTTTGTCCTGTTGTCGCATCAATAATCAAGAACGTTTCATGTGGTGCACCTTCAATTTCTTTAGAAAGAACGCGTCTCATTTTAGCAAGCTCATCCATTAAGTTCTTCTTATTTTGAAGTCTTCCGGCCGTATCAACGATAAGAAGATCGATTTTGTGTTCTTTGGCATATTTTGCCGCGTCAAAGCAAACCGAGGCAGGGTCAGAATTCGTCTCGCCAGTAACAATTGGGCAATCTAAACGACTAGCCCAGATTTTAAGTTGGTCAACTGCGCCCGCCCTAAAAGTATCAGCCGCGGCAAGCATAACCTTTTTGCCACGGTCAAGATAACGTTTTGCAAGTTTAGCAATGGAGGTCGTTTTTCCAACCCCGTTAACGCCAATAACTAGTAAAACGGTCGTTTCGCCCTCGCGGAATTGGACGTCATTGACGATTGAATCGCCACTTTCAAGATAATCGACAAACATCATATCGACCAATTCTTCGTTTATTTTCTTTGGGTCGGTGATGTTTTCTTCTTTAGATTTCGTAAGCAATCCATCTAAAAGTTTAAGAGTAAGTTCAACCCCAACATCGGCTTCGATGAGGATTTGTTCGAGTTCATCGAAATAATCTGCGTTAACTTGGCTATAGCGTTTTGAAAGTTCTTCTAATCTATCAGCAAAAGCGGCACGCGATTTAGCAAGGCCTTTTTGGTATTTTCTCGTGGCAACCTTTTCAGATTCTTCTTCTTTATTTTTAGAGAATTTATTTTTTAAATATGCGAATAAACCCATATACGTCTCCTCTATTTCAATCCTACATAGGCTTTTTTAGCTAAAGCATCTCTTGCTGCGTTAGCTTCCGCCTCTTTTTTCGTTTTTCCTTTTCCTTCGCCGAGCTCAAAGTTATCAAAGAAAGCGCCCATTACAAAATAATGAGTATCGTTTTCATTAACTTCTTGGATAAGGCGATAGGTGACGGCTTGTTTGTAATCAGCTTGCAAAAGTTCTTGCAAAACGCTTTTAGGGTTTTCGGCAACCTCAACCTTACCGGCTTTGATTCTTTCATAATATAGAGAAATAAGGAAATTGTTAACTTTGTCAAACCCTTGATCAAGGTATAAGGCACCAGTGAACGATTCGAAGATATCCTCCATCAATGGTAGGGATTTCTTCGGATCGCTCGTATATGATGGTCCGACTTGGACATAGTCGCCTAAACCAAGTTCTAAAGCGATTTCCGCTTCGGATTCCGTGCGGATAAAATGAGAACGCAAAACCGAAAGATCTCCTTGTCTCATCTCTGGATGCAAACGATAACATAATTGGCCAACAACAAAGCCAATAATGGAGTCGCCTAAAAACTCAAGCCTTTCATAATCGAAATGCTTAGCGGAATTCTTTGTTCCGTTATGCGATGAATGAGTTAAAGCCTGGATGTAAAGAGATTCATCTTTGGCTTTAATTCCCATCTTGTCTAATAATTCTTGAATAGGGCGCGCCATTATTTTTCCTCGTTTTTAAAAGCGGCGGTGATTTGTTCGGTGATATTCGCCTCGATCATGCGATATTCAACTTCCATTGCCGAGAGGAAGGATTCAGCATCAGAGTTGCCATGTGCTTTAACCGCAACGCCGTTAATGCCAATAAGCATTGCCCCACCAACATTTTTCGGATCCATAATTTTCTTAAAATCCGTAACGACATCCTTAGCAAAAAGATATCCAAGTTTTGTTTTAAGGTTTTTCGTAAAGCCTTTTTTAAGAAGTTTTCCAATTTGCTTAGCCGTTCCTTCCGTTGTTTTAAGGAGAACGTTTCCGGTATATCCATCAGTTACAACAACATCGGCTCCACCAGCTAAAACTTGGCTTGCTTCGATATTTCCTTGGAAATTTAAACGCTTATCTTCTTTTAAGAGCTTGTACGCTTCCTTTCCGACTGTTGAACCTTTTCCTTCTTCTGTTCCATTAGCTAAGGTTTTAACAACTGGATTTTCAATCTTATAGAAAGATTCAGAAAATACCTTACCCATATAACCAAATTGAGCTAATTCTTCTGGGGTATTCTCAGTTGAGGCGCCAACATCAAGAATGGTAACGAAGGTTTCAGCATTCTTTCCTAAATTAGGGAAGGAAGTAATTAACGCTGGGCGCAAAACTCCAGGGATTTTCTTTAAAATCAAGGTCGCAGCAGAAAGGAATCCGCCAGTCGCACCAGCTGAAATAACTCCATCAGCCTTTTCTTTAGCGGCTAAATTCAACGCGACGACCATTGAAGATTCTTTTCTTCTAAGAACTTCTAAAGCTCCGGCATTCATTGGAACGACGTCTCTAGCATCAACGATTCTTGCAAATGGAAGATCGTTTAATTCCTCTTTTTTTCCGACGCATACTATTTCGTAATCTGGGTGCTTTTCGTGGAATTTCTTGACCGCTTCAACAGTGATCGCGCTTCCTAAATCACTCCCCATCATATCAACAACTATTTTTCTCATACATTCATCTCCTGGACATATATCTTCTCTAGTATAACTAGAGAGAGGTTTTTTTACTAGGACAAAGAAGTCCGATTTTCCATCTCAACACTTTTTATCAGTTCCTGATTCTCTGGATCTTTCCTCTTAGAAAGAATCAAAGTCGCATCATCTCTAGCGCATTCGAGAATCTTGAAATCATCGATTATATTTAGGGTTGAAAAAGAAGGAAGACCAGATTGTTTGACGCCAATAATTTCTCCTGGACCACGTAAACGGAGATCTTCTTCGGCTAATTTGAAGCCATCATTTGTTTTTAAAAGAATATCGAGCTTTTCTTCAGAAGAAACTTCGTCTCCTTTTTTATAAGCCATTATAAATTGTGATTTAGAGCCATCTCTTCCAACGCGCCCCCTAAGTTGGTGAAGGGAGGAAAGGGAGAAATGCGTTGGGGAATAAACGATCATGGTGTTTGCCTCTTTTACATCGATTCCTACCTCGATTAAAGAGGTTGCAACCAAGATCGGGCAAAGACCGCTACGGAAAGCAAGTTCAGCCACTTCTTTGCTTTCTTCATCCATTTTTCCGTGCATCATAGTGACTTTGTTTGGATACATCTTCTTATACATATTGGCCACTTCAAGGACGCTAGTGTTTTCTTTGACTCCACCTTCAATTTGTGGAACAACAACGAAAACACGGTGATTGCTATTAATTGCCTCCTGAACTGTTTTTTGTATCTTTGGATCATTAGGCTCAAGCAAAGATGTCTTTACATCTCTCTTTTTAGCGGGAAATTCGCTTAAAGTCGAAACATCTAAATCTCCATAAACCGTTAAAGTGAGAGTGCGAGGAATTGGCGTAGCGCTCATCATCAAAAGATCGGCGTGTTCACCCTTTCCAACTAACAAGCTTCTTTGATTGACGCCAAATTTATGTTGCTCATCGATAATGACTAGGCCTAAATAAGCATATTCTAAAGATGAAGAAAAAAGAGCATGAGTTCCAACTATAACATCAATAGTTCCATCTTTGATGTCTTCCGCTATCGCTCTTTTTTCGGAAGACGAAAGCGAGCCGACAAGCAATGCAATATTAACCGATGTTCCTTGAAAGATTTCTTTGAGATTTTGATAATGCTGTCTTGCTAAAGAATCCGTTGGGGCCATTAAAGCGGTTTGCTCGCTACGAAGGTGATTTGCATACGTGCAAAGGGCGGCAACTAATGTCTTTCCCGTTCCCACATCTCCTTGCAAAAGACGATACATTACCTGACTTGAATTCATATCAGTTAGGCATTCATTGAACGCTTTCAGCTGATCATTTGTCGGTTGATAAGGTAAAGTCGCAATGAACCTATTCACTTTTTCCTTAGATATTTTTCTTCTAATATCCTTTTGCAAAGCCCTATTTTCTCCACGTACTAATTGGTTTCGTAAAGAAAAGCGTAACGCTTCCTCGTATTTTAGGTAACGCATGCCTTGACGAATATCTTCGTGGCTATTTGGAAAGTGAACCTTTTTATAGGCCTCCCATCTATTTATAAGACGATATTTGTTAATAAATGCCGATGGAATTTCATCATTCAATTCATTTTTCAATGAAAGAAGCATTCTTTTGACCAAAGCCTGATAGGTATGGTTTGCAATGTTATTCGGTAAAGAATATATCGGTCTTAATGAAGCGTTGCTTTCGATTTTCCCTTTTAACATTTTCATCAAGGAAATCTTGCAACGTTTCTTATCGAATTTGCCAACTAAAGTAAAATCATCCTCTAAATTAAGAAAATGAGAAAGGTAAGATTGGTTCCACGCCTCAATTTCAAAAACATATTCATCTTTTGTTTCAAAGGTAAAACGGAAAACGCTTCTTTTTCCAAATCTAAAAGAACGAGGCATATTGCCGCTTATTTTTCCAAGCAAGACCACTCTTTCCCCGTCTTCGTAAATAGCTTTAGGGGAAGAATAGGTAAAATCATCATACTTTCGTGGCAGATGTTTTAGAACATCAAGAGGTTCATTTATCCCCATTAAGGAAAGGGCTTGATTGAATGCTTTTGATTTAGAAATACCCATTGCTATATTTTAGCATATGGGTATGGAATTAGATATTTTCTTCTAAAGAATGCTTGCCTGAATCTAGCTTATATTCGTTGCCTGAAGGGAAGATTACAACCGCTTTGCTTCCGTAAGGGACGTCCACTTCGATCTTTAGTTTTCCTTCTTCAGTTTTCCAATAAGACGAAAGTAGGCCGTATGGGGTTATGGTACTTGTTTTGGCATAATTTATATCTCCGCCAATAATAGGCTTAATCAAAGAAACCTTGTATCCTGGTTCAAGCATTGAAAGCCCGGCAACACGTTTATAAAGGAAGTCTCCAACGGCTCCTGAAGCGTAATGATTATAAGAAATCATTGGAATCGATCCTGTTCCGTCGTCTTTTATCTCACATTCACCGTTTTCATCTAGCCCATCCCATCTTTCCCAAATAGTGGTCGCGCCAACCTTAACCTCATAAAGCCATGATGGGCATTTCGTGTTTAATAACATCTTGTATGCCGTATCTTTTTCACCATTATCCGCTAAAGCAAACAATATATATGGCGTTCCTGGGAAACCAGTGCCAATGCAATAAGAGTTTTTCTCAATGATGGAAACAAGATTTTTAACGGCTTTTTCTTTCGTTTCTACCGAGAATATATTTAGATACAAAGGCAAAACATAGGCAGTTTGAAATTCATTATGCAGTTTGCCATTTCCATCAGTAAAAACCGATACATAAGCGTCTTTTACTTTTTCGCTTAACTCAAAATATTTCTTTTCGTCTTCTTTTTTATTTAAGATTCCTGCAATCTTCGATAATAAAGATGAGGTGTTATAAAGCGAGCAGGTTGCAGTCCAAGGATGACGAGCTTGCCATTCAGACATATTGTTGACTCCAGGGGCAATCCAATCGCCGAAATGAAATGCGTTTAAGCCTTTCCAGATATATCTATTTTTTCCAAAAGAGAAAAGATTTGCCCAGAATTTACACGCTTTAACGTATTTCTTCATTGCATCGTAATTGTCTAAAAGGTAAGAAATATCGCCAGTTGCCAAATAGGCATTATACGGGAGAAGGATACATGCATCTCCCCACCAGTCAATCGCTTGACGAGGCATTGTTGCTGGAACTCCATATCCTTGCACTGGAACGGTGTTAGGGAAACCTCCGCCAGGATTTTGTTCTTTTCTCAAATCCAAAAGCCATTTCTTAAGGAATCTTCCCATTTCAAAATTAAATAATGCTGTTGGAGAGAAAACGGCAATATCGCCAGTCCAGCCCATTCTTTCGTCTCTTTGAGGGCAATCCGTTGGGATATCCATGAAGTTCGATTTGCTTGACCAGATGATATTGGAATTCAACTTATTGATCATTTCGTTCGAACATTCGAAAGACCCAATTTGTTTAAGATCGCTATAAAGGACTATTCCTTCTATTTCGATATCTTTAAGTTCAATGTTTTCTAAATGAACGGAAATATATCTAAACCCCATATAGGTGAAGGTTGGAGAATATGTTTGTTCTCCTTCCTTGCAAATATATTCGAAACGACATTTTGCCGAACGAAGGAAAACGGTATTTAAATCGCCATTTGGTTGAAGAATTTCCGCGTGTTTAACAAGAATCTTCGCTCCTTCTTTGGCGTTTTTGATATGCAATCTAACAATACCGGCAAAGTTTTGTTCAAAATCGAAGATTGCATCTGAAGAAGAATCATTATGCAAAAAAGTCGGAGTAAGATGCTCATGTTCAATGACTTTTGAAGAATAATCGGCTAAAAGTTCTGGATGAAGGCGAACTTTTTCAATGCCTGCTTGATGATAAGGAATATCTTCAAGATTTTTTCTTCCATCATACCTTTCGCCATCGTATAAATCCGCTTCAAGGAAAGGGGAGGAATGAGATACTTGCCAGGTTTCATCGCTACCAATTATCTCTTTGCTACCATCTTCGTAAAATAAGTGGATATCGCATAATAAGGCTTGTTTATCCGCGCTAATTCTGTTCTTTCTTGTGAAAACAAAAGACCCAACAGCCCATCCTCCTGCCACGCTTACATAAATAGTTTGGTCTTTTTCTAAGGCTTCTTTGATATCGTATCTTTGATATTGAAGTTCATGAGCATAGGAGGTAAAGCCTGGGGCAAAATAATTTGTGCTAATTCTTTCTTTGCCAATTTTTAAATCATAAATTCCAAAAGAGGTGAGATATATATAGGCTTTTTTGATTTTTTTAGAAATTTTAAGTTCTTTTCTGAAGGTTAAAGGGAGAGGAGAAACCTTTTTTTCCACGAAAGTGTACTCAGGGTCGGAAATCCATTTTCCTTTAAAAGATCCGCCAAGATAGCCAGTTTCAAAAGAAAGAGTTTTTTCCGCTTCTTCGTTATAGGAATTCTTGATGGTTATCTTTGCTTGATATGCGTGAAATGGCTTGAAAGGTTCTCCTTTATAGGAAATATAGATTTCATCCTTCCCTTCATAAATCCATCCGTTACATTCTAATTTGACATAAGTTGTAGAATCGTTTTCTTTGTCACTTCTAGCAACGTAATGAAATATCGGGGTTTTAACGTCGGTGAGAATATCTTTCTCTAAACCTTCAAGAGTAAAACTGGTGATTTCTAACATATCTTCTCCTCCTATATAACAATATTTAGAAATATTTTTAAAAACAAGATAATGCTAATCAAGTTTTTAGAAATGCTCTAAAGAAGAGAGGGCTTAGTTTCCTAAGCCCCCAAGAATTTATATTTTATTCTTTATTTGGCTGTTGCAGTTTCTTCAACGGCTTTGTATCCGAAGAAGGAATTAACGCAACCGACAACAACACTAACACCAAACATGACAATTGAGGTAATTGCAAGATTGGCGCTGATCATATTGTCAGGATCTTGTTGTAAGGCAATCTTAACATCATCATTCGAGAAGAAGATATAAGAGAGACCTTCTGCACGAGCTTGAATGAGGTAAATTAAGGCAAATGCGAAGAATAAAGCGGCAAGAACCTTAAGTGCTAATCCAACCATATCGCAGACTTTTCCGACTTTGCCGGTGAATCTAACGAAGTAAAGAGCGGTTGATAGAGCAAGGAAGACAAGAGCGAAGACGCCAAATCTAACGACTTCTCCTACGCTTCCTCCATTGAAGTAACCACCTCTAGCGACATTGACGCCATAGATGATGATGGAGACTAAACCAATGATGAAGGTAAGAGCGGAAATTATCATTCCAGCGCTTATTTTTTTAGAAATTGTTGGTTTCATGTTTATTTATCCTCCTTCTTTTTGCCTGGGATTAAAGTTAAGGATACCCAAGCGAGAGCGAAGACGCCAGTTAAGACGGCTGAGGTGATAAGGGTAGCATTCAAAGCGGTTTCCCACCATGGGGTAACATTGACAATTGTCACGTCAACGACAGCGGAATTAGCGAATGCGAAGAGTTGATACTTGAGGTTTTCTCTTGCTTGTTTGACGAGTGTTGGATCGTTTTTGCAAGCTTCAGGAGAGAGGTATGTCCACTTGTTATCGTGGCCGTCTTTAGAGTTGATGTGGGAATTGTTGGAACCGAATTCAGCAACTTGGGTGATACCGGCCATAATCATTCCTTCAGCGTTGAAATAATAAGCTGAGGAAGCAAGGTCAGTAGAGATAAGACCTTTGAAGCCCCATTCGCCACGGAGAACGTTTTGAAGCATTCCGACAGATTGAGAAGCGTTTGTTGCGCCGATACGGTTGAAGGCGATCATGACTGCTAAGCCGTTAGCATCATTGAGCATGCCTTCGAAGCCTCTAAGATCTGTTTGTCTAGCTTTTTGCTCATTCATGTAAGCAGAAACGCCAGCACGATTATGCTCTTGATCATTGAAGCCCATGTGTTTTGGACCAACAAGGGAACCTTTTTCTAAGGAGCCTTTTCCGATCATCTCACCGATTCTGTTTGTTAACATTGGATCTTCGGAGATGTATTCGTAGTTACGTCCGTTATATGGAGTTCTTCTAAGGGTTAAGCCTGTTCCCCAAACAGATTGATATTTAAGGAGTAAGCCTGCTTCACCTTCGATTTTGCCCCATTCATAAGCGAGTTGAGGGTTGAATGATGTGCCTAACAGAGTTTGGGAGTTGATGTTTGTCTTGTATGTAAGAGTTGGATCTCCAACGCCCTTTCCATCTTCATCATATGAAGCATATTCGTTATATGCGCCAACATAGCCGTTAACGCCTTCGTGTTGAGAGACGATTGGGTTGTCGATATTTGTGAGAGTGTCTGATTGTCCTCCACCGTGGACAACAGCGCCAATTGCTTCATCAACGGAGATTTGGCTTGTCATCTTATCCCACCATTCGTCTTCGATATTGTTGATTCTATCGTATGTGAGATTCTTAGCAGAGAAGTTATATTCTTCGCCAAGGTCTTTTCCTTGCCAATTTTCAACTTCTTCTCCGTCTGATTTTAAGACATATTGCTCACCGCGGATTTCTTTGATCCATTCGTCTTTCTTTGAAGAATCGCCAATTTTGACCGTAACATCGGTGTTGTAGTTCTTTGGCCAGGTTCCTTCCCAGTCTTGTCTAGAAAGGTAAACGACTGTGTCTTTTAAGAAGTAGTTAAGATCGGCATTGTCAAATTGATTGGTGATGACTTTGCCGTTATCCGTTGCAAATGTTGTCTTGTCTAAGCTTCCAAGATTCCATGTTTTGCATGTTCCAGTGGCAGTTGCATCCATGCCATCTTCCGTGCTCTTTCCTTGAGCTGCTAAGAAGTTATTAGCTGCTTCATGAGCGCCAGCGGCAGCTGTGAAGTAATATGTTCCTTCATCAAGGATGTATGTTTTGGCATTCTTGTAGTCGTAGGAAGCAAGATATTTTGCAGGAACAGTGATTTCTATTTTTGCAGATTTTCCTGCTTCAACATCAACTTTACCAGAGGAGAGGAATTGAACGGCTGATTTTTCAACCAAGTTCTTCTTATCATATTCTGTGTAAGGAGTGTTGACATAAAGTTGTCCAAGGAATTTGCCAGCTTTATCGCCATTGTTGTGGATGGTGATTTCAGCTGTAACGTTTCCGCCGTTGACTCTATCAACTTTTAAGTTGGTTAATTCTTGAGTGTATGGAAGGTATGAAAGTCCATGTCCGAAAGTGTAATCGACTTCATCGGAATATTTCCAAGCGTTTCCTGTTGTTGATCCTTTTTTAGAGGAAGGATTGAAAGAGGAATTGGCAACTGAGTCGAAATATCTTGTTTCATAATATTGATAGCCGATGTAGATACCTTCTGCTTCAACATAATAGTTTCCGCCAGAATAGTTAGCTTTTGATCCACCAAAGTCACTTCCGGAACCATTTCCGATTGTAACTCCAGGCCATCTAACTGTATCTTCGCTATCGGTGCCAGCATATCTAGCAGCGATTTCGGCATCAGCATATTCGTCTCCGCCGAAGTTTTGCATAGCTGGGAGAGATTCCCAATTCTTTGCATAAGTATCGGATAAAGCACCAGTTGGGTTAACTTCGCCTGATAAGACGTTAACGATACCAGTAGCTTGATAGTCGTTTAAGACACCCATATAAGCAATTGCATCTACTTCGTGAGCTCCGCCTTTAGCAATAGATGAAATATTCATTGCGTTACCGGTGTTAAGAAGAACGATAACCTTTGAGCAAGTTGCTTTAGCTTTATCGACGATTTGAAGCTCATCATCAGATAATTCTAATGGGTCTTTGCCGGTTTCTTCGCCTTTCCAGTTTGTTGCGCTGCCAGGCTTATAAGTATTTGATTCACCAGCGCCACGGCCGAATACGCAAATGGCAACTGTGTCATCCTTGACAATATTATTTTCCCAGCCTTCTTCGGCGAATTTGACTGTATCAGTCTTGCTACCATCGCCATAGCCAGATAAATCAACGCCTTCTGTCCAAGCAGTCGTTGGAATTTCGTTGATCTTATAATTTGTCATATCACCAGGCGAGGTGACTAAGCCAAACCAATATGTTGTCGTGGTGTTTCCGAAACGAGATGTTGTTGTCGCATAATCGTTTGAAAGCATCGTTCCGTAGATACCTTTAAGTGTTGGCTCAAGGGTATAACCGGCCTTTTCTAAAGCGGTATCGATGTTTACGAGATCGCTATTCCCGGCTCTAAGATCGCCTGAGGATTGCATATATGGCTTATATGCAGCATTTCCAAAAAGGGCAATTTTCTTTGATTTGTTGCTTAATGGAAGGGCATCATTGTCATTCTTAAGAATAACCGTTCCTTCTTCGCCCTCTCTTTCGGATAGGCGTTTAGATGCTGCAACATAATCAGCGGTCGTTGCATAGTCAGACTTAAATCTGCTCTGAGTCTCATCTGTGATTACACGGTAGCTTTCTGTGCCAAGAGCGCTATCGATTGTTGAGCGCCAACTCTTTGCAAACCCTTCTCCAACAGAAGTGATTGCAAGAATCGAAGCTGCTACACTAGTGAGACCGGCTAAAAAACTTGTTTTTTTCATTATTGTCCTCCTTAATGATTTTGACAGTTTTCACCTTTTCACTTTTTAACCGTAAATGTAAGCGGTTACTAAGTAACTTAAATGTAAATCATTACCGATAAAAAGCAACAAAAAATGCTCAAATTGATTGAATATCAGATAAACAAGCGCATATAATAAACTCAAATGAGCGTTTCGCTCAAAATTCAATCAAGAGGAGAACCAAATGTCAAACTATTCAAGACAGCAAGAAATAATCGATTATCTAAAGGAACGCAAGCAAGCGCGCGTAAGTGAACTTGCAAGAGATTTGTATTGTTCTGAAGCGACAATAAGAAGAGATTTATCAAAGTTAGAATTTGATCGTTTAATCAAAAGAACACATGGCGCCGCTATACTTTCAGACAAGCAAGAGGAAGTTTCCGCTACAATTAGAGAAACGGAAAACGCTATGGCAAAAGAAAAAATAGGAAGGATTGCTTTTATGCACTGCCCCGTGTTCCGTAGCATTTTTATTGATAACTCTTCAACCGCTCTCTTCTTCTTAAAATCCTTGGATTTATCAAATAAGATTGTTGTCTCTAATGGCGTTATCGCTTTAAGAAACGCTTCAGCCAATCCAAAATGCGAAGCTTATGCTCTTGGTGGGCGTTTAAGAGCCGATATCCTTGAATTAACTGGTTCGAAAGCGTTAGAAGACCTTAACAACTATCACTTCGACTTAGCTGTCGTATCTTGCGCTTCTATTCTTGATTCCGCAACTTACGAAACTAGCGAAAATACAGCAGCCATCAAAAAAAGAGCATTAGAAAACTCCAAAGTTAAGGTTTTGCTGGTTGATAAGGCAAAAGTAGGTCGTGGCGCACTTTTTAAAACAATGAATCTCGAAGACTATGACATGATTGTAACGGATGCTAAAAATGAAGAGTTAGAACCATTCTTAACAATGAAGAACAACATAATTAAGCAATAAAGAATAATCCTTCTTCAAAATCAGTTCTCATTGAAAGAAATATCATATTCTCTTATCATATTAGTTAGAGATAACTAACATATTATAAAGAGAAATGGTATGAAGAGCGAAAAATACAAAGAGAAATCCATTAAGGAATTCACAAAAGCTGCGACAAAATACGAAGGCAAGAATGCTGGCGTATACAAAATGTGCAGGAAAGATTATCCAGCAATTCTCGAAGAAATATCCAAAGAACCATTCGTAGAACTATTAGATGCAGGTTGCGGGACGGCCCCCGTAATCTCCTTGCTTTCAAAAGAATACCCGGACAAACACTTCACCGGGTTAGATTTAACGCCTAAAATGATCGAACAAGCAAAGGCGAAAAATATAGCTAATGCCAATTTTGTTGTTGGAGATTGCGAGAATCTGCCATTTGATGATGAATCTTTCGATATTATTATTTGTTCAAACAGTTTCCATCACTATCCAAACCCGCTTGCTTTCTTTAAGAGCGTTAAAAGATGTTTAAAAAAGAATGGGAGACTTATCATTCGCGATTGGTCGACGACGAATAAGTTCCTTTTGTTCTTTATGAATAAAATAGAGATACCGGTTCTTAATATTTTAGGAAAGGGCGATGTAAAAATCGCCGAAAAAGAGGCGATTATCGAAGATTGCAATAAAGTTGGATTGAAAGTAGAAATCGCCGAAATTCAAAAAGGAAACAGATTACATTGCGTGATTAGAAAAATATAGCAGCAAATAAAAAAGTCGCCATTTTAGGCGACTTTTCCTTATAATTTTATTTATTCAATACCAACCAAGAACGAATAAACAGGTTGATTTCCACTAAACATGTTGATTTCAACATCAGGATAGAGGCCTTGGATTTCTTCTTGGAGTTGTTCAAGTTCTTCTTGAGAAACATCAGCACCTGCGATTATTGTTGCAACGCATGCATCCTCATTAATTAGAGATTTCATCAAAGCTCTAAGGGCTTCATTTTTATCAGGAACGCATGCAGCGACCTTTTTATCGTCTCTCATGGCCATATAATAATCCTTTGTTATATGGACTCCATCAATATCCGTGTCCTTAATTGCGTAAGTAACAGAACCAGAAGTAACGTTTTTAAGAGCCGCTTTCATGGTTTCGTAATTCGTTTCAGCATCCGCGTCAGAAGAGAACTGCATTAAGGCCGATAAGCCTTGAGGAATGGTCTTTGAAGGAATAACGTAAGGGTCTACTTCGTCATTTTCGACAAGAACATCGCATGCTTGGTTAGCCGCTAAAACGATATTTGAATTGTTTGGAAGAATGTAAACGGTCTTTGCGTGGGCTTTTTTGACTGCATCAAGGAAGTCTTGCGTTGAAGGATTCATCGTTTGACCACCAGAGACAATCACATCAACACCAAGTTCTTTAAACATTTCATCAAGACCGCTTCCAGAAGAGACGGCAATGATTGCATGGTCTTTCAAAGGCTGATTTTGTGCTTCTTTTTCGGCTTTTGCACGTGCGATATTACTTTCCATATCAGTCGCAGAGTTACCATGTTCGATATTATGATGCTCTTCAGACATGTTTTCGATTGTAATCGTAAGGAATTCACCGTATTGTTGAGCAAAATTGAGCATAACGCCAGGTGTAAGAGTATGGACATGGACCTTAATAAGATCATCATCGCGAACAAAAACTAATGATTTGCCATGATTTGCTAGGAAGTTTTTGAAACGTTCTTCATTAAAGGACTTTTTGCCTTCGCCTGGTTTTCCTAAACGGATAAGCAATTGAGTGCAATATCCATAGCCTTCTTCGGATTCTGATAATTCAGCACCAGCATATTTGCCGTTTGGAGTAGATAAAACGTTAGAAATAGCCTCTCCTTCAGCAAGATTTTCAATTCTTTCGATGAACTTTCCGTTTGCTGCTTTAGCCATACCCTCGATAATGACGGTTAAACCGGCTCCGCCTGAATCAACGACGCCAACTTGTTTTAAAACAGGCAATAAATCAGGAGTATGTTGCAAAGATTTCTTTGCTTCGGCGAAAAGGAATTCTAAAGCCGCTTCAATTGTTTGTAATTTGCTAACATTCTCAACGAGCGCTGCGCTAGATTCACGAATAACTGTAAGAATCGTACCTTCAACAGGATTTTTAACGGCTTTATAAGCAATTTCCTTACCCATTGCAAAGGCGTTAGCTAAATCTTCGACCGAAAGTTTTGCCTTTCCTTTGCAACCTTCAGAGAAGCCTTTAAAGATTTGAGATGTAATAACACCGGAATTTCCTCTAGCGCCCATCATCAAGCCTCTAGAAAAGAGACGAGAAATAGTTTCAACGGATTCGTCGTTATTATTTTTTACTTCTTTGGAGCCACTTGTTAAAGTAAGGTTCATATTCATTCCCGTGTCGCCATCTGGAACAGGGAAAACGTTTAATTGATCAATTTCAGGGTAATGGTTATAAAGATTATTAGCACCTGATAAAAACAATTGTTTTAATTGTTGTCCATCTATATGTTTCATAATTATTTAATTTCTTGAACGTCTTGAACGAAAACGTTAACTTTCCAATCAGTGATTGAGAAGGCGTTTTTTAAGTCATAAGCGATTTTTTTCTGAACTTCGCCAATAACTTCCGTTATTTTAACCCCATAAGCAATCACCAAATAGACGTCAACTTGATAACCGCTTTTAGTTTTATGGCAATAAACACCCTTAACATAATCGGTGTTGTTAAGTAACTTATGAACTCCTTCTGTAATAACTTCCCCAAGTGTGGAAGCTGCAGTTAAGCCCATAACGCCATAGCATGAAGTAGCAGCATCGCCTGCAACTTGAGCAATAGCTTCTTCGGAGATTTTGATCTCGCCATATTTTGTTTCTTTTATTGCTGCCATAATTTTTTAATGCTTTATTAAACAAAGCCTTAGTATTATCTCATATCAAGAAGCGATATGCAACGGCGAGGGGAA
>CAVJFO010000002.1:0-93949 GCA_963648925.1 Hallerella sp.
TATTAGTTGGCGAATCAAGTTCATGGAAAATGAATTTGAAATTTTATCGAAATACAACGTCAAAAATACAAATACGCTTGCTTTATTGCTATGGGCAAATGCTAAAATTCAATTCTTCTCAAAGTGGCGCAAATTACTACACCGTTTATGAAAGTGGTTTTACATCATCAAAGATAGGAACGTACCTTACTTGTTCTTTCTCACTTTCTGAAGCATTAAAGGACCACGGCATCAAAACCGATTATTTGAACAACATATATACAAATTATTTTTATTTAGGGTTTTACGTCGATGAACACATAGGGACATCAAAAGGCAAATTTTGTTACATAACGTTACCAACTACATATTCCTCGGGAAAACATTATCAAATGAAAGTCGGAAATTATGCGACGAATTATAATTGCTTTCCTGATGCTGATAATAACGCTAAAAAAGAATTTCATAAACGGGTTTTCTTCGGAGGAAATAAATGGGAGAAAAACGTTAAGTGCGTTGGAGGAGGATCTTTTAGCGATTGGCGGGATTTTCAAAATGAAAGTAGAGGAGAAATTAATTCATCTTATTTTCAAATACCATTGAAAATGGAGTTATATGGTTTAACTAGGGCCGATAAACCGTCTTTTGATATCAAAGATGAAGATGCAAATTTGTTTATTTATGAAGGATATAAATACTATCAATTAGGAACCCCAACTAAAGGTTTTAATGGAGACAAAGGATACAAAATACCAGTAAAACTAATTTTTGACGGAAGGTATTACACTTTAGCTCCACGAAAATCGTTTTATCTGACGCCTGATTATCGGAGTGTCTATTTTAAAGAAACTATACCTCAAAATGGAAAAAAAAGAGAATATACAATTCAAGATAAATACATACCTATTCCAGCGATTAGTGGAACTGCTCCAGTTACCTTTAAATTTCAAATTGAATTATTAAATGCAGGCCCTTTGGGGCTAGTTGATATAATCGCTGCATTTTCTTTCACGAAAAGTAAAAATTATTTTGGTTCCCATGTAAATTCCGACTATTACGTTGAGGAGGTGTTCTGACATGATTAATTATTTTCTAGTAGTTTTAGTCGTTACTTTTTGCACTCAAATGTATTCATTCACCTCTAATCTTAGCAAGGTGAAAAGAGTTTTTGAGGGATTTGATTATTCAGTTGTTCAAGGTTGTGTTAACGGTTTGCGAAATGACGAAACATCGCAAAACGGACCGAGCTTTGTTTATACGGTGTTGAAGAATACTGTAGAAAATTACTTTTCACTAAATTTAGCGCCAAAATACAAAAGAAATCAGTATGAATGTGAGGTAATTCTAACAGACCCCTATACGGATATGGGGACGAGTAAATGTTATAAAGGAACAACGATAACTTTTAGAATCATTTATTACCCAGGATTTGAATATGCAAATCAAAAGAAATTCATTATTAAGGAGAGAGTATAAGATGCCAATTGATTCTTCAACGTTTCTTGAAAACTCCTTTTTGTCGCCAATTTTGAAAATCGAAGGTCTTACGGACGTTTCCTTTAATGGTTCTTCGCTTTATTACGTGACAAATAAAGAAGGAAGAAAACGAAGCGATATACACATAAATAACGAGGATGTTGGTTCGTTTCTCAGGCAACTTGCAAATACATCAGAAAGGCAATTCTCTTATTTAAACCCAATCCTTGATGTTTCTTTTGGCTCGTATCGACTTAACGCTGTTAATTCTTCTTTGGCGCGAAACAGGAATCAAAAAGTCTATACTTTTTCCTTAAGAATCGAGCATGGTGGATGTTTAATAGATGATGAATCTACGTTTTTGGATGACGAAAGCAAAAAAATAATTAATGATTTATTAGAAAAAAATGAATCAATAGTTATTGGTGGCCTAACAGGATCAGGCAAAACGGAATTTGAAAAATACTGTCTTTATCACATGAAAAAAGACTCAAGAGTTATCGTAATAGACAACATAGAAGAACTTGATATGCTCGAAATTCCGTTTATCGACTTAAATACATGGCTCGTCAATGAACAAAACTCCAAAGGCGTGAACTTCTCGGCTCTTATAAAAAATGCTTTAAGAAATAACCCAGATTATATAGTTGTTTCAGAAGCTAGAGGGGAAGAGATGCTCGACGCTTTAACTAGTGCCATGTCAGGGCATCCAATCTTAACTACCATTCACGCAAAAGACGTGGAGGCCATGCCTGATAGAGTCGCTAGATTAGCAATGATGGGCAATCCAAACTTAAAAAAGGAAGAGTTGGTCGATGATATAGCCCATCATCTCCGCTATTACGTCTATATAGCGAAAGAAATAGATGAGAATTATGGCGTGAGAAGGTACTTGAAATCAATCTCGTATTTGGATGAGAAAACGTTAAAACTTATCCCTTTATATAACAGGAGCTCTTATGAAAAATAGATTGCCAATATATTTAATAGTATCGCTTATTTTTGGAGGAGTTTGCTATCTTCTTTCAAATAATCTTATATACGCTTTAATCGTTTTCTCAATAGGGATGTTGATGTTTGTGGTAATGATTGAACAATTAGTCGCAAAGCATCTAAAAAAGATGAAAAAAGACCAGGATGTGTATAGATTTATTAATTCATTCGTTATCTCCTTATCAGCTTCAAAATCGTTGGAAATCTCATTTGAAAATGCTTTGTTAGATCTTGATGAAGAAGAGAAAAGGATTGTAGAAACAGTAAATGATAGAGGAATGGAAGAGAGACTTGAATATTTAAACAATTATTTTAAATCAGATATATACAGGGTTTTTCTCTCGATAATTAGGCTTTATCAGGAAGAAGGTGGAGAAATATTAGATATAGCAGGTCCACTTTTAAGGGAGTGTACAGCATTAGAAGAAGAGAGAATAGTTAGAAATAAAAATGCCACAACGGCATTAGTGCAGTTCTCTTCTTTGTGGCTTATGAGCTTGCTGGTAATGGGCGTTCTTAGATTTGGGTTGTCCGCTTTCTATGATTCTCTAATACATAATACCCTATTTATAATGCTTATTATGTTTTATTTCTTAATCGCTTATGGATCATTTGTTATTTTCTCGCTTGGCGTAACGAAAGAAAAAATAGATTTTAAAGGAATCGTGAAAAATGAAAGAAAAAAGAAGAAGCAAATTTAAAGAAAAATGTGATGAAGCAAATATTAATTTCAAAAAAGAAGTGATAAAAATAACGACTGTTAACTTAGCACTAATTGGGGTTGGAGTGGCGATTTATTTTCTCACGAAACAATTAATATCTATCGCCGCTATAATGGCTCTAATTCTGGTGATTGATTATCTATTGATAACTGAGCCTTCGCAAATCATTAAAAAGAAGAAAGAGAACCTCGAAGAAGAGTTTGTTCATGTATTTGTTTATTTCGGTCTTTTCGTGAAAAATGGAAGACCTGTATATAACGCCTTGGAAGATTGTATACGTTATTGCTCGGATTCTTTAGGTGAAAAAATAAGAATTATGCTCGAAGAAATAGATGGAGATAAAACGATAGGCCCATACATGAATTTTGCTAAGAATTTCGAAAACCTCGAGATAAAACAAGTACTCATATCGATATATAAAATGTCAATCGAGGGGAATGGAGAAGAGTATTTAAATCAATTCGATACTTTGTTTGCGGCTTTATCAAATGCAAAAAGAACAAAATCTATCGAAAAAGAGAAAGGTAGGTATGAAAATTTCAATTTTATGCCAATGTTAGCTTCTGCCTTGTCTATGGGGATCATCGCGGTAGCTGTCATTCTATTAATGGAGGAGTATTCAAATGTCATCTAACATAAGTTTCTTACTTTCTTTGATATTTGTTATTTCAATGTTTACTTACGCAGGCGACTTATGCAACATGCAAACAACATACGCCCAAGTTGACTCGATAGCTATAACAGCAGGAAAAATGATATCAAAGAGCTGGGCTATAACGCAGGATGTCAGGCGTTATGTTGGTTCACAAGACGCTCGGATAGTCGCAGCTAACGAAAAAGCTTATCAACCGGCTGAAGGAGACGTATTCTCTTTCATCGTATATAAAAATTACAAGACGTTTTCATTTGATCAAAGCGTCAAAAAAATCAGTATCAATCGATCCGTGGTTCTCGGATATAGAGGTTGAAAGGAAGGGAGGAAAATTTATGAGTGAACTCAAAGGACAATTGTTAGGGATGATTCTTACTTTAGCAGCTTTCGGCGTAATTGCCGCTGCTTTAGTGCCAGCATTCAAGAGCTCCGCTGAATCCGTTAACAAACAAATTAGCGTTAATGATAGCGGTTCTGTTACAACGGCTAATTTCGTCGGATTTAATATCTAATAAATAAAATTGATTTGTTTGCCTTAATATCAAAACGACTTATAATAAGGACACTAGAGGTTAAAGAAGATTATGAGTGCAAACCAAGTAAACGAAATTAGAAAACAATTCTGCGAAAAACTTCATGTTGAGTCTATAAGTGATGACAAATTAATTAAAGACTTAGGACTTGACAGTTTGGACGTTGTTGAACTCTGTCTTGATTTGGAAGATAAATATGGCTTCCAATTTGCGACAGAAGAACTCGCTTCATTTAAAACTGTTGGGGATTTATTCTCATCAATTGAAAAGAAATTAGAAAACAAATAGATTTCGAGAATGTTTATAGGCGCCAGAAAATGGCGCCTTTTTCTTAGATAAAATCGATTGATTGAAAGTTTTAGAAAAAAACTAAAAAATATCTTGCAAAAAAAATTGATAATCATTAATATATTTCATGCACGGCGAAACCGTGTGATTAATGCGCTCACTTAGCTCAATGGCAGAGCAATCGGCTGTTAACCGATTTGTTGTAGGTTCGAGCCCTATAGTGAGCGCCATTTAATGGCCTGTTGGAGAAGAGGCTTAACTCATATCCCTTTCAAGGATACATTCATGGGTTCGAATCCCGTACAGGTCACCAAAATCTTAAAATTGTCTGGTAGTAATATCAGGCTTTTTTATTTATAGGCTGCGTTAGAAAAAAAGAATTCCTTTAAAATAATTTGGTTCATCGCTTTGACTTATATAAAGATTTTAAATGTTTAATCTTATCAAATTGAACAAAGGCGGTTGGATAGCTTTTCCACAAACCATGTGTTTACCTAAAATAACAAATATTACGTGCTTTTTCTAAGATTTTTGAATATAATACTAAAGATTAGTATGACAGTTGATTTATTTGTTGAATACAATTTCGCTCCTATCATGGGAATGATATTCCAGTTTGTAATTTTATTTTACGGAAAAACGTTTAATAAACGCGAAAAAACCGTTTTTTTTATAACCTTAGGCTTACAAGCTATTGAGCTTATTTCTTATAACATTGAGCTTTACTACGCTTCTTTAGATCATTGGAATGTTCAAAGAATAATCTTTTCAATCGTCGGATACATAGTTAGACCATCTTTGATTTATCCGTTTGTTTTTCTACTTAGAAGAGAATCTAGAATCAACTGGCCAAAATGGGTTTATCTTGATCTCGTTCCTTTGATTTTTAGTGCGATAATTCAACAATTCTCGTATTTCACAGAATGGGTCTTCTATTTCTCGGAGGACAACATTTTCCATCGCGGACCGTTAGGCTACGTTTCAATGATTGTAACGATTTTCTATTTGATTGAAGTGGCGGTACAAATTGTTCTCACTAAGGTTCTTAACAAGAAATTTAATGCAGGATTGATCATCGTCATCTTAATGTACGTAATTCTAGCGATGCTTTTCGAAAGTATTTTTGATATTAAATCGCTTGGCATCAACGCTGGGGTTTTCTCTATCGTCTTCTTCATGTTTTCTTTGCAGACGAACAACTTAAACGAAACATCTTTTAAATTAAAAATACTAAGTGAAATTGATTCCCTTTCCCAAATTTCCAACAGATATTCAGGCGAAAAGAAAATCGATGAATTGATCAAAGAAAATAAAGCGGGTCGTTTCACTGTTTTTGATATCGATAATTTCAAAACTATTAATGACACTTACGGTCATACAATAGGAGATGAAGCAATTGTTAAGTTGGCTTCCCTTTTAAAGAAAACTTTCGGCGAAGAAAATGTTGTTATGCGTCTTGGCGGAGATGAATTTGCCGTTTATTCCTTTGAAGAATTCGATTATGAAAAGAATATTAATTTATTTTTGGAAGAATTAGCCAAAGTTAAATTATCATCGGACCCTAAATTTAAAATGACAGTTTCCTTTGGCTTTGCTAAATTTGACGGAAAAGAAGATACATCATTTGATAAACTCTATAAAATTGCCGACGTTAAATTATACGAATCAAAGAAAAAGAAAAAGAGTTAAGAAATGTGTTACTTTTTGCCTTTAAATCCGGTTTAAAGGCTTTTTTTGCTACTAAAATCATTCAAACAGTGAATAGAAATATGCAGTTACTTGATACGCATTTTCAGAATGCTCGTTTATGACGTAGTCTTTTAATAAATCCACGAAAGCACCGGACATGCATGTAATTAAGATATCATCAGGAACGTTTGGATGGTGAATTTTAATTGTTGGTAAGGCAACCTTCATTAAATTTCTAACTTCTTTGCCTAATGTTGAATAGAAAAGGTGTGAAGCACCTGAAGAAAAAATAGCTTTTATTAGTTTTTGCTGTTCTTTGAAATGATAGAAGATATGCGTTGTCATTTCACGATAATCATACATTGTAATCTCACCATTTTCCGAATGGTTGTTTGAAAACGCATGTTGAAAGATAGAAACGCACACGGATTTAAGAACATCGTCTTTCTTTTTGAAGTGGGCATAGAAAGTAGAACGTGAAACTGTGCTTTCTAAAATAATGTCCGAAACGGATATTTCACTGTAACTTTTCTTTTCGAGCAATCTTTCAAAAGCTTCGAGGATTAATGCAATTGTTTTTTCTTCTTTTTTATTCATAACCGAATTATAACGAATAAATTGTATATTTGTTAACATAAAAATCAAACAAAATATTCTAAATTGTTTGTTTGCTTGCATTTTTATTCATATAGTCGTTAAATTTATCATTGCGTATGAAGAAAAGAGAAATACCAAACGTTTTCGATAAGAACAAAAAGAAGAGGATGATTATTTTTTCCTGCCTTTTTTGCGTTTTGATTTTACTTATTGCTCTATCCTTTATAGTTACTCCGAATTATATGAGTATTGATCGTTGCGTTTTAGGATTATTTGGGCAAAGTGACGTAGCTGCTAATCGCATTATGCAAAAAATCATGTTGCCAAGAAATTTAGGCGCCATCTTAATCGGAGGGGGATTGGCTTTATCGGGATTGATTATGCAAACTTCATTAAAAAATCCGATGGCCTCGCCTGCTACATTAGGCGTTTCAAATGCAGCTGTATTTGGCGCTAACATAATTATTCTTGCCCTTTATGGCACAAGTTCTAATTCATTTATATCCGCTTCTGATAATCCTTTATCGGTTGCTGGCGTAGCGTTAGCCTTCGCTATCCTTTGCGTCTTTTTGGTCTTGCTTTTCTCTTCTTTTCATAGGTTTCATCCTACAACTGTTGTTTTGATTGGAATCGCTTTAGGATCCTCCTTTCAAGCCGCAACGACACTCTTACAATATTTTGCCGACGATGTTGCACTCTCTGCCGTTGTTGGATGGTCTTTTGGAAATCTCGAAAGACTAACGATGAACGAGAATTATATTCTTATTGCCGTTATTTTATTTTCATTAGTTATATTTTCTTTGATTTCCTATAGATTTAACGCTCTTGATGCTGGCGACGGTTTTGCAAGAAGCGTTGGCGTCAATACTACATTATTAAGATTAGTGTCCCTATTTATCGCTTCTTTGATTGGCGCTCTTTGCGTTTCTTTCTGTGGAATCATTGGCTTTGTAGGAATCATCGCACCGCATATCATGAAAAGATTAATCGGAAATGATCATCGCCTATTAATACCAGCATCATTCATGGCTGGTTCTTCGTTATTGCTTCTTTGCGACATATTTACTCGTTTAATTGGTCAAGGGACCTCTTTGCCTGTCGGAGCCGTAACGGCTTTATTGGGAACACCGATGTTCTTAATTATTCTTTTTACGAAGAAAGGAAACAAATATGCTCTCGCTTAATAACATTTCCTTTTCGTATGAAAAACATTCAAAACCCATCCTTTCCCGTGTGGATCTTCAGCTAGAGGAAGGAAAAATAGGGGTTTTATTAGGCCCAAATGGTGTTGGAAAAAGCACTATAATCAAGATAATATCAGGGCTTTTTAAACCAAAAACTGGGGAAGTTTTTTTGGGGGAAATGAATCTTAGAACAACAAAAAATAAAGAAAGAGCAAAATTAGTTGCCTATGTCCCTCAAAATGTCGAATTCTCATCTCTTAGCGTTCTTGATTCCGTTTTGCTTGGAAGGCTTCCATATTTCTATTCGTTCCCATGCGCTCATGACAAAGAAAAAGCCGAAAAGGCGATAGAAGATGTTGGACTTACCAAATTGAAAGATAGGCCAGCAAATTCGTTGTCTGGCGGAGAAAAGCAACTTGTCGCAATTGCTAGAGCCTTAGTCTCTTCGCCAAAATTATTGCTTTTGGATGAGCCTACGGCAAATCTTGATTTAAAACATCAAAAGATGATTCTTTCTTTGCTAAAGAAAATCGCTAAAGAAAGAAATTTGACTATTCTATTAACTCTGCATGATATTAGTGAAGCATTTTATGTCGGAGATAAGTTCTTCTTCTTAAAAGACGGAAAGATAATTTCTTCTGGGGACTCATCAACAATAACAGAGAAAAAAATCAAAGAGACTTATGATGTGGATGTCAAACTATTAAAAGAAAATGACGAGTTGATAATAAAAATATATTAAGAAAGGGTTTGAGTATGAAAAAAAGAAATTTATTAATCTTAGGTGTTTGTTTACTTGCATCTTGCCAAAGCGGGGGAGAAAGCAGCAGTTCCAGCGAGGCTTCCCTAATAAGCGTTACCGACGGTATTGGAAGAGTTGGCGAATATAATCCAGGATCTTATAAAAAAATCGTTTGCGTTGGGGCGGGAGCGTTAAGACTTTATTCTTATATTGGCGATCTTAAACTTTTAGCGGGAGTCGAGGACATCGATAACCCATCTAAAAGAACCTCATCATCGCCATTTGAAGGAGTTGCTAGACCTTATTACGACGCTAATAAAGATGCGTTTAATAACCTCCCAAGCGCTGGCGTTGGCGGACCGGTAGCAAACCAATCTGGACCAAACCTTACTTCCTTAACTTCTATTGCCCCGGATTTAATAATTTCCGATTTTGAAACCGAAGAAGCGGCAAAAAGGATGGAAGATGCTACGGGAGCAAAAGTTTTTACAATTAAATACGGCAAGCAAGCCGTTTATGACGAAACTATCGTAACCGTTTTAACTTCATTGGGAAAAGTTCTTGGAAAAGAAGAAAGAACTAAAACCCTAACGGATTACATTTCATCTTCTATATCTGAACTTAAAAACTTAACAAAAGATGTAAAGGAAGAAGATAAGCCATTGGTTTACGTTGGCGGTATTGGCAACTGGGGTCAAAAAGATTATCTTGCCACTCATTCCAATTATCCGATGTTTACTACGGCAAACATCAAAAACGCTCTCAGCACCGTTACGCTTCTTGCTGAAGGTCAACAAGATATAACCAAAGCCACCTTTGAAGAACTTGCCCCAAATATAGACAAATTCATTATCGATGCCGCTGGAATGAAACAAACAATTGCCGCATATAATGCTGATAAAACGATTTTTGATAACGTCAAGGCCGTCAATAATGGCGAAGTTTATTTGCAAATGCCTTATAACGCCTATTACACAAATTTAGAAATCTCATTGATGGATGGATATTATGACGCTTCCGTCGTTTATCCTGAATTGTTCAAAGATTTTGATCTTGAAGGCAAATACAAAGAAATTCTCAAAACTTTTGTTGGGAAAGACGTTTACGAAGAAGAAAAAGCTTATTCTGGCTCTTATGGCGGATATCAAAAGATTGAAAACCTCAAAGAGTGGTGCGAAGCGAGAATTCAATAAGCGTTGGCCGATTATTCGGCCTTTTTCTTTTAAAGAAAGACTGATACAAAAGCGAGGAATAGATGATTAAAAAAGATAAGAAAAAGTCTTATAATACTCAAGGGTTAATTATGTCTCATCCTCTAAAACATTTGCATCTAATAAATTCTCATAGACGTTTAGTTATAAAAAATGCCTGGCATATGGGCGTTTTTTGGCATTCGCTTAAACATGATTTAAGCAAATACACGCCAATAGAATTCAATATATCGGCTAAATATTACGTCGGAGATCATTCACCGGTTTTCGAAGAGAGAATCAATAACGACTATTTTTCAAGAATTTGCCAGCATCACACAAAAAGAAATCCCCATCATTGGGAATATTGGACTGATTTTATGTGTGGCAAAATTCTAATGAAGACGATGCCATGGAAATATGCGACGGAATATGTTTGCGATATGCTTAGCGCTTCATATACTTACAACCCAGAAACATTCAAACCGGAAACAACCTTAAATTACTTTGTTTCTCACCAAGATAAATATTTTATTACCCAAGCAACAAGAGAATATATAATTTGGTGCCTAACGAAATATAAGGAATCGGGCTTTAAAGAACTAGACAAGAAGAGTACAAAAGCAAAATACAATGAGATAATTTCTCGCCTTCCTAACGTTGAAATATACGAAACTGGGAAATGCGATGCAAAATTGCCACCTTTGAAAGCGAAAGACAGTGGGGTAAAATAGAAATATGGCTATTAAGAATAAAATATTGATTATCGGATGTGGAAGACTTGGCTCAATTATTGCAGATAGAGCTTCAGCAAGAGGAGAAAACGTTATTGTTTTAGATGAAAACGAATCTTCCTTTAAAAAGTTAGATGACGCTTTTACGGGATTTAAAATTACTGGTGAGGCAACTGACATTAATTTATTGGTTAATGATTGTTATTTAGAAACCGTTGAAGAGGCGATTATTGTCACAGGAAATGACAATGTTAATCTATTTCTCGCACATTTATGCGGAATAATTTACAAAGTTCCAAAGGTTTACGTTCGTTTTGATGATCCTGATAAAGACATCCTTATTAGCGGTGTCCCTAACGTCAAGGCGATATATCCGACTGATTTAAGCGCGAATAAGTTCTTTTCTATTGAGGCGGAGGGTGATAAATAATGATCGTTGTTATAGCTAATGGCAATTTGGAAGCCAACTATGTTATCGATTCCTTTAAGGAAGATAGACGTAATAAAATAATCGTCATTAATTCTAATAAAGAAGTGGCTGACTATCTCATGAAACACCAACACGTTTCCGTATACGTTGGCAATCCATGGAGAACATATGCATTAGAAGAAGCGAACATTTACGATGCCGATCTTTTCATTTCTCTTTCTGACAATGACACGGATAACTATGTTTCATGCATTTTGGCAAAAAAGATTTTTAATGTTCGCAAATGCATTTGCTTAGTAAAAAACCCTGATAACGTCGAAATATACAAAAAATTAGGCGTCGACTCCGTTATTTCTTCAACATATTTGCTAACACAAAACATCAAGACCGAATCTTTGGAAGGCAATTTAATTCGTTCAATGAATCTCGATTCGAATAAAATTGTCATGGTTGAAGCAACTCTCCTTTCTAGGTATCGTATTTGCAACAAAACCATCATGGATATAAATTTCCCCCCTTATGCAAACATCGCCTATATCATGCGTAATGGAGAATTCATCATCCCTAAGGGAAACGTTGTTTTAAGGCCTCGCGACACTCTCGTTATTTCTTGTAAGAAAGATGATGAAAAAGAATTAACGAAGTATTTGACGCAAAGAGCATCCGCGAGGGATATCGAGAGAAATATCGCAAACCAAGTTCAAAAAACTATCAGCAAAAATATCATCGACATTAAAAAAGAGCCGACACCTGTATCAGAAACGAAAGAAAATGACATTGTAGAAACCCCAAAAGAAAAAACGGAAGAAGTCAATGTTGAACCGATAGAGAAGAAAGTTGAACAACCAACCAAAACCAAATCCTCTAAAACTTCAACGAAAAAGAAAACCGTGACAAAATCGAACGCATCAACAAATAAAGATGCAACTTCAAAAAAGAAAAAATAAACTATGAAACGTCTTAAAGAAGCAAAAGGAATACGCCTTATATTGGGTTATTTTGGCCTTTTCATGATTGTAGAAGGCCTTGTAACCATTTTTCCTTTATCGATTTTAGCTTTCTATCCGTCTGAATGGGAATGTTACCTTGATTTCGTTATACCAGGGGCTGGATACATTGCTCTTGGAGGTTTGATTAGCTTACTGACGATTGCTTTTAGAAAAAAAGGCAAACTTCAGAAAAACGAAGACTCATTATTACTCGTACTTTTATGGATTTCAGCTCTTGTTATTGGCGCTCTTCCATTCTATTTAACCTCTTTCCCGGAAATTAATGGCAACAACGAAGCAATTAATTTAGGCATGTCCTTTACTGATTCATTTTTTGAATCTACATCGGGATATTCTGCTACGGGTCTCACGGTTTTTCCTGAAAAGGCATTTTTGACAGGCGTTGATTCATCCTCTTATGGCTGGGCGCACGTGTTTTTGTTCCATCGAGCAATCATGCAATTTGTAGGAGGAGTTGGACTCGTTTTACTTGTGGCATCAGTTATTTCAAGCAAAAACAATTTCAAACTTTTCTTTGCGGAGGGTCATAATGATCGTCTTTTGCCTAACTTAGGAAAGAACGCTAAGTTGATTTTTGGAATCTATTTTGGCTGGATTGCCGTTGGATCAATTGCTCTTTGGTTTGCTGGAATGACTCCATTTGATTCTTTTTGTCACGCTACCGCGGCCTTAGCTACTGGCGGTTTCTCAACTAGATATCAATCTGTAATGTTCTATTCTGGCGAGATTTACTCATCGTTTACAAACGGAAACCTTCTTTATACAGGAAACGCCTTAGCAATTGAAGGAATTACGTGCATTTTAATGCTTGCTGGCGCTACGAATTTTGTTTTGCACACATTATTATTAACCGGAAAAATAAAGAGTTTTTCAAAGGACGTCGAAATTAAAACTGCAGCCGCATTAATCATAATTTCTACTATTATCACTGGTTTAGTAACTTTTAATGAACACACATATTATTATGAAGAACAAGAAGCGATAAGCCTTTTGCTTTCATTACGATATAATTTCTATAACATCGTTTCTTCACTTACGACTACCGGTTTCACGAACTTCCCATCGTTAAGCTATCTTGGCCATTTCTCGGTATTTATTGCCCTTATTGCTATGTCAATTGGTGGTGGAATGGGGTCGACGGCAGGTGGTTTAAAGCAATACCGTGTCGCTTTATTGTTTAAAGAGTTCGCCTCGTCTTTCAAAAATAGGAATTCATCAGATAGATTCATGCATTCGAATGTTATAACTAGACTTTCCCAAGATAAGGAAATTGAATCAGATGAGTTGAAAGAAGCCATGGATTATTCTATTTTATATATCGCTACATTGCTCGTTGGAGTGGTTGCTTTGCTTTGCTTACGTAGCGTAAATCTAGAAGAAGCCGCATACGAATGGGGAACTTCCCTTTCAGGAACTGGCATAACGATAATCGACTTTGCTACGTATAAGGCTGAAAATGGTCTCGTCCATTACAATACGTTATTGTGGTTACTTGATTTAGCAATGCTTCTTGGACGTCTTGAGATATTACCGGCCTTCTATGGCTTAAGAAGAATATTCGTGACGCCTTTGGAAGATCTGAAAAAACACCATCAAAGAAAAAAGAGCCTTAGAAAGGCTTTGGAGGAATAAAAATGTTAATTGATGATATCAAAAAAGCCAATTTAATGGCCATGAAAGAGAAAAACCAAGCTAAAAGAAGCGCTTATAGCTCTATCATTTCTCGTTACCAACTTTTAAAAACGAAAGATCCATCTAAAGAAATAAAAGATGAAGATGTTCTTTCTTTAATTCAAAAGGCAGTTAAAGAGCTTGATGAAGAAATGGATTCTTACCAAAAAGCAGGAAGAGAAGAAAATGTTCTTGAAATTCAAAAACAAAAAGACGCATTAAAAGAATTTATCCCTGCTCAGCTCTCTGAAGAAGAGATAAAAGAAATCATCCTTTCTCTTCCAGATAGAGCCGTTCCAAATGTCATGAAACACTTTAATGCAAATTATCGTGGAAAAGTTGATATGTCACTTGTAAATAAGGTTCTAAAAGGATTATAATTCTAAAGTCTCTTTTAGAGAGACAACTTACCAAGGGTTAAAACTTGGTTAGCATAGGAGAATGGTTCAATGGTAGAACAGCGGTCTCCAAAACCGTTAATGAGGGTTCGATTCCTTCTTCTCCTGCCATAATTAAAATGTTAGTTTGATGCATTGTGTGACGTATCAAACTTTTTTATTCAATTGTTGATTGTGAAAGCTACCGAAAACTAAGGTTTTAGATAATGCTGTTTATTCTATTTTTATAGGAGACGGTGTTAAGAACCCAGTGTCGCTAAGCATAATTTCGACATTTAAATGTTTGCTTTAAATTGATAAAGGCAGAAGAATGCACATTAGATATTTTCCCTATTTATGATGAAATGAAGAAAGTATTGATGAAACTTTTAACGTCTTATGTTGAGTTCTAAAACTCTAAAACGATTAATTAGATAACAAAAAAGGCGGCCTTAAGCCGCATGTAATTGAGAAATTACTTATTTTTCTTCGTTGATTTCGCCTTCATTAGAAATTCTAGAAATCATCGAAGCCTCATCTTGCAGTTTTTTGATTTCTTTTACTTGCTTTCTTGCTAACTGAATTTCTAGGACTATCGAAACAACCAAGCCAAATATGATGACAAAATAATATGTGTATCCTCTCCAAAGAAGGGAGATAGTTTGGGATGTGGCCCAAACATTTTCTTTAGCAAAAAGACTTCCGCCTAATCCTATAACCGATAATGAAGCCATAACAACGGCGAAAGCGTAATCGATTCCACCAGTTGTGCCAGGGGTAGGAACCCATACAACAGCGGTAATTGCAAATGAAGTGCCAAACATTACAAGGATATAAATCCAAAATGGATTAACGCCAGTAAATTGGACTCCAACCGCTAAAAGAAGGAAGAAAGGAATCGAATAATATGCTAAATCGGTGATTAGACGATATATTAGGGCTCTAACAAAGGCGGCCTTATGAGCAAAAATCTCTTTGAAAGCCGTTTGCGTCTTATCACAATATTCTTCGAATGCGGTTATTTTTGATGGAAGGAATTTTCTGAACATTCTCCATTTAGAAATTTTTGTTAGCAAAGAAACAAGAAGATTCCTTACTTTTTTCGATAATCCAAGAAGTAACATCACTATTAAAGTGAGGAAATTGTTAAAATATCCAATTGCAACAATGATGGTAAAGGCAATGGGATTAAGCCAGTTTGTCAAACCCGTAATTCCGCCCTCGGTTAAACCCTTTATATAGTAAGGGAAGAAGAAGATGGCGATAAAACCAAAGATATTAGAGGCAAGAACATGAACGACAAAAGTTGCTAAAACAGAGCCAGTCGCTTTTGATGTATCAGCTCCGCATTCCTTCATCAAATAAATTTCCATTGGCTGTCCACCGAAAGCAAAAGGAGTAACGTTGTTATAGAATTGCTCAATCGTCGATATTTTGAATAAATTACGTTTTCCAACGGTTTTATCGATTCCATTAGAACGGCAGAAGGCAATTAAACTTAATGGCCAAAAGAATAAAAAGATGACTGTCAATAAGAAGGCGACAAATAACCAAATCCAGTTGTTGTTTTGACCAATACTGGCAAAAACTTCAGCAATTTCGCTTAAATCAGTGAAATTAACAATCATTAAAATGACCGCAACCGTTAAAGCTACGATCATAATTGCGCCCATAATGGCTGAATTTCTAGTTTTTTTATCTTTTTTGCTTTTAATTTCTTGCAAGGCGTGGCGCGTTTCTTTCAAGCCCTCTTTTGCGTCTTCAATTTTATTATCCATACGACCTAAATTTTACCATAAGGAAATTAGATTCCAACTTTATTCTTAATTTTTATACTTAAGTATACGTGTTAACTAAATATTGTTTTAAAAACTTGTAATTTAAGAAAACATGAATTTACTTTTTCCTACAATGAGTATAAATTTATGGAGAAAAAGGAGATTCCTTATGAAAAAGTATAAAAAGATATGTGCAATAGGATTAGCCTCTATTTTACTTTGCGCTTGTTCTGGCAATGATTCTTCGTCTTCCTCTGATTCTTTTGAAGAAAGTTCATCGGTTGGAAAGTCGGAAACTTCATCCTCTTCAAGTGAACAAACAGAATCCAAATGGAGTGCGGAACTTCAAACTTTAATGAAGCAATATTGTGGAGAAGTTCTTCCATATCCAGAAGGAATGCTAAGTGGCGAAGTTTCTTTCAAAGTAGCAAAGGGCACCAATGGTGAGGATATTCTTCAAATCACCGATGAATCCGATTCTTTTACTTTAGGCGATTATTACGAAATGCTTGAAGATAACAATTGGTATGCAATTAGAGGGTATAACAATAATCCCGAGCGCCGTTCAAATGACAAGCCTTTTTATGAATTAACGAAAAGCAACGCCAAAGTTGGTTACGATCTTTCTTATACTTTTAGAGACGCCGATGAAAGCTCGACTGACTCTCATCCTTCCGGAAACGTTATTTTGTGTTACAACAACCTAACGACAGATTTAGCTGACGCTACAACATGGAACGAAAACGATCTTGAAACAATGAAGAAAGCCATAACGGTTTCCTTGCCTTTTTTCAAAATGGGAATCAATTATGTTTCTCATCAATCCTCCGAAGACGTTTTATTGATGTATGATTATTCAACGATTGATTTAAGGGAAAGTGCGCTTGTGGCCTTAGAAGATGATGGCTACGTGATAGAGGCACAATTAAGCAAGGTCTACAATATGCATATTCTTCGCAAGTTTTTAGCGGATGGATCCTTTATTTCAGTGAGCTTATCTTATACAAACGGGAATTATTTCCAATTTGGCTATTCCGCTAACCCTCAAGTTAGCACCACTTGGCCATCATCAATTCTTGAAAATATCGAAAATAGCAGCGGTATTACAGTTCCATCTTTTACCGCGCCTGATATAACTAAATACTATTCATACGATAAGAACGGCAAGGTTTACATCTACGCCGAAACTCAAACAAATATTGAGTATGACACTAATTATTATTCTCTTCTAGAAGAAGCGGGTATTTATGGCGATGGTTGGGGAAACTTTGCTACTTGGGATGAAACCGTTTCTCTGAACGCGAGTATCCTTTATAACTACGAAGGACAAATCGCCGTCCAATACGCTTTCTGTATTCTTGTTCAATTAACTACGCCAACATCTAATTTCTCTAATTCTTGGCCAAGCGAGGCGATTTCTTCTTTCCTAAATGAAAAAAGCATTAACGTTACTTGCCCAACGCCAACGAATATAGGAAGTTCAGAGCAGGTTAAATACCAAACGGCAAAGGACGAAAAGAATAGAGATATATTAAGAGTTCAAGTTCTTGATAAAGACGCTTCATCATATAAGAAAATGGCATCTTTCTTTGAAAACGAAGCGTATTTTGACGGAGTTAATGACGATAGTGAATTATATTTCGAGGATCCTACAGGAGCTCTTCGTTTAACCTTCAGAAGAGAAAATGGCGTTACGATAATCGATATTGGCTCTGGTTCAAAGACAAAACATACTCCAGTATTCTCATTTGTGGAAACCGAAATGAGCATCGGAAGAGGCAGTTCAAGTCAACTTCACTTAAATGTTTCGATGTTGCCATATGAAATAACATTCTCTTCAAATGACGAAGAAGGAATGGTAACAGTCGATAAGAACGGCTTAGTAACCGTTTCTAGCGATGCAACAATTGGAAAAGAAGTAACAATAACTGCGTCATTAAAAGCGCCAAATGAAGAAAACGCTAGAGTTGTTACTTGTGTTATAAAGGTTGTTGAAAGAACTCCTTATACTACCTTAACGGCTATGAATGAATTAGTTAAGAGACTCAATGCTTATCTTGCTCTCACCGATACCAAAGACGCTTTGTATACTTGCTATAACAAAGACGAGGATTATTATTACGTTTTGCATAACTTTGTTGGGTCTTCTTGGAAGTTAGAAACAATTCAACAAATCGTTGCGGATAATCTTTTGCTTGAAGAATATACATTAAAAACCAATTGGACAAAATCAACATCAAGCCACGGAAATCCAATGTATACATGCCAATATAGCGGAGATGGAATGACGGTTGAATATTCAATCACAATCAACAACACCATTATTCTTTTCGAGATGAGAACATTTGTCGAAGAATAATAAATGCAATAGCAAACAACGATAAGAAGGGCCTTGAAACAAAGGCTCTTTTTCAAAAACCACTTGCACAAAAGTTTTTTCGATAGTAATATACATAGGCTGCAAAAAGCAGCATGCATATCGCGGAGTAGAGCAGCGGTAGCTCATCAGGCCCATAACCTGGGGGTCGGTGGTTCGATTCCATCCTCCGCAACCATTCGTATTGATGGCCCGAATTGAACAACAATTCGGCTTTTATTATAAATAAAAAATTAATTCAATTAATTAGGCGAGAATCAAACCATTCTTTTTCTTTTTCATTAGGTGTTAATCCTTTATTAGCGGAGTGTATTCTAACATTTTTATAAAATTCAAAATATGCAGATAAATATTCTTTGATGACTCGCGAGGTTCTTCTAGAAGAATTCGAGAAATTCATGCAAGAAATCATGAACAAGTTGCAAAAGATTTCTTTAATAAAATAGCCAAAGGCGGTATTTTAGATTTGAAGACGCTACCTGGTGGAGTTGTATCGAGATTAAAAGATGGCAGTACAATTTCTTATAGAAAAATTACTAGTTCGCCTAATAGCCCGGCCGTTGAAATTAGATTTAGATCAGCGAGTTCAAAATATGGAATTAATGATCAAAAAATACATTTTGTACAAGATTAATTAATGGAGGATAATATTATTATGGTTAATTTTTGTTTAAAAGATGAAGAAAAGAATTTACTCAAAAGTTTAATTGGCAAAAAACTAATTAAGTATAGACATGATCCTTTAGATAAATTTGGAGGAGAAACAGTTTATGGCCGAGTAGAATTATTTTTCAACGATACTATTATATTGATTGATTACGACTATGAAGCTTATCCGTTATTTGGAAATACTGTTGACGATCATCCTAAATTTTCTATAAAAATAATTAAAGAAGCAGAAGCTACATCTGCTTTGCAAAATACTAGTCAAATTAACATCAAGTTCGATGAAATCTTAACTTCAATAACTTTAGTAGAAGAATATACAAATGTCGAATGGGATGGCAAAAAAGATGATGTTAGAATTTTGACTGCTATTATATTTAAATTTGGAAATAAGGAAATTGCCTTACAAGGTGATTATATGATTCCTCTAGTTGATATATTTAAAGGAGAGAATACAAAAGAAAAATTGGCTAAGCCTGGGGAAGAGTTTGACAATGATCCAGAAACTAAATTTACAGTTACTAGAGATTTTGTTGAATTACATTAATTAAAAAATATATTAACTTCGTTGCGCTCGACATATTAACTTTGTTGCGTAAAGAATATTGAATTAGATGTCGGAATCAGAAATAATTCCGACTTTTTTTTGTAAAAAAACTTTTTATGGCAAATATAACTATAAAAAGGCCGACAAACTAACAAAAGATAGCGGTTATATTTTTGAATTTCTAAAACGTTTAAGTGAATCAATTTTGTAAAAGAAAGTACTTTCAAATAGCAAAAAAGACCATGTTTGCTAAAATAATAACCATGAATATTACAGTTTATTTAGGCGCATCTAAAGGTAACAATCCTATTTTTGAAGAAAGATGCAAGGAATTAGGCGAATGGATCGCTAAAGAAGGAAACACGTTAATTTATGGCGGTTCAAAGACCGGTCTTATGGGAACATTGGCTGAAAATGTCATTAAGAATGGCGGAAAAGCAATTGGCGTTGAACCTAGATTTTTTATCGAAGAAGAAGTCCAATATGATGAACTTAGCGAACTTATCATTACGGAAGATATGGCAGAAAGAAAAGCTAAAATGATTGAACTAGGTGATGCTTTTATCGCTTTTCCTGGTGGCAGCGGAACATTAGAAGAAATCTCTGAAGTAATATCTAAAATAAGTCTAAAACAACTACATGTCCCCGCTATTTTTTATAATATAGATGGCTATTATAACGAATTGAAGAGTTTTTTCGAAAAGATGAAGAATGAAGGATTCTCTAATGAGGAAAGATTGAAAAACGTTTATTTTTTAAGCGGCTTAGAAGAAATATCATCTGTAATTAGTAATTTTAGATAATCGTAAACCATATTTAAGAAAAATAATTGAGACATGTATGTGTTTTTCGCAAAGAAAATGTCATATTTTTCTTCTTTTTATAGCGCATCTTATGTTTTTGAACATCATTCGTTGAGTTGTATCTACGATTAGTATTGGTTAGAATAGATAGCCGTTAATTATTAAATTGGTATAATTTAATTACGAAATGGAGGAAGGCGAATGCTGATAACTTTGATAGCTGATGTATTTGGACAAGCGAATAACGGAACGACAATTGCCGCTCTTCATTTGATTGCGGCGTTAAAAAAAGCCGGACACGAAGTAAGAGTTGTTTGCCCAGACAAAGATAAGCAAAGTAAAAAAGATTTTTATATTGTAGATACGTATTGGGTTGGCCCATTCCAAAGCATCGTTGATAAGAATGGCGTTTCTTTGGCCAAACCAGACCAAAAAACATTAGAAGAAGCTCTTAAAGATTCAGATTTAGTTTACGCGATGATGCCTTTTGCTACCGCAAGAAAGGCCGTTAAGATGGCTAAAGAGAAGAATTTGCCAATTGTTGCAGGTTTCCACGTCCAAGCCGAAAACGTAACGGCGCATTTCTTTAATCTGATGTCCTCGCATATCGCTAATAATTATGTTTATAAAAACTTTTGGAAACATTTCTATAAAGATGTAGACGCAATTCACTATCCAACGCAATTCATCAAAGACACTTTTGAAAAGGCTGTTGGTGAAAAAACCAATGGATACGTTATATCTAACGGCATATCAAAGGATTTCAAACATTTAGATATTGAAAGAAGCGAAGAATTAAAGGGAAAATTCGTTATTTTGATGTGCGGAAGATATTCTAAGGAAAAGAAACAAACCTTATTGATTAAAGCGGTTGCTAAATCCAAACATAAGGACGATATCCAAATCGTTTTCGCTGGAAGCGGCCCTCGTTTAAAAGAAATGCAACGTTGTGCAGAAAAGAATGGCATTAAACCGATATACCGTTTCTTCCAAAAAGAAGAATTGGTCCAATATCTAAACATGTCTGATTTATATGTTCATACTTCGGAAATAGAAATCGAGGCAATCTCTTGTTTAGAGGCGCTTTCTTGCGGGCTTGTTCCTCTTATTAACAATTCCCCTAAATCTGCAACAAGAACCTTCGCTCTTGATGAAAAATGCCTTTTTAAGCTCAATGACGCTAATGATTTAGCAAAAAAGATCGATTACTGGTATGAACATCCAGAAGAAAAAGAAGCGTTAGCTAAGAAATACATATCCTATTGTCATCAATTTGATTTTGATGATTGCATGGACAAAATGGTCGCGATGGTCGAAGAAGTGGCCGCAAAAAAGAAAGAAAAAGCATGAAAGTAAAGAAAACCATATATTATTCCGATCCAATAAATGATGATTTTTCAGGAAGTAAATTTAAAAGCGTCCCTCTTCCGAAAAACTATAAATTTTTCGTTTGGCGTCCAGTTTATTGGGTTTTTCAGGAATTCTTATACTACGTTATTGCAGTCCCTATAATGTGGATCGTCGGCAAAATCGGCTGGGGATACAAGGTTAGAGGAAGAAAAAAGCTTAAGAAAGCCCACATCGGAAGAAAAGGGTATTTTATCTATGGCAACCATACGACTAGAGCAGATTCCTTTTTTGCGCCTGTTGGCATATGCTTGCCCCGTCATACCTATATCATTACTTCAGATAACGTAATGGCTCATCGAATTTTGATCCCTTTGCTAAGGATGCTAGCGGCCATTCCTTTGCCTTCTTATCCAGAACAAGTCGAATCCTTCAATGAATGTATAAGAAAAAGGTATCGTCGCGGTAATCCTATAGTTATCTTTCCTGAAGCTCATATTTGGCCTTATTGCACAAGAATCAGACCATTCCCTGAGCAATCATTCACTTATCCAGCCCAACTTGGCGCCCCAGTTTTTGGAATGTGCGTTACTTATGAAGAACATAAGATACTCAAATTCATGAAACCTAGGGCTATTATTCATCTTTCAGATCCGATATACCCAGATATGTCTAAGCCATTAGGCGAAAGAACTCATCTTCTTCGTGAAGCGGTCTACAATTACATGGAAGACACATCGGCTTCCTTAGATAACGTTGAGTATTGGCGTTATATCTACCGTAAAAAAGAAGAAAACAAGTAAATCAAATCTTTACAAAGTTAGATAAAACTAACATAAACGCTCATTTTTGTGAGCGTTTTCTTTTGTAGAATTTGAATTCTTTGATATATTTAAATCATCTAGGAGGTACTTCAAATGGAATTAAAAGGAAGTAAAACTGAACAAAATCTTAAAACCGCATTCGCAGGCGAAAGCCAAGCCCACACGAAATATCAATATTTCGCCTCAAAAGCCCGCAAAGAGGGATATGAACAAATAGCAGCCATCTTTGAAGAAACAAGTGGAAATGAAAAAGAGCACGCTAAAATCTGGTTTAAATATTTAAACGGCATTGGAACAACAATCGAAAATCTCGAAGCAGCTGCCGCTGGTGAAGACTATGAATTCACTGATATGTACAAACAATTCGAAGCTGAGGCAAGAGAAGAAGGCTTTATCGAAATCGCCAATAAATTCAAAATGGTTGGGTTAATCGAAAAGGAACACGAAGATCGCTACAGAGCCTTAGTTGAGAAAGTAAAAGGCGGAGTGGTTTATGTCGGAGATGACCTCTCAGTTTGGAAATGCCGTAACTGTGGACATATTGTAGTTGGCAAATATGCACCTAAAATTTGCCCAGTTTGCGCTCATCCTCAATCTTTCTTTGAACTTCGTGCAAAGAATTATTAAGCATTTTTAAGGGCTCAAATGGGCCCTTTTTTGCTTTTTTAGAAGAAATATGATTTTTTAGAAATTTTTTTCTTGCAAAAAATAACTAAAGTAGGCATAATTCTTTATGCGCCTTGGACCATTGGTGTAGCGGCCTAACATGTCTCCCTGTCACGGAGAAGACCACGAGTTCGAATCTCGTATGGTCCGCCAAGTACGCGTGGCCCGGTAGCTCAGTTGGTAGTAGCAAAGGACTGAAAATCCTTGTGTCGCCGGTTCGAGCCCGGCTTGGGCCACCATTAGAATCTAACCTGATGAAAATCAGGTTTTTTTCTTTGATTTTTGCTAATTTTTAATTATATTAATCACATGCAATCCAATTTAAAAGATAAATACATAATGCAAGCGAAGGAATTAAATAAGACCTTCTCATCTGGCACTAGCCAAGTTCACGCTGTGAATAATATATCTTTTAACATTAAAGAAGGAGAGCTTGTTGTAATAGTTGGTCCATCAGGTGCTGGAAAATCCACTCTTTTAAACCTTATTGGCGGAATGGACGCCCCAACAAGCGGTTCTTTGATTATCGATAATGAAGACATCGCTAAATATACCAAACGTCAATTAACTGATTACCGTAGAAATATGGTTGGTTTTGTTTTTCAGTTTTACAATTTGATGCCAAATTTAACGGCAAAAGAGAATATCGAGTTGTCCACAGAATTAAAAAAAGACGCCCTAGATCCAGAAAAATGTCTTCGTTTAGTTGGCTTAGGGGATAGGATTAATAATTTTCCATCGCAACTATCGGGTGGAGAACAACAACGTGTATCCATAGCTAGAGCAATAGCTAAAAATCCTAAAATCATTCTTTGCGATGAACCAACAGGTGCTCTTGATTATGTTACAGGCAAAGAAATTCTTTCTCTTTTGGCAAACGCCTCAAGAAACGAGAAAAAAACTGTTGTTATTGTTACCCACAATAGTGCATTAACGAAAATGGCCGACCATCTTTTAAGAATAAAAAATGGTGAAATAATTGAAGATACATATAATTATTCGCCAATGGATATCAAGGATATCGAGTGGTAAAAAAGAAATGAAAGCATTTGCTAAAACTGTTTGGCGTTCATTTATGCAAAATAAGGGGAGATTTATCGGAAATTCCCTGATAGTTTTAATTTCCTTGTCTCTTTCTTCCGGACTTGCTTCAATGCCTTCTTTGTATCAAGACGCGTATATCGAGGAAAATTACTCTTCAAGCAACGTACCGGACATAATTCTTAAAAATAAGACGGAAGACGGATTTTCGACTGATGATATTAATAAAATAAAAGAAGATGAAGATGTTAAATATTTGCTGCCATCAATGAATCTTGACTATGAAAGTGGGGATAACATTTACCGCATATATCTTCACGATCTTTCTTCTGAGGTAGGGAAATTAACCTTGCTTGAAGGGGAATACCCAACAAAGACGTATGATTTTTCAAAAAATCTCCCCGTTCTAGCTTTAGAAGGGAACAAGAACAGAAATTCTTATAAAATAGGCGATACCGTAGCGATTAGCCTTGATAAAATGAGTGAAATGTTCGATGGGCTCGATTTTTCTGAGATGTTTGGCTTTTCATCGCTTAATTTTGAGGTGGTGGGTATCGTATCCTCGCCTTTATATAATTCAGTGCAAAAGGAAAATGCCATGTTAGAAGGAGATGAAGATAGGTACATAGATTCCGCTTTTTGGCTGGATGAAAAGCTCTTGCCTGAAAAGATTCACATTAATTCTTTGGACGCGGATATCGCATTGAAATACTTTTTATCCTATACGGATGTTCAAATAGTCTACAAAAACGATCATCAGTATTTTAGCGATGCTTACAAAAAAGAAATCGACAAAAAGAAAGATTCTTTGCTTGAAGAGTTTGGCGAAGATACGGTTGAAATTTTAACGTTAGAAGAAAATGTTTCCTACAATCTTTTTAAAACATATAACGAAAAGGTGCGAAAAATAACATACGTCTTCCCTCTTTTCTTCCTTGTGGTATGTGCTTTAGTCAACTTGATTACAATTTCTAGACTCATAAAAGACGAAAGACCTTTGATTGCAACTTATTTTTCTTTAGGAATTTCCAAGAGCAAAATCACTTGCAAGTATCTTCTATTCTCTTTTATTTCTGTTACGTTTGGAGGGATATTGGGGCTTTTAATTGGCTTGCCTTTAGTTCCAAAAGTTGTTTTGCCTGCTTATCAAACTATTTTTGAAATGTCCTCATCTCTTCGTATAACTTTCTTTAATTTATCGGGTTTTCTTTTATTCACTGCCGTTTTGCTTATTTCTTTGCTAGTAACCTTATATTGCTCATTACGTTTATTCAAAGAAACTCCTGCGAATTTAATGAAAGAAGAGGCTCCTAAAGCAGGCAAAAAGATCCTATTAGAGAGAATCCCTTTTATTTGGAATAGGCTTCCATTTCGTTATAAATCTTCTTTTAGAAATATATTCCGTCAAAAAAAGAATCTCATCTTAACCTCTCTTTCGGTAATTGGCTCGATCGTCCTTTTGCTGCTGGGTTTTGGGCTGCTGAATATATCCGACTCACTAAAAGATGACGCTCTTTTCGGAAACGTCGCCTCATCTATGGGTCTTATATCAACCGTTATCGTTTTATTCGCCTTAGCAATGGCGATCGTAGTTGTTTATTCTTTGGCTAATATGAATATACAAGATAGGAAAAGAGAGATAGCCACCTTAAAAGTCCTTGGCTATCATGAAAAAGAATGTTCTTCCTATACTTTTAGGGAGATTTTGATCATTTCTGCATTCGCGGCTTTATTAGGTTTGCCAATTGGTGCTGGCTTGATGGCATTTGTCTTTGATTGGCTCGATTTTGGCTCGGTATTGGACGTTAAATGGTATTCATATCTCCTTTCTTATGCCATTTTGATATTTACGACCTTCATCGTTAATTTTATGCTTTTCCCAAAAATTAAAGCGGTTGATATGAATGATTCCTTGAAAACGCTAGATTGATACAAAAAGTATTTGCAAAAGAATTTCTAATCTTTCATAATTTTTGTGGAAAGGATAAATAAAGATGAAAAAAGTTTTAAAATTCTCAGGAGTTGCAGCTTTGCTTTTAGCAATCGTTAGCTTCATTTTAATGCTTAGCACTAGCTCAGTTTCTATCACTGGCTCCGCATTCGTATTCTCAAGAACCGGTACTTTCACCGGCATCGAGGGTATTTTCGGCAATGCTGATAGCGGCCTTAAGCCTACATGGTCTGCGGTAATCGCTTTCGTTTTGATAATCGTTGCTATGATCATTATCATCGCTGGAATCGTTCTCCCTATTCTCAAGATTCACGCTTTAGACAAGGTTGCAGGCGTTCTTAACCTCGTCGCAGTCGTTGCTTTGATTGTTGCTGGCATCTTCTTATTCATCGAAGTTCCATGCTTCAGGGGCGCTAACGAATTGACTACCGATGTTGCTGGCATTACCTATGGATTAGGTGCTGGATGGGTCATCGCAGGTATCTTATCGATACTTGGCGGAGTTGTCGCCATTCTCCCAGCCGTCTTCGATTTCTTAGGAAAAGGCAAATAATAAGAAAAAATCATTTTCTTTTAGCCATCTTACGTTAGATGGCTTTTTCTTTTGCTATAATATAAAGGTATGGAAAAAATCACATTAGAGAATCTAAGAAGCAATTTTGAATTCCTTCAAAAGAAGGTAAATGAAGACAAAGCAAAGAATTATTCAGTAATCATCCTGTCTTTTAGAAACGAGATAATTAAGCAAAAATTCCCTCTTTCTCCATTAGATATGGTAAATCTTGATTTGCTGTATTTTGAGGCATTAAAGATAGACGGAAAGACTTTCAAAGGAAGAGAAGCACTTGAAGAGGCCTATGATTTGCTTAAAAAAACTAATCCCAATCCTGAAACAAAATTTTATCTTTATAAAAATCTAGGCAATGACTTTCAAATTCTTGAAGATATAAGAAAGGAATTAAAATGCTTTTCCGAAGCGTCATTTCTCGCTAGCAAACTTGGAAGAAAAGATGAGGCGATCGCTCTTAAAAAGGATGTGATTTCCTTAGCAAAACGTTTTTCAAAGGATGAAATAGCCGAATACATGCCAGCTTATGAAGAACTCATTCTTCAATTCGGAAAGGAAGACGGAACAAAATTATTCGCTCTTGAAAAAGAAGAGCCAAATATTATTTTTGACGAAATTGAAACAAATCCCTTTTACGTTTGCTTAATTGATAAAGTTAATGCTAAAATCGATACATATTTTACAGAAAACAAAGAAGAGTTTTCCGAACAAAAATTCAACTTTCTCAAAAGAAAATATCTTAAGGAAGAAGGTTTGGAATGGACTCCGCCATACAAAAATAACAAAGCCTGATAATCCCATATTTTTGTAACAGAAGTGCCAATTTACCGATTTCGTATTTTTATTTTTTGCCGTATGTGCTAAATTAATTAAGCATATGAAAAATAAAACAGCGCCTCTGACGGAAGAGAAATCTTCTACCACGGCTGCACCTTTTAAACTCAACATCAAGCGAACTTTTATTATTGGTTTCGCATTCTTTGGAATCTTGCTACTTTGGCAGGTTTACGATTCGTGGTGTCCAACGATTTTAACGGATTTATTCCTGAAAGCGATGTATGGGGTTACCACGGCAGAAGCTAGCGATACTCAAGTGAGATCGTTGCAGTATCTAGTCGGAGTTATTATGGCCTTAGATAACCTAGCGGCCTTGATTCTTCTCCCGATTTTCGGACATTTGTCTGATAAAACAAACACGAAAATCGGCAAGCGTATGCCTTATATTCTTGTTGGAACATTCGTTTGTGCGGTAGCTTTCCCTTTCATTCCTCTTTTCTACCATTACAATAACATCGCCGGAACCATTTCAATGATGGCAATAGTTGTCATTTTTATGATGATGTATCGAAATCCTGCGGTTGCTTTGATGCCTGATATAACTCCTAAACCTTTGCGTTCAAAAGCTAATGGCATCATCAATATCATGGGCTATATTGGTGGAGCCTTTGCTACGGTGGTTGGGATTTTCTTTGTTATGTCCGAATACCTTGGCTCAAAAACGACAATCGTCAACGGAGAAAAAGTTTTAGCTGAGCACACCTGGGCTTATAACAATATTTGGGCGATTGAAGTGCCTTTCCTTGTTGCTTCGGTTTTGATGGTGATTTCCGCTCTTGTGCTTTTCTTCTTGGTCAAAGAAAACAAAATCAAAGAAGAAATGAAAGATGAATTAGCCCGCGGAGAAGAAATGTCTGCGACAATCGATAAGGTTGACGATGATAAACCTTTGACGAAAGCGAACAAAATCATGCTTTTCTTGATTCTTGGCGCCGAATTCTTCTGGTTTATGGCGGATAATGGCATTGGAACCTTTATGGGAAATTACACGATTTATTATCTTGGCGCCTCCTCGTCTAGCAACATGATCAATACGATTGTTGGCGGAATCGGCTCGGTCTTAGGTTTTGCCTTAGGCGGATACATCGCCGAGAAAATCGGTCGCAAATGGACGATATTTAGCGGACTTTCATTAACATGTGTTGCTTATGCGGTCTGGCTTGTCATGAATTTTACGGTTTTAAAAGATTCGATGCACAGTGGCTCATTCCCGGTTATTATCTACGTGGTTTGGTTTGTAAAAGGGTTTGGAATGTCCTTGGTTCACCTTAATTCTTTCCCAATGGTCGTTGAACTTTGCTCCTCTAAGAAAATCGGCGCCTTTACTGGATATTATTACGCTTCCTCAATGGCAGCCCAAACAATTACTCCAATCGCTTTAGGATCTTTGTTATTAATTCCTCAATTTTCTTTCTCGTTCTTGCCTTTATACGCATTAGTTTGCTTAGTTTGCGCAATGGTTATATTCTTCTTTGTTAAATCAGTAAAAAGAAACGGGATAGCAGTTAAGAAAGGCCTAGAGGCATTTGATAGCGATGATTGATGGGTCTCTTCTTTGAAGAGAAAACTTAACATTTAGCAAAATATCTCATACAATAATAAGGTATGAGATTTTTTCGTAGACGCGCTTGGTCAATGATTCTGACCTACATTACGGTTTTGCTTGAAATAGCTTTAATCGTCACTGGAGTCGTTTTATACACGATTTACGATTTTTCTAGTGCAGCAGTTGTAACGGTTATCGTTGAAATAATAATTATCAATTTTGTTTTGGGCTTGATTATCATGATGAGTGAATCCGCTTCATCTTTTAAGATAACCTGGCTTTTTATCGTTGGCATGATTCCGATTATTGGACCTACATTCTATATTTTGTTTGCCCACAAATATACTTCAACTAGGCAGAAAAAATATTTTAAAAATTATTTTTCCATTTTAGGAAATGCCGAGCAAATCGAAGCGATAAACAATATAGCAAAAGAAAAGAGCTGCGCTGGATATAAAGCTGCAAAATACCTTGAAAACTCAACAAACGGCGTTTTGTACGGTCATTCGAAAGTCTCCTATTTCCCATTTGGCGAGGATATGTTCCCTAAGATGTTAGAGGATCTAAGAAACGCCAAACATTATATTTATTTGGAGTTTTTCATCATTACTAAGGGAAAGATGTGGGATTCTATTTTTGAAATCCTCAAAGAAAAAGCCAAAGAAGGAGTAGATGTTCGCGTCGTGTGGGATGATGTTGGCAATTTTGCCTTAAGACCTATCATTTACGAAGATGAATTAGCCAAATATGGCATAAAAGGCCGTGTTTATGGCAAGGTAAAACCATTTGTTGACGCACGTCTTTCACAAAGAGACCACCGCAAAATCATGGTGATTGACGGTTATATCGGTTATACGGGTGGCGTTAACTTAGCCGATGAATACATAAATGTGGAAAACCGCTTCGGAGTATGGAAAGATAACGCCATAAGAGTTGAAGGCGAGGCGGTTTATGGATACACTCTCCTTTTCCTTTCGACTTGGATGACTAATTTCGACCCTAAAAACGTTATCGATTACGATTATTACAAACCAAGCAAATTTATGCCTGAAGAAGATAGGTATATTCCAAATGATTGCCTCGTTCTCCCTTATGGCGACGTTCCTTATACGATTAGAAACGCTGGCGAAAGCACCTATATGTCGATTTTAAATAACGCTAATTCCTACGTTTATATAACAACCCCTTATCTTATTCCTTCCGAAAATCTTATAAGTTCTTTGACTTTAGCCGCTCTTTCTGGACTTGATATTAGAATAATTACGCCTGGAATACCGGATAAAAAGATTGTTTATCAATTAACTAGATCTTTTTATGGTCAATTGCTCAAAGCTGGAGTCAAAATTTACGAGTTCAAAGATGGTTTCATCCATGCTAAAACGTTTGTTTCCGATGATATGTTATCAACTGTTGGAACGATAAATCTCGATTTCCGTTCCCTTTATCTCCATTCTGAAAACGGAACTTTGCTCATTGGTGAAAATATCGCAAAGGAAATAAAGGAAGATTACCTAAAAACTTTAACTCGCTGCAATGAGATTAAATACGAAACTTGGCTTCATTGGAGAAAAAGGAAAGGTCTTTTATGGCAATTCCTAAAAATATTCTCTCCATTCCTATAATTTATGAACATTTTTGAAAAAGCTTATTGCAGATCATATCAATTCTTCCTCAACAGAATCGCAATGCCTTTTGTTTCTTTTCCTAAACAAATTTTGTTTGAAGGGAAAAATTCTTTAATGAAAATTCCTTCTTTTTTAAGGGAAAAAGGTTTCAAAAAACCTCTCATAATCGTCTCTAATTCCGTTTCAAAAAATACATATTACCAAGAATTTAAAAATTCTCTCTTTGAATATTCTTTGAATTTCGTCGAATTCAAGGAGATAAAACAAAACCCTGAGTTTAAAACAATTCTGAAAGCGAAAGATGTGGCGATTAGCAATGAGGTTGACTCAATAATTGCTATCGGCGGCGGATCCGTCATTGATACGGCGAAGGCTGTCGGTGCTCTTCTAGCAAACAAAAACTCTAAATTAGAAAAACTAAAAGGCTTGCTTAAAGTGAAAAAGCCTTACTCAATGCTTATCGCCGTTCCTACAACCGCAGGAAGTGGTTCGGAAACAACGATAGCTTCAGTAATCACGAATGCCGAAAAGAACGACAAATTCGCGATCAACTCCCCAAATCTTTTGCCTCAAGTTGCCGTGCTTGATGACGAATTGCTTAGAAGTCTTCCGAAAAACATAATAGCCAATTGCGGCATGGACGCTTTAACTCACGCTCTTGAAGCGTATTTAGGAAACGCTTTAACGAAAGAAACCGAAAAAGCCTCTATCGAAGCGGTTAAACTTATTTACTCCTCGTTACTAAACTTCTATGCTAACCAAAATGATGATAAAGCACGGTCAGACATGCTTAAGGCATCATATCTTGCTGGGGTTGCCTTTACTCGATCTTATGTTGGATATGTTCACGCTATCGCCCATTCTCTAGGCGGTAAATATGATGTAGCACATGGCCTTGCAAATGCGGTTATATTGCCTTATTTACTAGATAAATATAAGAAAAAGAGTTCAAAGAAACTCAATAATCTTGTTTCTTTGCTTGGACAAAAAGATGAAAATGAATTCATAAGCTGGGTTAAGGATTTGAATGATAAAATGGGCATTCCTAAGGGATTTATGGGTATAATTAAAGAGGAAGGTATCTCTTTTCTTGCTAAACATGCGGCAAAAGAGGCAAATCCGTTATACCCTGTACCGTTAGAGTTATCAGAAAAAGAATTAGAAGATATAATCAAGGAGTTAGCGAAAAAATGTTGATTGAAAGCAAAAATATATCGAATGCGACCTTTCTTACCGCCACAAATTCAGTGGGAATGGAAGTTACTTTATGTGATTTTGGCGCGGGTATCTATCAATTAAAACTTGATGGAGTCCCGATGATAGCCGGTTTTAAAGATCACGAAGCATGGATGAAAGATGACGCATACCATGGAAAATGCATCGGAAGAATTGCCGGCAGAATCCCTAACGGCACCCTTTCTTTCAAAGGCGAATCTTATCAGATAAATCAAAATGAAGGAAACAAAACCCTTCATGGCGGAAAAGAAGGATATTCATTTAAGCTTTTCAAAATGGATATGTCGAATAAAAAAGAAGGCTTAATCGTTGATTATTACCTTACATCCGAAGATCTTGATCAAGGATTTCCGGGAGAAGTCTCAACTAGGGTCCGTTATATAATTCCGGAGAAAGAAAGAAGACTTAGAATAGAATTTAAATCTGTTTCTAAGAAAGAAACGCCGATGGACCTTACAATCCACACCTATTTCAATCTTGGCGCTGAATCATCAATCAAAAATGACACACTCAAAGTCGACGCAAATAGCATCCTCACCTATAATGACGATTTGACAGCGAAAAATTACATCGATATTCCTACCTTTACCGACCTAAATGAAGGTAAAATAATTAATGAAGTGATAACAAACGATTATTTCTCAAAGATTGGCGGACTTGATACGGCCTTTCATAAAGAGGAAAGAAACAAAGATAATCCCCACGTTATTCTTGAAAACGATAAATATTCTCTTATTTTGTCCTCTTCATATGACGATGTTGTCATTTATACGAGCAATTGTGGGCCATTCGGACAAGAACTGAGCAACGGAAACATCAATTCTCAGCATTGTTCGATTGCCTTAGAACCGCAATATAAGGCTTTAGACTTTGAAAAGATGCTTGTAAAAGAAGGGGAAGCCCAAAGAAATTTCATTGAATACAAATTTGAGATAAAGGAGTAAAAAGATGATTGAAAAAACGATAGATGAATTGATTTGCTATGCTAAAACCCATTTAGAAATGGATTATGAGGATGAGATATATTTCAAAAACATTCTCCTCCATTTGTTTAATAAGGACACTCCATATGATGGAGAGATAGATGTAGAGAAAATATCCTCTTTGACCGTTCCTGACACTCTTATCCAAGATGTCATCGATTTCGAAGTGAAAGAAAACGGAATAAGCGAAGAAGAAGCTTTCCTTAAAGCGGATTTCGTTTTGGGCTTACTTTCTCCAACTCCATCGAAAGTAAATGAGAATTTCTTTGCAAAGCTAGGCGAAGGTGATCAAAAAGCCATGAACTATCTTTATGATTTATCGATTGCAAATGGTTATTTCCAAAAAACAAAAGTTGATCAAAATCTCGAATGGGATGCTTCTTTTGAAGACGGTCCAGCTTTGAAAATCACTATCAATCTTTCTAAGCCAGAGAAAAATAACAAAGATATTGCCAAACTTCTAACCAAGGTTTCTTCGGATTACCCAAAATGTCGCCTTTGCCATGATAACTTAGGCTTCTATGGTGATGCAAAAAAGCCAGCTCGTTCTACAATTAGATTCATTCCGTTAAATTTAGCCGGTGAAAAATGGTATTTCCAATATTCTCCTTATGGTTATTTTAAAAAACACGGAATTTGCTTCAAAGATGAGCATACTCCAATGCATATAGAGCATAAAACATTTGTTAGATTGCTTGACTTTGTCGACATTTTCCCAACTTTCTTCTTAGGAAGCAACTCCGATTTGCCAATTGTTGGAGGGTCTATTCTTGACCATGAACATTTCCAAGGTGGTTTACCAGTCTTGCCAATTTTTGAGGCTAAGAATCTTGAAGAAGTGTACCATTCAAAGAAAAATACGACCGTTTCAATCCTTAATTTCTACCTATCAGTTTTAAAAATTGAAGGAGAAAACAAAAACGATGTTATCGATCAAGCTGACAAAATATTGAATAGCTGGTTAGCCTATGACGATTTAGAAAATGAGATAATCGCTAACGAAAATGGCGTTAGACATAATGCTATAACGCTTATAGCTCGTAAAACAGATGAAAAATATAACCTCTATCTTCTTTTAAGAAATAATCGCACAAATGAGCAATATCCAGAAGGAATCTTCCACGCTCATCCAGAATATTTCTCTATCAAGCATGAAGGCATCGGTCTTATTGAGGCGGCAGGCTTATTCATTCTTCCAGCAAGATTGAAGAGACAAATTCAAGAAGCGAAAGAATCCGCTCTCCTTTCTAAAGAAGACTACCTTGCTAAATATCCTGATATGAAAGATTTTGAAGGCTTAATTGAAGCCATAAAAGAAGGAAAGACCGCAGAAAGTTATATCAATAACGTTTGCCGCGAAATATTAAGAAACGTCGCGGTGTTCAAGGATAATGAAAAAGGAAAAGAAGGATTTCATAAATTCGTTAAGAAAACATTCGAGGACTAATTATGGGAAAATATACGCAAATAGATAAGATTTTCAAAAGAGAATTTAATTTTGATGCCACTAGACATTTCGCTTCTTATGGAAGATTAGAAATCATTGGCAACCATACCGATCATCAAAAGGGACGCTGCATTGTTGCAACCTGCTCACAAGGAATTAAAGGTGCACTTAAAGAAAGAAATGATGGAATTATCAATTTCTATTCTGAAGGATATGGCTCTTTTAAAGTAGATCTTGCGCATCTTGAAATGATAAAAGAAGAGCAAGGACGCCCGATTTCTTTAGTCAAAGGCGTGCTTAAAGCCCTTCAAAATTGCGGATATAAGATTGGTGGATTTGATACTGCCATCATTTCAGATATATATAAAGGCGCGGGAGTTTCTTCCTCAGCCGCTTTCGAATTATACGTTGCTGAAGTCGAAAACGTTCTTTATAACGAAGGAAAGATCAGCAAAATAGAGAAAGCGAAAATCGGTCAATATGCCGAAAACGTATATTTTGGCAAAGCTAGCGGCCTTCTTGATCAATGCGGTTCATCCTTTGGAGGAGTTTGTTATTTAGATTTCTCCGATTTGGCTAATCCTGTCGTTGAGCCTCTCCCATTCCCTTCGTGGGATATGAAAATCGTCATCGTGAATCCTGGCTCATCCCATGCTGGCTTATCGGATTTATATTCCGAAATGCCAAACGACATGAAACAAGTTGCCAAGACCGTTTATAGAAAAGACGTTCTTTCAGAGGTTCCTCTCGAGGAATTCTATCAAAAGATCCATGTTGTGACGATGGAGGATAGAGCAAGGCTCAGAGCGTTGCATTTTGTTGGAGAGAATCAAAGAGTTGAAAGAGCGAAAAAAGCCTTTGAGACTAATAATTTTGATTGGTTCCTTGAACTTGAAAAAGAAAGCGAACTCTCTCAAATGTCTTTGCTTCATAATGTCATGATTAGAAGAAACTATTCTTCCTCGCCTCTTGAAGCGGTAGAAAGAGCCTCCCTTTTCCTTAAACGCGGTTCAGCTCGCGTCATGGGCGGAGGGCTTGCCGGTTCAATCATTTGCTTTGTTCCAAATGAAGAATTCGATTTCTTCATGGAGGGAATGAGAAAATATTATCCAAAGAAAAACATTCTTGAGGTCTCTATTCCTCAAGAAGGCGCTCACGAAGTTAAATAAAGATGAAAAAGATTTGCCTCGTATCGCTTGGATGCGCTAAAAATCTCGTTGATTCCGAGATGATTTTGGCGATGTTCCCATTAAGCAATTATCTTTTGTCTTCTTCTCCTAAGGATGCCGATTTAATTATCGTCAACACCTGTGGGTTTATTGAAGATGCCAAAAAAGAAGCCATTGATACCATTCTTTCGATGGCTAAATATGACGCCAAATTAGTCGCTGTCGGATGCTTTGTCGAAAGAAATCTTTCAGAATTAAAAGAAGCAATTCCGGAAGTTGATCTTTGGGTTCCAATCAAAGAATATTCCTCATTACATGCAAAAATCGGTGATTTAATCGGCGAAAAAGATCTTTTGCCAATCTCTCCTTTGCGTAGAGTTATCTCAACTTCAAATTATTCTGCATATCTAAGAATATCAGATGGATGCGATAACATGTGCGCTTTCTGCGCTATTCCTTATATAAGAGGAAGAATGAAATCTCGACCATTTGATGAAATCATTGAAGAGGCCAAAATGCTAAAAAGGGATGGAATAAAAGAAATTTCGCTTGTTTCCCAAGACCCTATGCATTATGGCAAGGATTTTCCTGAGAATAAGCCGAACATGCTTGATTTAATGAAAGCGCTAGATGAACTTGGTTTCTATTCAATAAGACTTTTGTATCTTTATCCTGAAGAAGTCAGTGATGAAGAACTTGATTTCATCGCTCACTCCAAAACTATTGCACCGTATTTTGACGTGCCGATTCAATGCGCCTCAGACCATGTTCTTAAAGCGATGAATCGTCATGGAAACGTTGAAGATATGCGTCTTCTTTTCAAAAAAATCAAGAAACTTATGCCTAAAGCGGTCTTAAGGACAACTCTTATAACCGGATTCCCGGGCGAAACGAAAAAAGACCATGAAGAAACTCTTTCCTTCATTAAAGAAATTCGTTTCGATCACTTGGGAGTTTTTATGTATTCTAGGGAAGAAGGAACGGCTGCATATAATCGCAAAGAACAAGTTAGGGAAACCACTAAGAAGAAACGTTTTGACGAACTTATGGAAACCCAACGCCAAATCACCTTCGACTTAAATAAAGAAAAAGTCGGAGAAGTGATGGAAGGGCTTGTAATTGGATACGATCCAATGAAAAAGATGTATTCCCTTCGCTCTTATTGGAATGCGCCGGATGGAATTGATGGCAACATTTTCTTCAAATCAGAAAACGAATTGAAGGAAGGGGATATTGTAAAAGTCAAGATCCTTAAGGCGGGCGTTTATGATCTTCTTGGAGAACTTAGCAAAGAATAGCAAGTTTTTCTTGCATGATTAATCCTAATTATCTATAATCAATCTCGCCTGTTAAAAGGCGTTGCCCCGATAGTTAAATGGTATAACGGAACCATGGTAAGGTTCAATCCGTAGTTCGATTCTGCGTCGGGGCACCATTGATTAATCTAGCCTGGCACTCTGCGCTAGGTTTTTTTATTATCAATGCGTTTTATTTAAACTTTTAAATCGAAGCTGATTTTCTCTTCAAAAGTATACATTAAAACTAAAAATTTATTGTCCGACGAAATTTAATGTTTCTCTTGAAAAAACTTAGAATATAGTTGATAATAACAACGTAGATGATCCTTGGAAAAGGCTCTACGACGCTCATATTTCTTGAGTGGTTACCGTGAGGTGCCACCTTTTTATTTATCTAGGAGGAGAAAATGAAAGAAATAGATGATGTAAAGGCGATATTAGAACCGGTTCTTGAAAAAGAAGGTTACACCCTAGCTGAAGTGGAATTAAGCCGCGATTCCGATGGCTTGACGCTTCATGTCTATATTGATAGAGATTCCCCAATATCCCTTGATGACATTGTCTTAGTAAGTGATATCATCAACCCATTGCTTGACAAAGCCGATCCGATATCTTGCGCATATACGCTTGATGTTTCATCTCTTGGGGCAGAGAAACCCCTTAAATTGGATAAGCTTGAAAACTATGTAGGAAATTACGTCAATTTCCATTTATCTCACCCCTATAAAGGAGAAAACATTCTTGAGGGAGACCTTCTTGAGGTTAGCCCAATAGAAGTAATCCTTGGCATTAAAGAAAAAGCCAAAAGCAAAAAAATTACAATCAAACGCGAAACGATAGACAAAGCTCGTTTAGCGATTAAATTTTAAGAAGAAGGAAATAATATGAATGTAGAAGAATTTAAACAAGCCGTGGACGCCATTGCTGAAGCAAGAGGCGTTAGCCACCAAGCTGTTATCAACGCTTTGCATGACGCTCTTCAAGCGGCATACACAAATTATTTACGCGGACCACGTTTCAGCAAATCCAAGTTGCCAGAAATGGAAGAAGCAAGGGTCGAAGTTAAAATCGACGAAGAAAATGGCCACGTCACAATTTGCCAATTAAAGAAGGTCGTCGAAGAAATCCAAGACGATTATCTTGAAATATCTCCTGAAGATGCCCAATATGACGCTGAAGATAAGATTTATGCCATCAAAGAAGAACTCGCTTATCTTAAGAGCCGCGGAAATGCCGATAAAAAGGCTGAGATGAAATATCTTATTTCTCTTATCGAAGAAGAGGCAAAGAACATCAAAGTTGGCGAAGATTATCGCGTTTATTGCCCATTTGAGACTCTATCTAAGTTTACTGCTGCCTCATTCCGCAAAGCTTTAACCGAAAAAATCAACGATGCCGGACACGAAGTCCTTTATGAAATCTATAAAGATCATATCGGCGAATTGGTTACTGGAACTGTTGAAGCTGTTTCTGGAACATCGGTTACAGTTAACATTGGCAAAGGCACGACTGATTTAATGAGAGAAGATCTCATTGGCGATGAAGATTTCAAACTTGGCGATATCATCAAAGTCTATATCGAAGAAGTTAAGCAACCAAAAGGTGAAAATACAATCACTAAAAAGAATCAACAAATCAAAGCCACTCGTTCTAGCGAAGGATTCCTTAAGAGATTATTTGAAGAGGAAATCCACGAAATCTATGATGGCACAGTCGTCATCAAAGGGATTGCCCGTAAAGCTGGCATAAGAAGTAAGGTCGCGGTTGCTTCAACCGTTGAAGAAGTCGATCCAATTGGCGCTTGCATCGGTCAAGGCGGTTCAAGAATTCAAAAAGTCGTTGGACAACTTGGCAATGCTAAAATCAAAGAAAAAATCGATATCATTCCTTATAGCGATTACACCCCATTATTCATTGCCGAAGCCATGCGCCCAGCAACCGTTCTTGGCGTTAAGATAATTGATGAAAATAGCAAGCCTTATCCAAGCGCTTTAGTTGTCGTTGATGATGAAGTTTATACGACCGCTATCGGTAAAAAAGGTTCTAATTCATCCTTAGCAAACAAATTAACTGGCTGGTCCATCCGCATCTACAAGAAATCTGATGCAGAAGATGAAGAAATCGAATACACCCCACTTGAGGAAATCGAAAAGACAGCAGCTGAATTAAAGAAGGCGAAGAGCCGCGAAGAATACGCAAAACGTTCCGCTGAAGAGATGGCTTCAAAAGCCAATGAGCCAGTTCAAGAACAAGCTCCAGTCGTTCCTGAAATCGACGAAGATGATGTTGAACTCGATGAAAGCCCAGTTTCTGAAACAAAAGAAACATCTGCAGTCGAAGAAACACCAGTTGTCGAAACCGTTAAAGAAGAAACAAAAGTTGAAGTTACGCCGGAACCAGTCAAAGTTGCTGAAACCACTGCCGTTAAAACAACTAAGACTCTCGATGAACTCGAAAAAGAACTTGCCAATTCTTCTGAAAAGAAAGATGAGAAGAAGCCTAGCAAGTTTGGCAAGAGCAAGCGTCCTCACAATATTTCTGATAACGAAGTTGCTCGTGTCACGCCAAGCGAAGTTCCTCCAACAGAAGCAATGCCAATTTATTCTGATGAAGAATTAGCTGAAATCGAACAAGAGGAAAACGAAGCACTTCAAAACGAAGAAGATTCCATCGATTACGATGATTTCGATGAATATTACGATAATAACTAATAAATTTTGAATTTAAGGAGGAAAGGAAATGGAAAAGAAACAAGTATTAGGATTTTTAGGCCTATTATATGTCTCTAAACGCGCCATAATCGGCGAAGATTTCCTTTCCCACCTTGATAAGGCTAAGTTCGTGATAGTTGCTAACGATCTTACGAGCAATCAGTCCTTAATGATAAAAAAACAGATTTTAAGCCGCCATTTGCCAATTGATGAAAAGAGTTTCTCGTCTGAAGAACTTGGAAATGCTTTAGGCCATGGCGGAGTTAATTTTATAGGCATTCTCGACAAAAAAGCCGCGCTTGCCTACGTTAGCAAATCTTTGAAAGGGGCTAAATAATGAAGAAAAACAATCAATTTGTCTCAAAAAAGAATGACAAAGGAAATTCACGCCAAGCAAATTTTGAGTCACGTCCATTCCAAAAGAAAAAAGAAGATTTTGCCAAAGTAAATGGTGGAGTCTTTGTCTATTCTAAACCTTTAAGCGTCTCTGAACTCTCAAAAGCCATCAACGTTCCCGCTAACGCCATCATCAAATTTTTATTTATGAATGGCAAAATGGTAACAATCAATCAAATGTTAGATGACGAAACGATTGGCACGATCTGCCTTGAATATGATTACGATTTCAAGAAAGAAAAGATCGTTGACGCCGAACATTTCGAAGAACTCGAAATCAAAGATGATCCAAAAGATCTTCAAGAAAGAGCGCCAATAGTTACAGTCATGGGTCACGTTGACCATGGTAAAACCTCGATTATCGACGCTATAAGACATACAAATGTTGCTGGCGGCGAAGCGGGTGGCATTTCCCAAGCAATCGGTGCTTATCAAAAAGAAGTTCATGGCAAGAAAATCACAATAATCGACACTCCAGGGCACGCTGCGTTTACAGCAATGCGCGCTAGAGGAGCCGACGTAACCGATATTGTCGTTCTCGTTGTAGCAGCCGATGATGGTGTTATGCCTCAAACAATTGAAGCCATCAACCACGCTAAAGCGGCTAATTGCCAAATTATCGTCGCCATAAATAAGATGGATGTTCCAGGAGCAGATCCTTTCCGCGTGAAAGAAGAACTCATGCAACATAACATCATTGGCGAAGAATATGGCGGAGATGTTTTGATGGTTGAAACATCAGCTAAAACAGGTGCTGGTTTGAATGATTTGCTCGAAACAATCATCCTTAAATCCGAAATGATGGAACTTAAAGCCAATCCAAACCGTTACGCTATTGGTACTGTTCTCGAAGCCAATCTTGATAAAGGAGAAGGTCCAAAAGCAACTCTTCTCGTTCAAAATGGTACTTTGAACAATTCTGACTATGTCGTTGTTGGAGAAATCTACGGAAAGATCCGTCGTATGGTTAATGAATATGGAACAGTTTTAAAATCTGCTGGTCCTTCAACCCCAGTTTCAGTAACGGGTTTATCGGCCGTTCCTAATGCTGGCGATAGATTCATGTCCTTCCCAACAGAAAAGGAAGCAAAAGATATTGCCGAAAGAAGGGCTCTTGCTAATAAAGCAAAGGCTCAAGCTGGCACTTCAGCGATGTCTTTAGAAGACTTGAATAACCTTGTTAATGCTGGTAACGTTCAAAACATCAACGTTATAGTCAAAGCGGATACAGACGGTTCTGCCGAAGCCTTAAAAGCCTCATTAGAAAAATTATCCGATGACAAGATTAAAATTAAAGTTGTTGCAGCCCAAGCTGGTGCGATAAATGATTCTGATATTTTGTTAGCGCAAGCTTCCAATGCCGTTATTTACGCTTTCAATATCAGACCAGACGCAAGAATTTCCCAAAAAGCTGCCGAAGCAAAAATCGAAATCCGCCCTCATAGAATCATCTATGAATTAATCGATGAAATGACCAATCTTATGAAGGGTATGTATAAATATGAAAAGGTCGAAAATGTCACAGGACAAGCCGAAGTACGTCATATTTATAAAATTACTCACGTTGGCACGGTCGCCGGATCTTATGTTACTTCAGGTCTCATCAAACAAAATGAAAAAATCCGTCTTCTTAGAGCTGGCGTTATCACTTACGAAGGAAAACTTGGCTCTTTGAAACGTTTTAAGGATGATGTCAAAGAAGTCAAAGAAGGATATGAATGCGGCATCACCATCGAAGGATATAACGATCTTAAAGAAGGAGACATCATCGAAGGATATGAGATGGTGGAAAAGAAATAATGGCCCAAAAACAAGGTCGTATTAAAGCGCTTATCGCTAGAAATATTTCTGATATTCTTACCTTTGAGTTAAAGAATCCAAAGATTGGCATTCCTTCCGTTAATCTTGTGGAAATGAACTCAGATAACTCTTTAGCAAAAGTCTATGTTTCCTTTATCGGGGTGAAAAATCCCGATAAACACATGGAAGAACTCAATCGTTGCAAAGGGTTTGTCCGTTCCTCTCTTGCTAAAAGGATGGATTTATACAAAGTCCCTCAAATTGCCTTCATCTACGATTCTAGATTTGATGATGAAGAAAGACTGAACGCGCTTCTTAAAAAAGAGGAAGAAGACATCGAAAACGCTAAAAAAGGCTCGTTATAATCAACGAGTCATTTTTTTATTTGATCTTTCTTATGTAATGAAGGCCTTTAATGCTGTAATCTTTTTTCTTTTCAAAGGAGGAAGAAATGGCAATATCTTTTCTAGCTCCAGTCAAGATAAATGTCGCAGGTATCGATTTTTTGGAAATTTCTCTTACTAATTCGTTAATTGCAACGACTTGGCTTTCCTTGTTTCCATCAAGATTGAAGATCTCATAAAGATGATTTCTAACTAAACGATAGGATATTTCACCAACTTTTTGATGCTTATGAAGAATAAGAAAGTCTTTCTCGTTCTCTTTCTCGTTTTTCAAAGAAATCTTCGTATTTCTCATATCTTTTGGCGTTGTTATTTCTTTTAAAGAATACGTTTCAAAACCCTTACAAGTTACTTCGCGATAAGAAAATGGCAACTCGAAATTTTCATAATTTACCAAGCATCTAGCGACGTTTTTCCTTATATCAGGGTTTTTCTTATAAAGTTCGGATAGAGAGGTTTTAATTTCCTCTCTTTCAGTATGATGGTTAACAGGGCATCCTAAATCAAATACCGGGAAAGAAAGCTCTTTAGCTAATCCTCTAAGTTCTTTTTCTTCAACTTCGATAAATGGGCGAATAAAGGTTATATTTTCTTTTTCCCATTGCATTTTAGGAGTAAAAGTCGCGATTTTACCGGAGTTAATAACATTCATCATCAATGTTTCAACTAAGTCATCATGATGGTGAGCAAAGGCAATTTTATTTGCCTTAAGCGATTTTGCGACATCTTTCATTGCCGCTTTTTTCATTCTTGAACACAAAGAACAAGAAACGTGCTTGCCTTCTTTTGTATGTGATTGCAAGGCGGGATAAACAAATCTCGAATCGATTATTTTTAAAGGGTGACCCAAAGAAGAGCAAAACGTTTCTAAAGAGGAAAAATCGTAATTGTCCTTAAAGCCTAAATCAAGCAAAACTGGATAGATTTCGTAATTCTTCTTTGAAAATTTCTGATAAAGAGTTAACGCGTATAAAAGGCAAAGTGAATCTTTCCCGCCAGATAGTCCAAGGACTATTTTATCCCCGTCATCGATCAACGAATAATGCAAATCGGCATTCCTTAAGGAAGATAATATGTTTCTTAAATAATAATTGTTCATCAAATTATTTTAACCCAATTTCTATTTATTTTATAATAAAAGCCTATGAATGATGGAATTTTAATTATTAATAAAGAAGCGGGACTTACTTCAAGAAATGTCGACAATAAGATCGGCCATTTCTACGGAACAAAAAAAGTTGGCCATTTAGGGACCTTGGATCCTTTTGCTACCGGTTTGCTTGTTATAGGAATTAATAAGGGAACGAAGTTTCTTCCCTACCTTGATGACTCAAGAAAAAAATATGTCGCGGAACTTAAACTCGGAATTAAAACTTCAACCGGGGATTTAGACGGGGAAGTAATTCAGGAGAAAGATATTGGAAATATCGATGTAAGGAAAATTGAAGAAACTCTTCAAACTTTTTTAGGCGATGGAGAACAAATCCCTCCAATGCATTCGGCAATAAAAATTGATGGTGAACCTCTATATAAAAAAGCTCATAAGGGAATTGAAGTTGAAAGAAAACCACGCAAAATCACTATTTATGGATTGAAATTAATTTCTTTTGAAAATGGAATTATTACTTTTGAAGCGGATGTTTCTAGAGGAACCTACATTCGCGTTTTAGGCGAAGACATAGCGGAAAAACTCGGTACGATTGGCCATTTAATTTCTTTAACTAGAACGGAACTTGGTCCTTTTAAGTTGGAAGATGCGATTTCCTTGAATTCTTTAAATGAGAATTCAATTGTTGATCCATCTAGATTTTTAACTTCTTTTAAAAGTTTTGAGATTATTGACGAAGAGGATGTTAAAGCGGTTTATGATGGAGTGATGGTTTATGTTGGCGAGGATCTTGGCGAAAGAATCATCATGAAGAAAGACGGCAAAGCTTTAGCCATATATAAAAAAGTTCAGGATACTTTAACGTATAAACCTGAAAGAGGCCTTTTTTGATGAAAAAAATCTTTTTTGAAAAAGGTGCCAAAATCCCCACTTTAGTGGATGGTTCATTACTTCTTGGATATTTTGATGGGGTTCATAGAGGTCATTTTGAACTAATTAAAGCAGCAAAAAAAGAAAAAAATGCCGTTGGAGTCTTACTTTTTGATGCAAATCTTGGCAAATTTTTGCCTAATGCAAAATCGGGATTTGAACTAACTTTGTTAGATGAGAAGCTAGATTTGTTTGAAAAGTTTGGCGTCGATGTCGCCTACATCGTTCATGTTGATAGAAACTTTCTTAATTTAAGAAAGGATGAATTCATTTCGCAAATTCTTAAGCCTATTAGTCCAAAAAGAGTTGTTGTTGGTGTCGATTATACTTTTGGCTACAAAAAAGAGGGGAGGATTTCTGACCTTCAACAATTTTTTGAGGTTATTGCTTGTCCCTTGCTTGAAGATGAAAATGGAAAAATTTCCACAAGCACGATAATTTCCTTGCTTAAGTGCGGCAAAATCAAAGAAGCGAATAATCAACTTGGCTATGAGTATTCAATTTCTGGCGAGGTTATTCACGGTTTCGAAAATGGAAGAAAAATATCTTATCCAACTGCAAATATCGAGATTAATCCTGAAAAAATGTCTCCGAAGGCGGGTGTTTATGCTGGTTATACGGAAGTTGATAATATTAAATACAAATCAATAATCAACATCGGAAACAATCCGACAATCGGCAAATTGGAAAAAAATATTCTCGAGACTCATTTATTGGACTTTGAATCTGATATATATAATAAGGATATAAAGGTTTTCTTTATTGATTTCATCCGCGAGGAAAGGAAATTTTCTTCATTGGATGAACTTAAATTCCAATTGGATAAAGACTCAAAATATTTCGATAATTAAAAAAACAGGAATCAAATCGATTCCTGTTTTTGCTTATTTATTCAATGCTTCCTTTTCGGCTTTTTTATGAGCGTCAAATTTCTTTCTTTCGGATGTATCGAGAATTCTCTTTCTCATTCTTATAGCATGAGGAGTGATTTCAACAAGCTCGTCAGAATTAATGTAATCAAGACACGCTTCTAATGTCATTTTGCGTGGGGCTTTTAAGACAATCATCATTTCTCTAGTGGAAGAACGAACGTTTGTCATTGGCTTAGCTTGTGTGCAGTTGACCGCTAAATCGACTGGATAACGATGCTCTCCAACAATCATGCCTTCATAGCAAATATCGCCAGGTACAACGAACATAGTTCCGTGTTCTTCGACTTTTTGTAAAGCATAAGAAGTAGCAGGATTTTGCCCTTTGTCGGTTGCAACAAGGACGCCGATATTTCTTTCGCCAATATCTGTTCTAATCATTGGACGATAATCTTTAAACATGTGGTTGATAATACCATAGCCCTTAGTCATCGTCATGAAATTGGAGATAAAACCGATCAATCCGCGTGATGGGATAACGTAATTTAAACGGGTAGTGAGTCCATTATCATTCATGTCGATTAATGAAGCGCCTCTTTCACCTAAAGTGGTCATCATATCTCCGACAAATTCATTTGGAACATCGATTTGCAAATCTTCGAATGGTTCACATTTAACATCATCGATAACTTTTGTGATAACTTGAGGTTTGGAAACTTCGAGTTCGTATCCCTCACGACGCATAGTTTCGATAAGAACGCCTAAATGAAGTTCTCCACGTCCCGAAACAACCCATCTTTCTGTGTTTGGAATACGTGAATATTTAAGGGAAACGTCTCTTTGCGTTTCTTCATATAATCTCTCTTCAAGAACACGAGCGGTGACCTTTTTGCCGTCTTGACCTCTTAATGGGGAAGTGTTGGTGCCAAATTCCATTTGAAGGGTTGGCTCATCGACACGGAGGATAGGAAGGGCTTCAGCGCCTTTTGGATCGCAAACAGTATCGGAAACTCCCATATCAGGAAGACCAGCGATTCCGCAAATGTCACCTGCTTCAACTTGATCAACTTCATTTTTATTCATTCCGTAGAACGTATAAAGTTTCATGACTTTGAAATTAGAAGTGCTGCCATCTTTTCTAATATCGGTGACGGTATCGCCAACATGGACGTGTCCTCTTCTAATCGTTCCAATGCCGATTCTTCCGACAAAATCATTGTAATCAAGTAACGCTGATTGCCATTGGAATGGTTTTTCAGGCTCACATTTTGGAGCTGGGATATTATTAATGATCAAATCAAATAGGCAATCCATGCCAGGTTTTTGAGTTGATGGATCTGGGTCAAGAGAGGAAGTATTATTCAAAGCGGAAACGTAGCAAACCGGGAATTCGAGCAAATCTTCAGGGGCGCCAAGTTCAATCAATAAGTCTAAAACTTCATCAACGGCTTTTTGCGGATCGGCATTTGGACGATCGACTTTGTTTATGACGACGATTGGCTTAATGTGATTTTCCAAGGCGTTTTTTAGAACAAAACGCGTTTGAGGCATTGTTCCTTCATAAGCGTCGACCAAAAGCAAGCAACCATCGACCATGTGCATAATTCTTTCGACCTCGCCACCAAAGTCAGCGTGCCCTGGGGTGTCAACGATGTTAATTTTCGTGTCGTTATATTTAACGGCGGTAGTTTTAGCTAAGATAGTGATGCCTCTTTCATGTTCTAATGGATTAGAATCAAGCATTCTATCTTTGATTTCTTCGTTATCTCTAAATGTGTGAGAAGAAGTTAATAGGGAATTGACTAAGGTTGTTTTACCGTGGTCAACGTGAGCGATAATCGCAATATTACGCATATTCATATATGTTTCCTCCTTGAAAACAGCATTTAAGATTTTATTCTTACGCACGCGTGCAAGCAATAATAAATTGCAATGAAAGCGTTTAAAAAGTGAAAAAACATTTGAATATGTTCCTTTATGAATGTATACTCAATTTTGCAGCATGCCCTTGCTTAGCCACTCTCTTTGACTTAGCTTAGACATTGCCAAGACGATTCGAAAGGAGAAAATAAAAATGTTAACAAAAGAAGAAAAGAACGTCATTATCTCTAAATACGGAAAGGATGCAAAAGACACTGGAAGCACACAAGTCCAAGTCGCCATCCTCACAAAGAGAATTTCCGAATTAACCGCTCACTTAAAGAGCAATAAAGGTGATGCAGTTGCAAAACGCTCACTTACCGAACTTGTTGGAAAACGTCACGCTCTTTTAGCGTATCTTGAAAGAAACGATCACGAAGCATATCTTGCTTTGATCGAATCCCTCAAACTTCGTAAATAAGTCAAGTAAACATCGAGTCCTGTGCAAGCAGGACTTTTTATTTTCTAAAGATTGTATCTAATCTTTTTTAGTTGTGTTAAAATCTATCCGTTAAAAAAAGGAAAATTAAATGAGTAAACAAGTATTCCAAATGGAATTTGAAGGCCGTCACCTTCAAATCGAAACCGGCGAGATTGCCAAACAAGCCGATGGCGCAGTCTTAGTCCGTTTCGGCGACACCGTGGTTTTATCTACGGCTTGCTGTGCCGATGAACCAAAAGGAGGAGATTTCTTCCCATTAACTGTCGACTATATTGAAAAACAATACGCTTCTGGAAAAATCCCACAAAGCTTTTTACGCCGCGAAGGATCCCCAGATGCCCACCAAACATTAAGCGCACGTCTTATTGACCGTCCAATTCGTCCTTTGTTTGCCGAAGGATTCCGCAACGAAGTTCAAATCGTTAACACCGTTATGTCTTGCGATCCAACAGCTCCACAAGAGATGGCTGCAATGCTTGGCGCATCTTTAGCGCTCTGTATCTCTAACATCCCGTTCGAAGGACCAGTCGCTGGTGTTGTTGTTGGCAGAATCAATGGACAACTTATCATCGATCCATCCGTTGAGGAAAAAGCTATAAGCGATATCAACATCACTGTCGCTGGGACAAAAGAGGCTATCATGATGGTTGAAGCTGGCGCTGATGAAGTCCCAGAAGAAGAAATGCTTGATGCTATCATGTTCGGTCATGAAGCAATCAAAAAACTTTGCACTTTCCAAGAAGAAATCGTCAAAGCCGTTGGCAAAGAAAAACGTCATATCGATTTATATGCCCCTGACAAAGAAATCGAAAATGATATCTATTCACGTATCAACGATCGTATGGTCGACGCTATCGATCACACGATGGATAAGCTCGAAAGACAAGATAAGATCGATGCTTTAAAGAATGAAATCCTTGATGATTACGATGCAAGAGATTACGAAAACGAAAAAGAACATTCCTCCACAATGCTTATGGTCGAAGATATTCTCGAAGGAATGGTCGCAAAAGAAGTTCGTCGTTTAATTATCGAAGACAAAGTTAGACCGGATGGCCGTAAGGTCGATGAAATTCGTCCTCTTGACGCCCAAATCGATTTATTGCCAAGAGCTCATGGTTCAGCAATGTTCACCCGTGGTCAAACACAAGTCATCTCCACAACGACATTAGGGCCTTTATCTGATGCCCAAATCATTGATTCTCTCACCGGAGATTCTAATAAAACATTCATGCATCAATATAACTTCCCACCTTATTCAGTCGGTGAGATTGGCAGAATGGGTCGCCCAGGCCGTCGTGAAATCGGTCACGGTGCATTAGGTGAAAGAGCTTTAAGCTATGTTATCCCTTCAATCGATGACTTCCCATACACAATCAGATGCGTTGCTGATGTCGTTGAATCTAATGGTTCATCTTCTCAAGCTTCTATCTGCGCTTCCTGCCTTTCTTTAATGGCAGCAGGAGTTCCGATCAAAAACGTCGTTTCCGGTATTGCTATGGGCTTAATCACCGATGATCCAAGCCGCGCTCCTGATAAAGAGACGAATCACTACACAATCCTTACCGATATCCAAGGTATGGAAGATCACTTCGGAGATATGGATTTTAAGTGCGCTGGTACGGTTAAAGGTATTACAGCCCTTCAAATGGATATCAAGATCCACGGCGTAACAAGAGATGTCTTATCCGAAGCTCTTGCTCAAGCTAAGAAAGCACGTGCTGAAATCCGTGAAGTTATGCAAAATTGCATCGAAAAACCTCGTGATGAAGTCAGCAAATACGCTCCTAAGATGGTTACTTTCAATATTGATCCAGATAAGATCAGAGATGTTATCGGAACAGGCGGAAAGGTCATAAACGATATTATTGCTACATGCGGTAACGTTAAGATTGACGTTGAAGATTCTGGCAAGGTCACAATCTATCACACGGATAAGGAAATGATCGAAAAGGCCAAAGGAAGAATCGACGATATCGTTCGTGAAGCCAAAGTCGGAGAAATCTACGAAGGAGCTGTTACAAGAGTCGAAAATTATGGCGCTTTTGTTCGCTTGTTTGGCGACACAGACGGACTTTGCCATGTCTCCCGCCTTGATTGGAAATATATTGATGATGCAACAAACGTCATCAAGGTTGGCGATGTCATCAAAGTAGTGGTTGTTGGACTTGAAGATGGAAAGATCAAACTCTCCCACCGCGAATTCATCGAAAAACCTGCCGATTACGTCGAACGTCCTGAGCGTCCTTCTAAGGGTGATCGCCCAAACGGAAACAAAGGTTCTCATTCCCATTCAGGCCATAACGGGCCAAGAAAAGATCGTCACTAATCTCTAAACTTACTCATCTCGTCTTGAGATGAGTTTTTTATTTTTTAAGTTGATTAAATATTTTCAGTATTTTACTTATTTCTCTTTAATTAATTGTTTTATTTATCTATAATATTTAATGTTATGGAAGACATAATTATCATAGGAGCTGGTGTCATTGGTTCTTTTGTTGCCAGGAGCCTTTCTCGCTACAAGCTCGACGTTTTAGTTTTAGAAAAAGAAAATGATGTTGGCAACGTTACTTCGATGGCAAATTCCGCTATCGTCCATTCTGGTTATGATCCTTTGCCAGGAACAAATAAAGCAAAATTTAACGTTTTAGGCAATAGAATGATGGAAGAAGTCTGCAAGGATCTTGATGTTTCGTTTGAAAAATGCGGAACGATGACCGTTGCTATTTATGATTCCCAACTTCCAATATTAGACGAACTCGCAAAAAGAGCCGCATTAAACGGAGTTCCTGCTAGAATTCTATCTAAAGAAGAAGTCAAAGAGATGGAACCGAATATAAATCCTGAGGTCAAAGGTGCTTTGCTTTGCCCGACAGGTGCTATTGTTTCTCCTTTTGCCTTAACTTCTCACGCAATGGAAAATGCCGTTGATAATGGCGTTAAGCTGCATCTAAATGAAGGAGTTATCGCTATTTTGCCAGAAGATGATCATTTCATAGTTAAAACCAATAAAGGCGAATACAATACGAAAATCGTCATCAATGCGGCTGGACTTCATTCAGATGAAATCGCAAAAATGATTGAGCCAATCGATTGGAAGATAAATCCACGCAAAGGCGAATATTACGTGTTAGATCATTATGCAAAAGGACTTGTAAATCATGTTCTTTTCCCATTGCCAAGTGAAAAAGGAAAAGGCATATTGGTCACGATGACCACCTCAGGCAATTATCTAGTCGGTCCATCAAGCGAATTCGTTGAAGAGAAAGATGATTTCTCGACTGATTCTTTAACGTTATCGAATATTAGAAAAGAAGCAGTAACCCTTGTCCAAAATATTCCCTTCAACCAACAAATCAGGGTGTTTTCTGGACTTAGGGCAACCCCATCAACTCATGATTTTATAATTGAGTCTTCAAAAAGGTATCATAACTTCATCAATGTCGCAGGAATTGAATCTCCGGGTTTAGCTTCCTCTCCGGCCATTGGCGAATATGTTGCAAAAGAGCTTGTTGGCTCTTTAATTAAATTAGAAGAAAGTCCGAATTACAAAAAAACCATAAGACCATACCTTAAGCCAAAGAAAATGACGTTTGAGGAAAAAAATGCTCTTATAAAAGAAAAGCCTGAATATGGTCGCATTATTTGTGATTGTGAGAAGATATCGGTTGGGGAAATAGAAGACGTTCTTTCCCGTAGCATCCCTGTAACAAGCGTAAAAGGCATCAAAAAGAGAACAAGAGCCGGTTTTGGAAAATGCCAAGGAGGGTTTTGCCAACCTAAGGTGATTCAACTGCTTGCTAAGAGATGGAATATCTCCCCTCTTGACGTTCTCTATGATGGAGAAGATTCGTATATCCTCAAAGAAGAAGTTAAAAAGGAGGATAAATAATGGAAGAAAGAGAATTAGTCATCATTGGTGGTGGCTCAGCTGGCATGGCTGCGGCTGTTGCGGCTTTCGACAAAGGCATTAAAGATATCCTAATTTTGGAAAGAAACGAATTTTTGGGAGGCATTTTAAATCAATGTATCCATAATGGCTTTGGACTTGCCCTTTTCAAAGAGGAACTAACCGGTCCGGAATTTGCCTATCGTTTTATCGAACAAGTTAAAGAAAGAGGAATCGAGTACAAGCTTAAAACTTATGTTACATCCATTTCTAAAGATAAAATTGTCACTTATTCAAACGAAGAAGAAGGTGTTAAGGAAATAAAGGCTAAAGCGATTGTGATGGCTGCTGGGTGCTATGAAAGAAATGGCGGCGCAATCGGCATTCCAGGGGATCGCCCTGCTGGCGTGCTTACGGCTGGACAAGCGCAATTGTTCCTCAATGAATACGGCTATTTAGTCGGAAAAAGAGTGTTTATTCTCGGTAGTGGGGATATCGGATTAATTATGGCAAGAAGATTGACCTTAGAAGGCGCAAAAGTTTTAGGTGTTGCCGAAATTTGCCAATGGTCTAATGGACTTAACCGTAATATGGTTCAATGTCTTTACGATTATGATATACCATTATACCTTAGCCATACTGTGACTAAGGTTGTTGGAAAATCTCATCTTGAGAAGGTTGTTATCGCAGAAGTAGACGAAAAAAAGCAGCCTATCCCTGGAACGGAAAAGGAATTTGATTGCAATACATTAATTCTTTCTATTGGCTTAATCCCTAATAACGATTTACTTAAAGACGCTTCTATTCCGGTAGGATCTTCCCGTGGAGCATTAGTCAATGAAAATTTTGAAACAGCGGTAGAGGGCATCTTCTCATGTGGTAATGTTTTACACGTCCACGATTTAGTTGATAACGTTGCCATGGAGGCAAAAGTCGCGGGTGAGGCTGCTGCTTCATATATCAAGGGAGAACTTAATCATTCGAAGGAAACTATCGTTGTTAAAGCTGGCAACGGGATTGGGTATGTTGTTCCTGGTCTTATTGATTTAACTTCAGCAAAAGATAACATTGAAATTAAATTCAGAGTTCGTCAACCTTCTAAGAATGTTTATATCGTATATAAATTTAATGGCGAAATTGTCAAAAAAAACTTCAAAGGTGTGATAATTCCTAGTGAAATGGAAATTCAGAAATTCCCAAAAAATCTATTAAATGCAAATCAAGGAACTCTTGAAGTATCCTTAATTAGAAAAGAGGACATGTAAAATGAAAGAATTAATTTGTATTTGCTGTCCAAGAGGCTGTCATCTAACGGTTGATGAACAACTCAATGTAAGCGGCAATTTTTGCCCACGTGGCGAAAAATATGGAAAACAAGAGGTTTCTAATCCAACAAGAGTGGTCACTTCGACCGTCCGCATTTCTAATGCCGAACTTCCGATGTGCCCGGTTAAAACGGAAAACCCAATTCCTAAAGGAAAAATCTTTGATGTAATGAAGTCAATCAATGGCGCTAAAATTAAAGCTCCAATTCACTTAGGTGAAGTAGTCATCGAAAATGTTTGCGATACAGGAGTAAATGTTATTAGTACTAGAGAAATGCCAGAGGTAAAGTAATGAAAATTTTAATCGCATCGGACATCCATGGAAGAATAACTAGGATGTCTTTACTTAAAAAAAGAATTGATGAATTCGCCCCGGACAAATTGTTTTTGTTAGGGGATTTCATGTATAACGGCCCAAGAAACGGGGTTCCAGATGATTATGACCCGATGGGTGTTTGCGAAATTTTAAATTTATACGCCGATAAGGTCATCGCTGTTCGTGGCAATTGTGATTCGAGAATTGATGGCTCGCTTCTAAAATTCCCTTTAGAAGATGTACGTCGTTTTAAGATAGACGATTATTCTTTCGATCTCTACCATGGCGATGATTTTTCGCTTAATCTTCTCAAGGATGAACCTGGCGATATTCTTATTTCTGGGCATACTCACATACAAGTTCTAGAGAAAAAAGACGATAGATTGTTTTTGAATCCTGGTTCAACCTCCTTCCCTAAAGGAGGAAATGAACCTTCGTATGCTACAATCGAAGGTGATTTAATATCTATAAGAAAGCTTGATGACGGATCTGTCATTAAACAAATGAGAGTCAAATAAACAAAAGCATTGGCTTAATCCCCGGCAAAGGGGATTTTTCTCTTTTATAGACTTTCATATTCCTAAAACTCCGCCTAAAGATTATAATAATCTTTGAAGAAAGAAATGTTTTTTTGCGTTTGCTTTTAGAAAGGTGTTATATGATGAGTGATAAAGTTAAAATAGTGGCTCTTGGCGGGCTTGATGAAGATGGAAAGAATTGTACTATAGTTGAAATAAACGATGAAATCTATGTCGTTGGATGTGGCATTAGATATCCTGATAAAACGATGCCTGGCATTGATTTCATAATTCCAAATTATACATATTTAGAAGAGAATAAAGACCGCGTAAAAGCTTATCTTTTACCTCACGGACACGATGATGAAATGGGCGCTTTAGCGTATATATATCCACATGTCCCAGCTCCAATTTACGGTTCAAAGGTTACTTTGGAGATGTTTAAAAATTTTGTGCGTCACGCAAAACTCGAAAAAACCAAATTCGATTTTCACGTCGTTGAACCATCATGTACTTTTTATGTTGGAAAAAGAAAGATATCCTTCTTCCAAACCTCGCATAACGTCGCTCAATCAAGCGGCATTGCTATTTCCTCAAATTTGGGAAATGTTGTTTTAACATCGGATTTCGTTATTGAGAATAACGCTTCAGGATCTTATTTAACTGATTTGAATATGATTGCTAAGATTGCTGAGGATAAGACTTTGGTTTTATGCCCAGAATCAATTTTCGCCGGTAAATTGGGATACACAGCTCCAAAATATAAGCTTACTCCATTAATGGAAAAAACGATAAAAGATGCTGAAGGAAGAGTTTTCGTCGCAATGTTCAGCTCAAATTTCTATAACATTGATGAAGTTTTGCAAATGGCTGTTTCTTCAAAAAAGAAAATCATTCCTTTCGATGAAGACACGGAGGAAATCTTAAAATCCATGCAACAATCTGGCCAATTCGCTCTTCCGCGTGAAAATTATGCATCAAACGAAGACATCAACCGCGTAAAGGCGACTGACATGGTCGTTCTTATGCTTGGGTTCGGACCAAAACTTTATAACAAGATTGCCTTGCTTGCTTCTGGACAAAATGAATCTGCCCGTCCTGTAACTCTTAATGAAACTGACACTTTCATTACTGCTTGTCCATCGAATGACAATACCGAAATTGAAGCGACTGATGCATTAGATGAGCTTTATAGAAGTGGTTGCCACGTAGTTAACATTGGCAAAAAACAATTCTTCAGAATGCACGCTTCTGAAGAAGACTTAAAAATGATGATTTCTTTGTTACATCCAAAGTATTACATCCCTCTCAAAGGCTATTTCAAAGATTTATTGACTAATGCTGAAGTAAGTTTAAAAATGGGTGGGTCTTTAAATCACCAATCAGTTTTCCTTTTAGAGAATGGAACTTGCGTTCACTTTGATGAAAAAGGCGCAAGAATGGTCCCTAATGAGGTTACTCACGGTGATATCATGATTGATGGAATTGGTGTTGGAGATGTTGGATCTGAAGTTTTAGAAGATAGACAATCTCTTGCTCAAGGCGTCGTTATTATGGCGGTGACTTTAGATAAGGTTACGCATAAGATCATTGCTCAGCCTGACGTTCAATTCAGAGGCCTTGTAATGGCTAATGACGGTGAAGCTCTTTTAAGAGATGTCACGAAAGTATTTACGGAAATTCTTAGAGACGATCTTGCAAAAGGAAATATGAATATTGAAGAAATAAAAGATGATATATACGATCACACTTTCCGTCTAATAAGAAGAATCACTGGCAAAGAACCAATGGTTTTACCTCTTATAATCGAAAAATAATTAATTCTTTAGGGGGCTATCATGAAGAACAAAACTTATTCTTCTGACCATATAAGCAGAGTTTTAGGCCTTTTTATCGCCACTATATCGCTGATTGTTTTTGTCTCGGCTTTTACAAAAATGACGTGGGGCATTGGTTTTTTGTATACATATATTTTTGGCTTAGCGGGATATTGGATTGGCTTGCCGTTGATTTTGATTCATGGTTTGGCCCTTCTTTTTAGAGGCGAAAAGCTAAAAAAAGACGTTTCTTGGAAACTTATTCTGGGCTTTATTTTAGCGATTTTGGGTATAAGCCTTATTTTTGGTTATGTAAGCGCTAAAAATTACTTTACGAATTCTTTAAATTTGTACGATTTATATGGGACTAATTCATCAGGACTAAAAGGAGAATTCATCAAAGGAAAAGGAGTTATTGATTTCAAAGATGGTGGAGGCATAATTTTCACTTACTTTGCTTTTTTGCTTGATTCAGTAAGCAACGCTTTGACTATAACTGTTTTCGTAATTTTACTTTTAGCGGCATTTTTCTTTGTTTTTTATCCTTTCATCATGCGTTTCGCTCATTTTGCTTCAAATAAACTTGCGATGCGCAAAATAAAAAAAGAGGCTTTACAGGCTCAAAAGAAAGCCGAGCAAGAAGAACGTGAGTCTCTGGAACTTTATATGGAAGAGTATGAGTCAGCGGAAACGAACGACCAAACAAATGATGAGACGCAAAACGATTCGGATTATCTAACAAACGGTTTTCCTGAATATGAGGAAAATGAACATGTAGAAAAAGATGTCCCTCAAGAACCAATTCTCACCAGATCATCTCTTTATCATTCAAATAATTCAGGTGAGATATCTCCTGTCCCTCAACAAATTACGCCAGTAGAGCCGCTTTCCTATTCGGATGAAACTTTCGATAATTCTCTAAAAGAAGCGGTTTTTGATATTGATTTTCAAAGTGAAGCCAATTTAGATAACGACGAATCTGCAATCGAAAAAACAGAAGTTAATAGAGATAATCTTTCAAATGTCCCTAACTTCGATTTTAACCCAGCCCACATCCAAGCTGAAATGCCTAAAACAAATAAAATCGAACCAATTCCTAATGAAAAATTTTCGGAAAAAACCGAAGAAACCCATGTTTTCACCAAGGAAACTTCATTTTTGCCTGACGAAAAAGGTGAAAATTATGTTGCTTTTAAACCTATTGAACCAATAGCCGAGGAAAAGGCAATTACTAACGAATCCCATCAATTCGACAAACCTGCTCCAACTGTATCGGTTTCAGAAGAAAAGACAAAGTTCATTGAAGAAATGATTGAAGAAGAAACTTCGTCTTCGACGATTAATACTATTCCATCAAAAGAAGAGGAAATAGAAGAAAAAATCAGCGAAAACACCGTTCAAGAAGAACCTGTTTCAGTTCCACAAAACAATAAACGGCCATCTTCTAACGGCTTTGTGCAAGGTAGTTTTATCAATGTCCAGGAAACAATGAAAGAGGAAAATGATTCCACTCAAGTAAAACCTGAACCTAAAGAAACGGAACCTGAGGATCCATATAAAGGCTTACCAAAAGCTAAAGAACGTCCTCAATACGAGTTACCTCCAGTCGAATTGCTAAGAACAATTGAAAAAGACCCAGCCATCGAAGCAGAAAACGTAGCCGAATGTGCCATTAGAATGGAAAAAATTAATCAGCAGATATCCGCTTTTGGCATTGGAGCGCAAGCTGTTTCCTTTACGATTGGCCCTTCAATTACCAGATATGATATTCAATTCAATCCAGGCGTTCGTTCAAGCAGTTTGAATGGCTATATTTCTGATATTTGTCGTTCATTAGGTGGACTTAACGCCCGTTATGAAGAGGTCATTATGGGAAAAACGACTTCTGGTCTTGAAATCCCTAATGAAAAATCTTCAACCGTTTCCTTTAAAGAACTTATCCAAGCTATGCCAACTGATCCCAAAAGCAGCATGATGATTCCTTTTGGCGTAAATATCAGCGGGGAAAAGATGTTTGCCGATCTTTCAAAATTCCCGCACATGCTTATCGCTGGCGGAACGGGCTCAGGAAAATCGGTTTATGCAAATAGCGTTTTGGCGACTCTTATAATGAGAAATAGGCCAGAAGATTTAAAATTGGTTCTTATTGATCCGAAAAGAGTTGAAATGACCAAATATAAGGATATTCCTCATTTGCTTTGCCCAATTATTACCGAACCAAGCCAGGCCAAAGTCTGCCTTGATAAGTTAGAAGACGAAATGGAAAGAAGATATCAAGTTTTCGCCACGGTTGGTGCTAAGGATATTCGTTCATTCAATACTAAATGTGCCCCAAAAGCAGGGCTTGAGCCTATGCCATTTATCGTTGTGTTCATAGATGAATACGCTAACCTTGTAGATTCAGTAAAAGCGGTAAGTGACCCAGTCAACCAAATAGCCGCGAAAGCACGTGCTGCTGGTATTCATTTGATCATTGCCACACAAAGGCCATCCGTTAATGTCATTACGGGAAATATCAAGATCAACCTTGATGTTCGCGTTGCTTTGAAGGTAAACGCTTCACAGGATTCCCAAACGGTATTAGGAAGAGGCGGCGCTGAGCAATTAAATGGCAATGGCGATATGCTTGTTCAATGCTCTCTTATTTCAAAAGGCGGAGACTTTATCCGTTGCCAAGGATGTTTCCTCCAAGATGAAGAAATAGACGCAATTGTTGATTTTGTAAAAACACAGCAAAAAGTTACGTACGATCCTTATTTCTCGGATTTAGTCGATCATTCTCAAGACGCAAAAATAGCTGAAGAGACCGACAAAATGGAAAGAGCGGCGCAAAGAGAAAGCGAAAGATCTGATAGATACGAAATGATAAAGGCCGATATCATGTGCCAAGAATATACATCAATTTCTAAAATTCAAAGAAATTATGGAATGGGTTACCCAATGGCTCAAAAAGTATTTGCTAGACTTCAAGCTGAGGGTATAGTCGCTCAACCGGAATCTCAATCTTCCTCAAAAGGAGCGAAGGTCCTCGTTCATGATGATACGATGTATCGCGATGGTAGCGAATCTCTATATGGTGATAATGACTAAAAATTCTAAATAGAAAGGCAAGAATACAAATGAAAGACACTTACGTTAACGCGCGATTGGTCGAAAAAGACTTGATACGTTTTGTTGCGCTATCTGATTTAAGCTTTGTGAAGTCGAATTTTTCTCTCATTGTTGATGAAAATAAGCATCAGAAAATAAACTTAACAAGACACGCTTCTACGCCAAGTCATTCTTTTATTGAATTTCGACTACCAAAAGCGTTAGAACTCGGTCATTCGTATTTCATTTATTGCCAAGAAATCGGAAAATTCCCTTTAGATGTTTCCGAAGCTACAACGTTTCCAAAATTTGACGAGGATTATTATTATGACGGCGAATTAGGCGCCTTATATAGCAAAGAACGCACCATATGGAAATTATGGGCGCCTCTTGCATCCAAAGTCTCCTTGATTCTTTTTGAGGCAAATGGCTCAGCCAAAACGCTTTATGAGATGAAAAGAGGCGAAAAAGGCGTTTATTCCATAGAATTGGATGGCGATTTTAACCTTAGAAAATACCTTTATGCCGTCACTAATAACGAAGTAACGTCTTTTAGCATAGATCCTTATGGTCTTTCTAGTACGGCTAACGCAAAAGAATCTGTCGTAATCGATAAAATAGGTTTACGAAAAGATTTAAGTAAAAGTTCGTTACCTAAAATTCATGAAAACGAGCAAGTAATTTATGAAGCTAATGTCAGAGACCTTACAATTGATTCTAATTCATCAATTAAACATAAAGGTTTATATTTAGGATTAACAGAAAAGGGAGCGAAGACGAAAGGTGGTAATCCAGTTGGCCTTGATTATCTTTCCTATTTAGGCGTAACCCATCTTCAATTGCAACCATTAAACGATTTTGGCTCTGTGGATGAAACGAAACCTTTCGAACAATACAATTGGGGATACGATCCTATTCAATATTTCGCTCCAGAAGGATCCTATTCGAGCGACGCTTCAAATCCACTGGCGAGAATAAATGAACTTCAAGAAATGATCAAAACAATTCATGAAGCGGGTATAAGAGTGGTTTTAGACGTAGTTTATAATCACGTTTATGAATATTTAACGACGTCCTTTGAGAAAATAGTACCTAACTATTATTTTAGAAAAGATTTCAAAGGAAGAATGAGCAATTCTTCCGGATGCGGCGATGATTTTGCCTCAGAAAGGCCAATGGTTAGAAAACTTATCGTTGATGCTTGCACTTTCTGGGCTGATTTTTATCAAATCGATGGATATAGATTTGATTTAATGGGACTTATTGACGTCGAAACAATAAGAAAAATTGAAGAGGAAACTAAGAAAATCGATAGCGATTTTATTATTTATGGCGAAGGATGGGACATGTTTATTCCTTCTAAAGCCTTAGGAACGAATATGAATAACGCCTTTTTCGTTCCAAATGTCGGCTTTTTCAATGATTGTTTTAGAGATAATGTGAAATCATTTTGTGCAGGAGACCTTTCAAAAAAAGACGCTTTTATTTTCTCTTTTCTCGGTTCTAATCATAATTGGGGTTTCTTCAATGCGAAATTCGCTGATGCTAGGCAATCCATAAATTATGTCGAATGCCATGATAATGCAGCTTATTTTGATTTCTTAAGCAGATATTTCTCTTATTCGGATGACGAAAAACTAGAAGTGGTTAAATTCGCCCTGACTTGCGTTATTTTCTCTTTTGGAAAACCATTCATTCACATGGGGCAAGAAATCGGACAATCGAAGTTTATGAATGAGAACACATACAACGCTGGTGATATATATAACAAATTGTCAGATAATCTTCTTGACGAACGCTTTGAAATGTCGCAATATTGTAGAGGGGCCATCTTAACAAGAAAAGAACTCGGATTCTTCTCTGAAACGAATTCTCAAAAAATAGCTGATTTAATAGATTTTGAGTGGTTTGACAACGGAATTAGAGTGAAAGTGAATTATTCTAAAACTCACGGTGAAGACAAATACGATTTCCTTTTTAATCCCACAAATGATAGCCTTACATATTCTTTTGATGAGGAAAAAGCCATATTTTTCACTAGTGGCGGTCCTCTAAAAGGTAAAAGAGTCTTAGCTGAAAATGTCTTAATCCCACGTCATTCGCTAATGATTCTAAAATCTAAGTAAAATAATCCCAATAATATTTATTTAAGGAGAAGAAACTATGATTTCTGCTGTTTTTGTCACGGGCAGATTAGGAGAAGAAATTACGCCTGTATCGCGTTATGTTGAAGTTGATCGTGTCATTCCTGGGCCAACAGGAAGGTATGATGTAGATAAAATACCTGTTTTTACTTATGCTGGTGAAGGATGCTATTTCATGAAAGCGCCGTCGGGCTCCTTCATTACCATAAAAGGGCACATAGAAACTGATCAAAAATTAGGTCTGGTCGTTAAAATGGAACTTGAAGAAATTCTGCCGATGGCGCCAAAAAAGAAAGTGCAGCATTAAGCAGTACAAAAACATCCAAAAACACTTATAATACTTTATATGTTAAAGTATTTAAGATTAATTTTTACTGCGGGAATAAGGATTTTATGGGATTTTTTGTTCTATATTAATCGTTATGCCCGCCATCCAGAAAAATACCCTTTGGAGAAGAGGTATAAAAAAATACACGATTTATGTGTTTATGTCGTGGACTGCATGCGTCCTGATTTTAAAGTGAAGGGGCTTGAACACATCAAACAACTCGAAAAAGAAAATAAAGTTTTTCTTGCTGTCGCCAATCATCAATCCAACATGGACCCTATTGTAATGCTCTATTTTTGCGAGAAACCAATTTCCTTTGTAGCTAAGAAAGAGACGCTTAAGTTTCCGTTCGTGAATAAGGTTATTAAGGCTCTCGATGGAATTTTCCTTGATAGGGAAGATTTAAAACAGACGTTAAAAATGATGATTCAACTTTCGAAACGCTTTGAAAAAGGAGATCTTTCATATTTGATTTTCCCAGAAGGAACTAGAAACAAGCATCTTGACGAAAAAATACTTGGCGAATATAAGCCTGGGGCTTTAAAAGCCGCTAAAAAGGCAGGAGTTAAGATTTTGCCACTAGTTTCTTGGGGAAATTTTAGATTACTTGATAAAAAATATAATGAAAAAAGAACCCCTATTGAATATACATTTTTCGAGGCTCTTGAAGATTCTTTCGTAAAAGAGAATGATACCGAAAAAATTACGGAAAAGATTTACGAAATGACTATGGTTGAAGCACAATCCTTTAAAGAAGAAGATAAAGAATTCTTCGAAAAAGGCTATCAAAAAACCCCTCTTCGCAAAGGGATTTTAAGATGATTAATATTTAATTTATATTTCTTCTCAAACCTTTAGGGTAATGGTTTTTCGCAATACCTTGCGTTACTTTCACATAGCCTAAATTTTGATTATCATAGCTGACTATGTAGAAGTTATCTGGCTTATTTAACGGGAACGTATCACCATGAATATACGCTTTAGCCTCATCGTAGGTAATTGCAATCGAGAAAGAAGGGGACAAAAAATGCGTTAAATGATGATCTGGAATGTAAATACTTCTCATTTCGAATAATTTAACGCCGTAACGAAGAATATTAAGGTGAGAAACATCAAAATGTTGGCTCAAAGAGTAAAATTTATTTCTCATTTCTTCGTTGGAACGGTTTTCTAAATTGTATTGGTCAGTAAATGATTTGTATCTTGTATTAGTGACAATCTCTTTTTTGGTTTTCACTAAAGTTCCTGGCTTTTTAAATAGACAAACGAATTGTCCTTCGCCTTCGAAATGATTTGGATGAAGTCTTACTGCCTCTGGTAGTTCCGAAGTTCTCACGAAAGATTCATCTTCTGGAAGATTGATCAATTCAATTTCTGGATGAGATTGCTTAAAGGAAAGTATGGTGTTTTCATCCTCTTCAAAAGAGAAAGAACATGTGCTATAAGCGATAGTTCCGCCTTCTTTAAGCATTGAATAAGCTAATTCAAGCAATTCAAGTTGTTTTCTGGCATTGCTTTTTACTTTTTCGTATTTCCAATCGGCTTTTGCTAATTTGTTTTTGCGCATCATAGCAGAACCAGAACAAGGAGCGTCAACGATGATTTTATCGAAAGTGTTTGCGAAATGGATATGAGAAAAAACGAAGTCATTAGAAGCGACAATCATATTGCCTCTCCCCATTCTTTCGACATTTTGTGACATGGCTTTTGCTCTAGGATAGGAGATATCATTAGACACAATAACGCCTTTGTCGTTCATTGCTAAAGAAGCGCCAATGCTTTTTCCGCCAGGAGCAGCACAAATGTCTAATATAACATCATCTTCCTCAGGTTTTAAAAAATGAACGACCATCATAGCTGAAGCGTCTTCGATAGAAAAGACTCCATCATCATACAAAAGGTCTTTGCCGAATTCATATTCGTCTTTATCGTAATAATAAGCATGATCGACAAATTTATGTTTTCTAACATGAGGGTAACGTTTTACGAATTCTTCATCACTCATTTTCTTAGTGTTTAGTAATAAGCAATGCGTTACCTTACCGTTTTCTATTGCATCTATTAGGCTATCAGCCTCATTTTCATTTAAGTGTGAGATTAAGTTCGTGCGAAAATCCATGTTTATATTATAATAAAAAACGGAGAGTTATTCTAGAGGTTTAGTTTTATGAGAATGGTTGACATTATCGAGAAAAAGGTTGAAGGGAAGCAACTAGCGAAAAATGAGATATCGTTTTTTGTTGATGGCTATACTAAAGGTGAAATTCCTGAATACCAAGCAAGCGCATTAGCGATGGCCATTCTTTTTCAAGGAATGAATAAAGACGAAATCGCCTTTTTGACTGATTCGATGGAACATTCTGGTGAAACTATAGATCTTTCATCCATCAGTGGAGTTAAAGTCGATAAACATTCCACTGGAGGGGTTGGAGACAAAACATCGCTTGCTCTTGGACCGCTCGTCGCAGCATGTGGCGCAAAAGTCGCAAAAATGTCTGGGAGAGGCTTGGGACATACCGGAGGAACCTTAGATAAAATGGAATCTGTTCCGGGAACAAACGTTTATTTAACGAATGAAGAGTTCATAAAACAAGTTAATGACATTGGCATTGCTATTATTGGCCAAACTTCCGAAATAGATCCAGCCGATAAAAAGCTTTATGCCTTAAGAGATGTTACTGGGACTGTGCGTTCAATACCTTTAATCGCCTCCTCGATTATGTCTAAAAAACTAGCTAGCGGTTCGAATACCATCCTTTTAGACGTTAAATTCGGAAACGGCGCTTTCATGAAAACGATTGAAGAAGCTGAAGAATTAGCCAAAACTATGGTTGAAATAGGCGATTCTCTTCATCGCGATACTAGAGCCATTATTACTGATATGACTGAGCCTTTAGGCTTAGCTGTCGGAAATAATCTTGAAGTGATAGAGGCTATTAATACTCTAAAAGGCAACGGTCCAAAAGACTTCGTTGAACTTGTTAAATTCGCTGGATCTGTGATGCTACATCAAGCTAATATCGCCAGTAATTTCGATGATGGTGAAAAAATGATTCAACAAGCAATCGATGATGGATCGGGCTTTAGAAAGATGAAGGAACTCTTTAAGGCGCAAGGCGGAGATGTTTCTTATCTTGACAATCCTGAAAAATTCCCCGTTAGCAAATACGTTATTCCAGTTTATTCGGAAAAAGAGGGATACGTTTCCTTCATTGATTCCTTGATTATTGGAGTTTCTAGCATGCAACTTGGTGGTGGAAGAGAGAAAATTGAGGACGTTATTGATATGTCGGCGGGCATAGTTTTGAAGAAGAAATACGGTGATTATGTCAAAAAAGGCGAGATTTTAGCTTATGCTCATACAAATAAAGATGAGGTTGAAAATGTTATTAAAAACATTCATGACGCCTTCCAAATTTCTTCCGAGAGCGTAAAAATTTATCCTATAGTTAGAGAGTATATTCACAAATGAGAGTTTTAGTACAAGAGGTCAAAAAAGCATCGGTAACAATTGATAATAAGCTTTATTCGAGCATTAATAAGGGGTTTTTGCTCTTCGTAGGCTTTACTGATGGAGATAACGAGGAAACCCTCAGAAAAATGAGGGATAAAGTCATTAAATTGCGCATATTCCCTGATGAAAATGGAAAAACAAATCTTTCGCTCGATCAAGTTGGGGGAGAAATTCTTTCCGTTAGCCAATTCACATTATACGGCGATATGACCCAAGGCAATAGACCGTCCTTTGTTAATTCCATGAAACCGGATGAAGCCAAACTCCTTTTTGCTTTATGGAACAATCTTTTAAGAGAAAAAGCTCCGAATCTTAAAACCGGTGTTTTTCAAGCCGATATGCAGGTTGAGCTAATAAATGACGGGCCTTTTACGATATGGTTAGATAGCGAGGTTCTTTTTAAGAAATAAATATTATGAAAAAAGTGTTATTAGGTTTATCTGGCGGGGTTGATTCAGCAATTGCCGCCTACAAATTAAAAGAACAAGGATATGATGTAACTGGCGCTTTTATGCGCAATTGGGATGCCATGGCTAATGGCGATTATTTAGGAAATCCTACGATTAACGATAATCAATGCCCTCAAGAAAAAGATTACGATGATGCAAAAGCGGTTGCCTCAAAGCTCAACATTCCTTTACTTAGAATCGATTACGTAAAAGAGTATTGGGACACGGTTTTTTCCTATTTTTTGGATGAATATAAAAAAGGCAGGACCCCGAATCCCGACGTTTTATGCAATAAAAACATTAAATTTGGCCCATTTTTGAAATACGCTAAAGAAAATGGCTTTGATTATATTGCCATGGGTCATTACGCTAAAAAAGTGGAATTAAATGGGCACACCCATTTAGCCAAACCATATGATTTAAACAAAGATCAAACTTATTTCCTTTGCGAATTATCCGAAGAACAAATTGCTTCTTGTTTGTTTCCAATGAATGATATAACAAAAGTTGAGGCCAGAAAAATTGCTTCAGAGCTAGGATTAGACGAAGTCTCTGGAAAACACGGATCTACTGGTATTTGCTTTATCGGCGAGAGACATTTCAAGGAATTCTTAAGAAATTATTTCCCTGCTACAGAAGGATCCATCGTTGATGTTGAAACAGGTCGCGTTTTAGGAAAACATAGCGGCGTGCTTTATTACACTCTAGGGCAAAGAAAGGGACTAGGAATTGGCGGAATCAAAGGAGAAGGGGAAGCAACTTGGTTCATATGCAAAAAAGATGTTGAAAAGAATATTCTTTATGTCACAAAAGGCGATTCGTCACTTTATTTAATGTCCGATGAATGTTTTATCAATAACGTGAACTGGATTGGAGAAAAACCAAACTCTTCTCTTAACGTCCAAGTTAAATTCCGCTATAGACAAAAAGACAATCCTTGTAAGCTAAGTTTTGTTGGAGACGAAATTCATTTAATGTATGATTCTCTAGTTGAGGCCGTTACGCCAGGACAATTTGCCGTTTTTTATACGAATGATGGCGTTCTTTTAGGCGGAGGAATCATCGATAGAACCTTTTTAAAAGGGAAAAGGCAGGATAAGTAGGAATAGATGATGAAAAAAGCAAAACTAAACGAAACAAAAGATAATCAGTTTGTAAGAAGCAAGAAAAAAACTGCATTTTTCGTTTTACCTTTAGCTACCATCATATCTTTATGCGCCAGTGGCTGCACTGTGAATTGGAATGATTTTTTGCCGAATTTCAGCTCATCAGAGTCGAAAAGTTCTTCGATAAATGAATCTTCATCGGAACAAAAAGAATCACAGTCTTCATCTGATTCTAGCGTTTCAAGTAACGAAAGTTCTTCATCCAGTGATGAAACAAAGGAATTTGATGAGATTTCCTTTTACTTTATATCAGCAGGAACTAGCTCGGATGCCCTTTTTAATGGTGATTCGATATATATAAAAGCAGGCAATAACGATATTTTAATCGATGCAGGTCCCAAAGCTTATTCTGCTAAGAATATAAAAAAAGTTATCGATGAGCATTGTGATGACAACAAATTAGAGTATGTTATAGCGACTCACGCCCACGCTGATCATCTACCGGGGTTTTATGGCACGAGTCCTGTTCCAGGTATTTTCAAAACGTATGATATTGGGACAATCATTGATTTCCCTAAAACAAGCGCTACAACCGTGACTTATAGCAATTATGTGACGGCTAGAGATGAAGCGGTAAAAAAAGGCGCAAAGCATTACACGGCTCTAGATTGTTATTCAGAGAAGGATGGCGCTAGCAAAACGTATGTTTTAGGAGATGGTTTAAGCATGGAAGTTCTCTATCAAAAATATTACGAAACTTCCACAAGCAATGAAAACAATTACAGTGTTTGCCTTCTTTTTAAACAAGGTGATAAGAAAATGCTTTTCACTGGCGATTTGGAAGACGAAGGGATTGATAGCCTTTGTAATAAAAATGAACTCGGCAAGGTTGATTTATTCAAAGGCGGTCATCACGGTTCCTTTAATGCTAATCCAGATTCCTTTCTTTCTATCATTCAACCAGATACAATTTGTACCTGTTGCGTAGCGGGTTCAACCGAATATACGACATATCCTGATCACACTATGCCTTATCAAGAAACGATTGATGCATGGGCTAAATATACGGATGATGTATATGTAACAAATTGGGCCACGAGCACGACGGCAAAAACAGGTGGCGAACTTAACGGAACTATCGCCGTTAAATACGATAAAAACGGAACTAAAACTGTATCTGGCTCTAATAATTCTTTAAAATTAAAAGATACGGAATGGCTTAAAGAAAACCGTAAAATTCCTTCTTCTTGGAATTAATTTAAATAAATTTTACCTTTAGCACTTAAAATCATTTTATGAAAAAATCTAATCTCAACACTTTTTTACCATTAGGAATTCTCATTGCTGTCTTAAGTTCTTGTTCCTACATAACTCCCAATAAGTCTTCCGAACATCCTTCAGAGGAAAATTCTTCTATTTCTGAAGAATCTTCAAAAAGCGAAAGCCAATCTGAAGCCGAATCTTCTAGCAATAGCGAAATTAGTAGCAGCGATTCTAGCAGCGAAGCCGAATCCTCGTCTTCATCAAGCGAAGATATTGTGATTGAAACCGTTGAATATGAAGATGTGGTAAATACTGAAGGACCTAGTGAATATAAAACCTACCGTATAGAGCCAATCCATGTTGATGAGGACCAATTTACCGTTTATAACGTCAAGTTTAATACGAAAGGATACTTGGCCCACCCAACGACATTAACGATTAAAAAATCCGATTACTGCTTAACTTTTGAAACGGTGGCTCTTTATTATCAAGCATTTAGAGAAGTTCCGCCTAATTATGTTACAGATAAGAGTTTGTCAGGATCAGATTTACGCTATGTTAGCTCTTATACGTACGGAAGTTACACTGGAAGCAATTCCTACACCGAATCTTTGGGGGAATTTAATAATAACCGAGGAACATACCTTGAACTCGATATTAAATTAAATTCTTATTCCCTTAAAAATCGTGGTCAAGGAAGAGTTGTAGTCGTGGTTGATGGGATAAAAGATTATGGAGATGAACCAGTTTGCTATTATACAAATGACCATTATAGTAAATTTTGGGAGTTCTATAATTACGCCTCTGGATGGGGACCATCATTCAAGGGAATAGGTTCAAAAACATCGCCTAGACAGATACCTGAAACTATCACGCCTATATATTGATGTTTTCTCTTTAAATTTGGTTCAATCCATTCTATAATTTTTTGGCAAGCTAAGTCTCTTTTTAGAGAGGGCCTCATGATGGAAAAGCCTAAGAGACACGCCACTTGCCGTGTTGTGGGTAATGCCACCGTCAATTCGCGTTAAGAATTAAATTAAGTCGCACCTTTGGTGAAGAAAGATGGTACCGCGCTACTTTGCGTTCTTTCTAGAAGGTGTTTTATTTTTATTTAAGGAGTGTCTTATGAAAGCTTTAAGCGGTCAAGAAATCAGAGAAACTTGGATACGTTTCTTTGAAAGCAAGGGCCATCATTATTTACCTGGCGTCAACCTTATTCCACATGATGACAAGTCTCTTTTGTGGGTTAACGCAGGTGTCACTGGTTTGAAAAAATATTTCGACGGATCAGAAGTTCCGCCATCAAGAAGAATTGTTAACGTTCAAAAATCAATTCGCACGAACGATATCGAAAATGTCGGGCATACCGCAAGACATCATACTTTCTTCGAAATGCTTGGCAATTTTTCAATTGGAGATTATTTCCGTTCGGAGGTTATACCTTGGGCTTATGAAATTTTAACCGATGAGAAAAACGGCTTCGGAATGGATCCAAAGAAACTTTACATGACGTATAATCCTTCCGATAAAGCTTCCTTTGAGCTTTGGCAAAAAGTAGGAGTTGATTCTTCCCATCTTATCCCTCTCGAAGGCAACTATTGGCAAATTGGTGAAGGACCTTGCGGACCTAACACCGAAGTTTTCTATGATCGCGGTGAAAAATGGGACCCTGAGCATCTTGGTGTGAAACTACTTGAAGATGACATCGAAAATGATCGTTATATTGAAATATGGGGAATTGTCTTTTCTCAATATAACGCAGTTAATGGCGTTCCAAGAGAAAAATATAAAGAATTACCATCTAAAAACATTGATACTGGCGCGGGTTTAGAGAGAATCGCTTGCATTCTCCAAGAAACTCCAACTAATTTTGAAACCGATTTATTCATGCCGATAATTGAGAAATGCGAAGAATTGTCTGGCGTTAAATATGATGAAGAACATAAGATGTCTTTCCGCGTTATCGCTGATCACGCTCGTTGCTTAACTTTCGCTCTTGGCGATGGTGCTACTTTCTCCAATTTAGGAAGGGGCTATGTTCTCCGCCGTATAATTCGTCGCGCTATGCGTTATGGCCAAAAGATCAATTTCCACGAGCCATTTATGTATAAGCTCGTTCCTACCGTTATAAATAAATATAAAGATTTCTATCCTGAACTTTCCGCTAAGGAAGAAGAAATCACAAAAACGATTAAGAACGAAGAAGAGAAATTCATTAAAACTCTCGACAATGGCGAAGCAATCTTGAAAGAAAAACTTAAAAACGCCAAAGTCCTTTCTGGCAAAGATATTTTCCTTTTATACGATACTTATGGCTTCCCGGCCGATTTAAGCAAAGAAATCGCGGCTGAAAATGGGGTTGGGTGCGATATGGAAGGCTACGAAGCTCTTATGGAAGAACAACGCGAGAGAGCAAGAAACGCCCGTGGCCAAATCGACTCCTTCCATAAACAATCGAAAGATTTGCTAGAATTTAAGGATTCTTCGGAATTCCTTTACGACACATACTCTTCAAAGAGTAAAGTTATTGGACTTTTCGTTGATGGAGTTAAAGTTGATTCCATCGAAGAAGAGGGTGATATCATTTTTGAAAAAACGCCATTTTATGCTGAAATGGGTGGTCAAGTATCCGATAAAGGAACCATTTTTAACGATAACGTTTCCGGATTAGTCGATGCCGTTTCTAAAGCGCCAAATGGCCAACACTTACATCACGTTTCACTTCAATATGGCAAAATCACAGTTGGAGATGAATTAACTCTTAAACTTGATTTTGAGAGAAGAAAACTCATTGAAAGAAACCACTCTGCAACCCACCTTTTGCATTCCGCTTTATCGAACATCTTAGGAAAGCACGTTAAACAAATGGGATCTTATGTTGATGAGAATTATCTTCGTTTTGACTATGAGACCGATCATAGGCTCTCTTCTGATGAAATTAGAAACATCGAAGAGGAAGTTAACGCTAAAATCTCTGAATGCATCGAAGAAGTTACCGAAATTCTTCCAATTGAAGAAGCTAAAAAACTCGGTGCAGAAATGGAATTCTCTGAAAAATACGGCAAAACTGTGCGTGTTGTTGAATTCTCCGATTATAGCAAGGAATTCTGCGGTGGAACACATGTAAAAAATACTTCAGAAATCGGCTTATTTGTCATTCAAAGCGATGACGCTGTCTCTTCTGGCACAAGAAGAATTCAAGCCTTAACAAGTTTAGGTGCGATCTCATATTTCTCGAAAAAGAAAAACATTCTTTCATCGAGCGAAGCAGTTTTGAATTCCAACGATTCTGATTTCGCCAATAGGTTGAATTCTTTATTATCTGAGACCGCTTCTTTGAAAAAAGAATTGTCCGAAGCGAAAGAAAAACTTGCCGCTTTAGAGGCTAAAAACGCGTCTTTTGAAGATGTTAATGGAGTTTGCTTCTTTGCGTCACTAAAAGAAAACAACTCAAGAAGTGAACTTTTGACTCTTGGCGATTCTTTAAAAGCAAACAAGAAGGATTATGCAATCATCTTGGTTGGTGGAAGCGAAGGCAGTAGGCCAATAACCGTTTTCCTTGGCGGAAAAGCCTTAGAAAAAGCAAAAGCTGGCGAAATTCTTAAGAAGATATCTGCTATTTTAGGCGGATCCGGTGGCGGAAGACCTGACATGGCCTCAGGTCAAGTCAAGACTAAAGAGGGTTTTGATAAAGCCGTTGAAGAAGTCAAACGTATATTTTAAGGAGGGGCTATATATGTTAGAAATTAACGATAACACCATTATAATTACCAAAGATGATGGTATTAGTGAAGAATGGAAAATCTATTTCTTTTATCATGTTGATGAAAGAAACAAGACATATTACTTTATATACAAGGAAGAAGACCCTGATTCATTAATCGTCATGGCTTCGAAGGATGGAACAACGCTTGAAGAAGTGACTGATGAAGAATACGAAGAAGCATCCGAAATGCTTGAAACGTATGAAAACGACCCAAAAATCAGTTCTATAAAATAGTTTGTTTTCATTGGTTAATTTATTGACTATAATCTTATAGGTTATTTAAGGAGAAAATAATGAAAGACGAGAATAAAATCATATTTACTAGAGAAAAATACGAGGAAATGAAGGCTGAGTTGGCTGATTTAGAAAATGTCCAACAACCTGAAAACCTCGAAGCTCTTGAAGCTGCTAGATCTCAAGGCGACTTATCCGAAAACGCCGATTACGATGCTGCAAGAAAAAGACAAGGCGAAATTGAAGCAAGAATTCGCGAACTCAGAGCCCGTCTTGAAAATGGCGTAGTTGCCGATAATAAAGGAAGCAAAACAATTGGTGTTACCGATTTTGTTACCTTTAAAAATCTTTCAAACGGAAAAACGATTGACGTGCAAGTCGTTTCTGGGGATGAATCCGATGTTTTAGCTACACCAGTTAAAATATCCGCTAACTCTCCTGTTGGAAAGGTTTTAATTGGGAAAAGCGTTACAGGTGAGCATTTGCTTGTTGAAACCGCGACACCATATGAAATAGAAATTATTTCATTCTCTCACGCTTAATTCGTTTCTATTTCCATGAGTTCCAGAAATGGAACTCTTTTTTTGTCCTTTTTCCTATATGCATGTCTTTATATAGGTGAGGAGGATAAAAATATATGTTTAAAACTATAATCATCATTATCTCTGTTACCATTGTTACGTTGATTGCATTGGCGATAGTTGACAATTTTGCCAATAATATCGGAGATCAAACAGACACAGCTCAATCATATTCGTACGATGATAAAGAAGGTCTGGAAGTTACCATTTCTGGAGAGATTGCGCACGAAGGAACGTATTTAGTTTCTTCAGGATCCACTTTAAGGGATTTAATTGAATCAGCTGGTGGGGTTAACGGCAATGCCGATCCTAAAGCTTATAATTTAGATTTAAATCTCGAAGATGGATGGGATTTTTATATTGCTCCGCTATTCGACAACTCAAACACTTGTAGTGCGGATCCAATTGAGAAAAAATGCATCAACACAGCGACTGCAGAGCAATTGAAGACTTTATCTTGTTTTTCTTCTACCGTATCCAACAACATTGTTACTTACAGGCAAGAAAACGGAGATTTTAATCGTTTAGAAGAGATTAAAAATGTTTCTGGAGTTGGTCCTGCAACATGGGAAAAGTGCAAAAAGTATATAACTTTGAAAGAATAAGCAAGGAATCTTTTGCGCTTTATCTATTCTTAGGATTTATTATTGGATTATCTAACGGTTTTCTAATTTGTTCTTTGACAATTTTATATCCACTGATAATTTTCTTAATCATCACTTGTTTCGCTTGGAAAAAAGGCAAAAAATGTCTCGCTTTATTTATTGTTGCCTTTTTAATTGCATTAACTATTTCCTTACTTTTGACTCTCATTCCTACTAAGAGTGGTTATTTTGAAGGAACTGGCTTAGTGATTTATTCCAAGTCAAATTACTATATATTATTGTCTGGTTTCAAACGATTTTACGTTTACGAAAAAGATTGTTTAAAGGAGATAGGGGATTTAATATCGGTTAAGGGATATGTTTCAAAATGTTCTTTTACTGAATATGAGTCCCGTTTTTCCTTTAATAACTATCTCAGTTTAAAGGGCGTAAATTATCAGATTTCCCTTGAGGATTTCTCTTTTTTGATTAAAAACCCTCTCAGATTAAGAGAAAAAGAATTGTCTTTTTTGAAATCGTTTGACTCATTGACAGCTGGAACAATCGACATGATCGCTTTTTCTAGAAAAGATTACGCGAATTCCAATGTTAGTCTTGCTTCAAACATAGGGTGTTTAAATATCTTGAGCGGAAGCGGGATTGTTTTTTCGGCTGTATTAAGAGCCATTGAAAAGCTTTTTTCATACAAATTCGAGGAAAAGATAACAAAAATTATTACTTTTATTTTCGGCGTTATGCTTGTCATCTTCTTTCTTAATAAGGTTGGCGCTTATAGGGTGTTGTTGCTAAAAGCCATTGAATTTGTCGAACTAATGACAAAAGAGAAGAAAGAAACACGTCTCTTCAATCTTTCTATAAGTGGAATTATTCTGCTTGTTTTAAACCCGTATTTTGCATTAAATAGCGGTTTTCTTATTGGATATGGACTTTCCTTCTTCCTTATATTTGCAGGGTCTTATTTTTACAAAGTTAAAAAGAGAAGAAGGAGAATGATCAGCTTTATTTTAACCGTTATTTTTCTTTTTCCTTTATTTAACGTGAGAGGGGAATTTATATTGTTTGGACCGATATTTAGTTTTCTTCTTTTACCTTTTGTTTATTCTTTTTCTTTTTTGACACTAATTTCGTTTGTTTCAGTTCCTTTTGTAAACATGTTAGGCGGATTTTCTCGCTTTTTGAACGACTATTTAGGCCTTATTGAAAAAATATCAATTTCAATTCCGTTAGGCGAATTTTCAACTACCGTTCTTTATATTTATTATTTGTGCCTATTTTCTCTTATTTATTTTCATGACGTAGGATTAACGAATATTGCAAATGCCTTAGCAATAATTCAGATTTGCTCTTTGCTTTTTTCTTGTCTCCCCTTAGAAAATCCAATAGTAAAAGAAGTTGATTTTATTAATGTTGGACAGGGTGATTCGATACTAATAAGAGACAAAAATACAGCAGTAATGATAGATACGGGCGGTATTCTTTCTTTTGATATGGCAAAGGAAACTTTAATTCCTTTTTTACGAAAAAAGAAGATATATAAGATTGATTGTCTAATTGCATCTCATCAAGATTATGACCATATCGGTGCTAAAGAAAGTTTGATGAATAACTTTCCTGTTAAAAAATACGTGGAGTCGAGAGATCAATTTCCATTAAAGGTCGGTAATTTAAAATTTCAGAACTATAATGTGTATGAGGCTGATGATGAGAATGAAAAAAGCCTCGTTTTGTTTACTGAATTTATGGGAAAAAAGTTTATTTTTACTGGTGATGCAGATATGAATATAGAGAAAAAGATCATTCAAGATAACCCTTTTTTAAGAGCTGATATTCTAAAAATAGGCCATCATGGGTCGAAAACATCATCATCTTATGATTTTTTGAAACAAATATCGCCAAAAGTATGCATAATTTCTGTAGGCCAAAATAATAAATATGGTCACCCAGACGAAGAGGTTATAAATAGGCTGAAGAAGCTAAATTTAAAATATCGAAGGACCGATTTGGAGGGAACTATTTCATATAAAACATATTTTGATCGTCCTTTAGGTGAATTATAAAGAAAAAAATTTTATAATATTAAATATGATAAATGTGTTGTTTTCCTCACAATCAAGAATGTTAAAGGGGCCTCTTCAAAGAATGATTAAAGAGACCATACCAGAACATGATGATTTAAATTATGTGAAAATAGATATGTCAACGGCTAGATTATTGGATTTGTCAAATGAGTGCCTTTCTTTGCCTCTTGGATATGATAAAAAAGCAATCGTGGCCGAGAATTTCTATTATCTTTCCAAAACAAAAACTAAGAAAAAACTACTGTCAAATGACGATGATGAACCGTTGCTGAATTTTTTCAAAAACCCAGATCCTAACATAGAACTTTATTTATTAGTGTATTCCGAATCATTGGACGAGAAATCTTCTTTTTACAAAGCTTTGCAAGAAGGCGGTTGCAAATTTTCGGGTGTTACGGCCTTCGATCAAAACGATTGGCAAAATTTTATACCTAAGTTTTTTGAAAAGAGAGGCACAAAAATTATGCCTGATGCGACAACTGAATTATTGGAACGCATCGAAGGAGACTATTCTTTATTTATTCAGGAAGGAAATAAACTTCTTGCATATGCTAATGGTGAAACGGTTACTTTAGATATGGTAAAAAAACTCGTTTCCGCTCCGTTAGAAGATGACATTTTTGTCTTATCGAACGCTTTGACGAAAGGCGATAAACAATTAGCCTTGCACGTTTTTAAAGATATGCAAATAAAAGGAAGCAGTGGAGGAGCCATTCCTTTGATGAACATGCTTTGCAATCAATTTATTTTCTTGGATCAAGTTAGGTATCTTTACAAGCGTGGATTCGATGTTTTTGACATATCCAAAAAATTAAATTGTTCGCCTGGAAGAGTAAAGGCATCTCTATATAACGTTAAAAAAATGTCACCGATTTGTCTTTCTAGGGCTATAAATCAACTTTATTTTTATGAGATGAATATTTTTCAGGGCAAAATGAGTGATATTTTAGCTTTTGAATTGTTTTTGGCAAATTTTGAATTATGAAGATTGTCGTAATTTCTGATACGCATGGCAATTTTGACGAATTAAAAAGAGTGTCCATGATCGAAAACGGAGCCGATTTATATCTGCATGCAGGTGATGTTGGGCATTTTGCTTCGCTAGATATATCACCTTTTGCAGCCGTGAAAGGCAATTGCGATTCCGCCTCATCTTTATTGCCTATTGAAAGAAAAATAAACACTCCTTATGGGATGTTGCTTATTAGACACCACCCAATTTTTTTTGAAGATGATCTTAAGCAATTATATGCAGAAGGAGTTCGTATATTCATTCATGGGCATACGCATATAAAAGAGGATAGAACTTTTAATGATTTGCGAATAATTTGTCCTGGATCACTCTGTTTTCCTAGAGATGATTATGCTAGTTATGCAGTTTTAGAAATTGATAAAGAAAACGTTAAAACAACATTTAAGAAAATATAAAAAAGCCCCAATTACTCAAATTTGATATAAGAATTCGGTAATTGAGGCTTTTTAATTGATAATATTAATCGATTATAAAGAAGCGAGTTCACCTTGGAGGTGGGCTTTTTTACGATTGGCGGAATTTGTTGAGATGATTCCGTCTTGTGCTAATTTATCAAGAAGGGAGATAGCCTTGTTGACTTCAGCGACTGCCAATTCTTTATTTTTTGCGGCGATTGCTGTTTCAGCTTTTTTAATTTGGCCGCGAGTTTCGCTCTTACGACCAGAGTGATGGGCGTTATTTCTTTCGCCGATTTCAATACGTTTGATTTGTGATTTAATGTTTGCCATATATCTTTTTAATCCTTTTTAACTTATGCGTTCTCGATTTTACCTTTAATATAAAATTAAAACAACTATTTTTCGTTATTTTTGTCACTTTCTTTTGCTAATTTTTCGATATCGAGTATTTCTTTAGTGAAATCTGCAACCGTAAGAAGAGTTCCATATTTTTCTGTCGGTATCGAAATTTTGAAGATTGAATTAAGCTCTTGAACCATTGTTACATAGCTCATCGAATCCCCACCAAGATCTTCGGCCCATGATGAATCGTCGTCAATCTTGTATTCTGGAAGGTATAAAATTTTAGAAAATAATTTGCGGATTTTTTTCGACACTTTCTCGACTTTATCGTGATCGTAGTCAGAAAGAGAAGCGGATTTTTTGGTTAATTGAGTTCCGTCGAAAGAAAGAAAATCTTGCGGATTCTTCTCAAATTCTTTTCTTAAAGCGAATCTTTTCACCTTCATATTGTTGGCAATTGGAAGATTCTTTTTGTAAATGTAGGCACATGAAATTCTCTTTTCATTCGGCAAGGTCGAATTGACCGAATCGATATTCTTTTTTATTTCCGGCAATTCGTCATTTTTAACATTATTTTCCAAAACGACGACAAGAATGACTTTTTCGGTATTTTCTGTTCTCGTTCCGAATACTACAAGATTATTGACGTGTTTAATTTCACGGAAGTAACTCTCTATTTCATCTGGATACACATTTTCTCCGTTTGAACCAATTATCGTATCTTTTAAACGCCCTTTTATATAATAAAAACCAGCATTATCGACATAAGCAATATCGCCTGTATGAAAATAACCATTGTCGAGTTCTGTTTTTTGCCTAATTCCATTGATTATTTCTTCATGATGGATTGTTCCTGATTTAACGCATAGTTCACCTTCATTTTGATGCGTGGAATCAATGGGAACAATTTTATATTCAATGGCAGAAAACGGCTTGCCAATTGAATTAAGCAGACGATGAGTAACTTTTTTTGACTGTTCAACACTTGTTACGCCTATTTCCGTCATTCCATAGCCATTGTTAAGCGGATATTTCAAGCCGTTTATTAATGCCGAAGTTTGCGGAAGGAGATATCCTCCTCCAGAAATGCAAAATTCTACCTGATTGCCCAACACTTTGTTTCGCATTATATGATTAAAAAGCGGATTTGAAGCAAAACCAGCCTCTTCTCGGGATATTTTATTATTGTTGTAATCCAACATTCTCTTTACTAAATCTTGCTTCGTTTGACTTTGCTGGGAAACGGTGCGTTGAAGCGTTTGCGCAACTCCGTCCCAAAACATCGGAACAGAGAAAACGTGGGTGCATTTGCCCTTTTTTACCGCTTTTATCAAATCTCGAGAACCCATGCTATTTGGGTAAACAAGAGTTTTTCCGTAAAAGGAGAACCACAAGAAGACCGCAACAAAACCAAAAATATGATGGAACGGAATCATCGCTAAGATATTGATCTTTCCAGGGTGCATCAATGAGTTGCCTTTTTCTGGGATGTTGGCTGCTGCGGCAATTTGATGACAAAGATTTTCTCCCGTCATGATCATTATCTTGATATTCCCAGTAGTTCCAGAAGAGCAAAACAGCACTTCGTTAGCCCAAGATGGGGAAAATAAACGATTTTCCTCAGAATTTCTAACATTATTCAAGCGAAATGAGGGAACGGAATAAGGCTCTTCCTCATTGACTATAATAGCGGTTGCTTTTGCGTCTTTAAGCAAATTTTCCGTATTATCGTGATGGAGATTTGCCGCAATTAACAAAACTGGGTGCCCAGTCATGATCAAAGCCCAAAACATTAAAGGCCACGTTGGTGAGTTTTTTAACTTTAGAGCAACCGTTGATCCAGCTGGTACGCAAGAAAGCAAAGTTGAGAGACGTTTTGCTAAAAACCAGACATTGTCCTTGTATTTTGCGTATGTATATGATCTCTTTTTATCATCTTCATCAAAATAAATGCAACATTTCTTGTTTGCGTTAACGGTCGTGAAATATTCAAAAATATCTTTAAGCGTAAGCGATGAATTCATTAGATTTTTATATTGATCGATGAATCTTTGACAGTCTTTTTGATTATAATTGCTCATTTTCTACCTCGGCTTTTGTTATTGTATCATTCAATAAAAGAAATTATCGACTAAAATAGTTTATAATATTTTAGTGAAATCCGCGTAATTCCAAGGAGGACTTGAAAATGATTTATAAAAATGCAAAAGAAGTTAAAGTACTATTTCTAGGAACGCCAGAAATAGCCGTCAAGCCTTTGCTTGGACTCTTAGAAAATGGCTTTGATGTAGTCGGCGTCGTGTGTCAAGAAGATAAAGTAACTGGCAGAGGACAAGGACAAATCGAGATGCCGCCAGTGAAAAAAATAGCTCTTAAGGCTGGTTTGCCGGTTTTTCAACCTCATAGGATAAAAAATGATTTTGACTTTGCTAAAAGCTTAAATTTTGACGTGATAGTTTGCATGGCTTATGGCCAAATAATACCTTTAGATCTCGTTGCTTTAGCCCCAAAGGGAGCCATTAATTTACATGGGTCTTTATTGCCGAAATTAAGGGGAGCCGCCCCAATTCAGCGTTCTATCATGAACGGGGATAAAAAAAGTGGAATAACCCTGATGGAAATGGCCGAAAAGATGGATTCGGGGAAAATGTTTGATAAAAGAGAAGTTCTTATTTCTGATGAAGACAACTATTCGTCTTTGATGATAAAACTTGGTGATTTAGCAAAAGAAATGATTGCTGAAGATCTTTTGCCTTATGTTAATGACGAACTTGTTGGAATTAAACAAAACGAGGAGGAAGTCACTTTCGCAAAAAAGATTTTGCCAGAAGATGAGCATCTCCCTTTAAATTTAAATTCAATCGAGACTAATAGATATATTAGAGGTCTTGCTGATAAACCTGGAGCATATGTTATATTCAGAGACAAAAAGTTAAAGATATATTCATCTTCAGTAGCGCAAGATACCGCCATTGAATGTGGTTATTTAAAGTGCATTAAGGGAAAACTTTATTTAGGGGTCAAAGAGGGTGCTCTTTTGCTAAAAGAAGTTCAGTATGAAGGCAAAAAACGTATGGATGCTGGTGCTTTCGCGAACGGCGCTAGAATCGTCAAAGATGGTGAAAAAGTAGAATAAATGGCAGATAAGAAAAAAGAAAAACTATCGTTATCAGTTCACCAGCTAGTTGATTTTTTGCTGCGCCAAGGAGACATCGATAATCGTATTTATAATCAAGAAACGATGCAATTTGGTTCAAAAATCCATTCTTCGTTTCAAAAAAGTCAAGGAAATACCTATCTTTCTGAGGTTTTCTTAAAAGATGAGATGGAAACTGATGATTATACAGTCTCCATTGAAGGCAGGGCAGACGGAATTATTGTTGGCAAAGAAAATCCAATAATAGACGAAATTAAAACAACGGTAGCTCCCTTAGAAGAATTTTACGAAACGCAAAAAGAATGGCATTATGGCCAGGCTAAATGCTACGCCTACATGTACATTAAGAAAGAAAAACTTCCTAGATGTAATGTTCGTCTTACTTATATCTCTCAGCAAGATTTCGATTGCAGAATGGTAAAGGAAAGATGTTTTACATTCGAAGAGCTTCAAGATTATGTTGTTTCTTTAGTTAATGAATACATCGCTTTTTTCAAACGTGAAAGGCTCCATATTATCGAGAGAAATATATCTGCTGAAAAACTTCCTTTTCCTTACGACAATTTTAGAAATGGACAAAGAGAAGCGGCTAAATATGTCTATTCAATCGCTAAAAAAGGCGGAATATTCTTTTTTGAAGCGCCCACCGGAATTGGAAAAACCATCTCTTCTTTGTATCCGGCGATTAAAAGTTTTTCAAAAACCTCAAATTTGAAGATTTTTTATCTCACCGCTAAAACGTCTGGAAGAATTTCTTGTTATGACGCGCTCACCGCGTGTTACGAAAAAGGCTTAAAAGCAAGAGATTCATTGATTGTCGCAAAAGAAAAAATGTGTTTTTCGCCAGGACAAGGCTGCAATCCAGATGAATGTCCTTACGCCAAAGGGTATTACGAAAAACTTCGTGAAATCATTAAAAAAGAATCAAAAGAAAATAATCGTTACAATCAAGAAACAATTACGAAAATTGCGACAGAGTATCAAATTTGCCCCTTTGAATTACAATTAGACTTATCTTTGCTTAGCGATGTAATTATATGCGATTACAATTATTTTTTTGATCCTCTAGTTAAACTAGAAAGATATTTTTCTGATGAAGCAGATTCTTCTAAATACGTCATCCTTATTGATGAAGTGCACAACCTAAACGGCAGAGTTCGTAACATGTATAGCGAATCGCTTTCATTAGAGGAATTCAAAAAAGCAAGAAAAGACCTGGCTGGATCTCCTTTTAAAAAATTGAAAAACTCTTTAACAAAAACCATTAAATGCTTAACGTCATTAGATAATAACGAAGATTTCAGGGTTTTTGAGATGATGGACGAAAACTTGTATAAAGCCTTAAAAAGATTTGATGAATTAAACAAGAGCGAAGAAAAAGAAGACGAAAAGATGCCTTTTCCAAAGAGTTTTAAAGAATTGTCTAGGAAGGTTTTCCGTTTTTTGAAACTGCTAGATAATTACTCATTAAATTCATCTTTATATTCCTATAAGAAAGACGATGATTTAATACTGCAATTCCAATGTTTAGATCCCTCGCCATACGTGATTGAAGATTTCAGCAAAGTGAAGGGGGTTGCGCTTTTTTCGGCAACTTTTTCGCCAATTGATTACTACATGAAATCTTTGTTAAACGACGATTCATACCCGTTTTTGTCTTTGCCATCCCCTTTTCCAAAAGAAAATTTTCACTTAATGATAGCCCCTAATGTCTCCATTAAATACAAAAATAGGGAAAGTAGTTATCAACAAGTAGCGGACTATTTAAAAAGCTTCGTTGAGGCTAAAGTCGGGAATTATTTTCTCTATTTCCCTTCATATGAGTATCTAGCAAAGATAAAGCAGTTTCTTTCATTTGAAAATTTTGATGTTTATTCACAAAGTAGAGAGATGAATGACGCTGAAAAAGATGATTTTTTGCAGCATTTCAAAAATAAGCCAAAGAAAACAACGATTGGTTTACTAATAATCGGAGGTTCCTTTTCTGAGGGCATAGATCTTCCAAATGACAGACTTATCGGAGTTGCGGTCGTAGGTGTTGGTTTGCCGCAAATTTCCAAAGAAATAGATTTGCTAAAGGATTACTACGACGAGAAAAACGGCCAAGGCTTTAAGTACGCTTATATAAATCCCGGAATGAACAAAATAGCCCAGGCCGTTGGGCGTTTGATACGCTCGGAAAAGGATGTCGGAAGTGCCCTTCTAATCGATGAAAGATATACCAACCAAGAATATAAAGCTCTATTTTCTAGATCGTGGAGCAATTATGAAATCGTCACATCGAAAGAAGATATTGCCAATTCTTTATCTTCATTCTATCGAAAAAAAGAAAAATAACTTATAATTCAAGAGTATATGCCATTTGATAAGTCACACATTAGAAATTTCTCAGTAATAGCCCATATTGATCATGGAAAATCAACGCTTTGCGATCGAATCCTTGAAGAAACTGGGGCAGTAGACAAACGTAATTTGTCCGAACAAATGCTTGATAGCATGCCTTTAGAACAAGAAAGAGGCATCACAATTAAGCTAAATGCCGTTACCGTAACTTATAAATCAAAGAACGGTGAGGACTACATTTTTAACTTGATTGATACTCCAGGGCACGTAGATTTCACGTATGAAGTTTCACGTTCCTTAGCCGCTTGCGAAGGCGCTTTGCTTTTAGTGGATGCCACTCAGGGCGTTCAAGCTCAAACCTTAGCAAATGCGTATTTGGCGATTGACAATGATTTGATGATTCTTCCGGTTATCAACAAAATTGATTTGCCAAGCTCCGATGTTCCAAACGCCGAAAAGGAAATCGAGGAAAAACTAGGCTTATCAACTAGCGATATTTGCTTAGTTTCCGCAAAGACAGGCCAAGGAGTGCCGGAAATGCTTGAAAAGGTCGTTGAATTGGTCCCACCGCCTGATGGTGATCCAAACAGTCCTTTAAAGGCCTTAATTTTCGATTCCTACTATGATTCATATCGAGGCGTAGTCGTTTTATTGCGTATAAAGGAAGGCAAAGTTCGTATAGGGGACGAGATTCTTTTAATACAATCAAACAAGAAATACACTGTCACGGAATTGGGGATTAGAACCCCTAAAGATTTGCCAGTTAACGAACTTGATGCGGGAGAAGTTGGCTATTTATGCGCAACAATAAAAGACATCAAAGACGTTTTCCCTGGTGAAACCGTTACTTTGGCAAGTAATCCAGCGAAGACTCCTCTCCCTGGATATCGTAAGATAAATCCGATGGTTTACTGCGGACTTTATCCTGTTGATTCCCAAAAATATAACGATTTAAAAGAGGCTTTAGCGAAATTATCGTTAAACGATTCTTCATTAACTTATGAGCCTGAATCCTCTGAAGCCCTCGGTTTTGGCTTCCGCGTTGGTTTTTTAGGCTTGCTTCATATGGACGTCATCCAAGAAAGGTTAGAAAGAGAGTATAACCTAAATCTCATTTTAACCGCCCCATCGGTTAAATATCGCATAAATTTATCCGATGGAACCTCGAAAATGATTGATAATCCATCAGAAATGCCTGATGCATCAAAAATTAAATCAATTGAAGAGCCTTTTGTTGATGCCGAAATAATGACGCCAAAAGAATTTGTCGGCCCAATTATGCAATTATGCCAAGAAAGAAGAGGGGTATACAAAGATTTAGTTTTCTTCGATGATACTCGTCAAATTGTGAAATATTCCTTGCCATTAAGCGAAATTATCTTCAACTTTTTCGATAAATTGAAATCTATTTCTAAAGGATATGCTTCTCTTGACTATCAAATCGAAGGCTATCACGTTAGTGAGTTAGCAAAGATGGATATTTTGTTAAACGGTGACAAGATTGACGCTTTATCTTGCATTGTTTATCGCCCGTTTGCTTATGAACGCGGAATCAGGATTGTTTCACGCCTAAAAGAAATTATCCCTAAGCAACAATTTGAAGTTCCTGTACAAGCTGCCATAGGTGGCAAAATTGTTGCTAGAAGCACGATTAAATCGGTTAGAAAAGATGTTTTGGCTAAATGTTACGGCGGAGATATTTCTAGAAAGAAAAAACTCCTTGAAAAACAAAAAGAAGGAAAAAAACGCATGAAGCAAATAGGTTCTGTCGAAGTTCCACAAGAAGCGTTCATGGCCGTTCTTTCTTTAGATGACAACGAGAAAAATTAGTTGATTAACTTTTTAGATTAGTAGTTTTCTAGTTGCTTTGATTCTTAAGACTTTTTATAATGTTCATATAATATGAAAGCAAATGATAATGCCATAAAATTTACTGATGAGATTTATGCGACGCAGAAAGACGTGGCAAACGCTTTGCATATTTTTAACGTCGATATTTTTTGGACGGAAATTTTAAAATATAGAGAACAACATTCGGAAATCCTTCCTTTCGGAAAAATCAAAGGCAAAAAATACTATTTGGTTTTAACCGAAGGGGTGCTTGCTAGAATCAATAATTTCGAGAAGTCAGTAACTGATTTTTTAACATTCGTTAGGAATGTAAGATTGGAACACCCAAAGGAAGCTCGTGAAGTTTTGCTTACCCCTTTGCTAAAAAAGGCCGCTATTCTCGAAAAATCAACGATTAATGATTCTTCTATATCGATGTTACTCAAGTCTTTATATAGTGAAAATGTTGCTAACCATAGACCGGTAATTAATTATTTATCGGCAATAGATTCATATCTTAACCAAACGCCTGATTATCCAAATGAAGATTTTTTAGGAAACGCTTTGCAAAAGGTTGTTAGTGGAGAATTGATGGAGTTTTACCGTCAAAAAGACTTTGATAACCGAGTGAAAATGCTCCAGTACAGAACAAATCCAGATTATCCTTATGCGCCATTTGATTTGATAGATCCAACCGTCGAAAGATTGATGGATTACCTTGGAGATAAGAATAACCAATACAAATCCCCTGCTTTTGCAAAAGCAGTAATAGCTACGCTTTATCTCGATTACATCAAGCCTTTTAGCGAAAGAAATTCTTTAGTTTCGGCATTGCTTGGCAAGGAAACTTTCGCAAATTCAAATCGTTTTTCTGATACCTTCTTTTTGCCGTTTGAAGAATTGCTCCTAGACTCCTTTTATTCTTCCAACGCTTATAAAGAATCGAAAGCCTCTTGCGATATGACTTATGTCGTCTTTGAGGCAATGAAGATTTTTGAAGGCTATATGGAAGGAATAAGAGGCAAACTCAACGAAGTGCGCTCAATCAAATATAAACAGGAGTTCTCAATTCTTAGCGAAGAAGAGAACAAAAGCGTTGAAACGCCTAAAACCGAAGAACATATAGAAAAAACAATTGAACCTACGCAATTATCTTTCCTTGAAGAAGTCGAAGAGAAAGCTCCGACTGAAACAAAAGAAGAAATCGAACAGGAAAGCGAAACAACAACTCCGATAATCGAAGAAAAAGAACCGGTTGAAACGGCCCCTCACGAAAATATTGAAGAAAAGCGCGAACCTGAAACATTTGCAAACAAAGAGGATAATTCAGATTTAATTCAACCGAAGCCTAAAATTCAACAAATACAGGCCATTCCTAAGGATAATTCTCAAGGAGGTGCCTTAGAAGAAGGATTATCAAAAGCAGAAATCAAAGCTTACGTGAAGTATTTGCTTGAAACGAATATCGAACTTAACAAAAAACAAGCGGTATTCCTAGCAAATCACAATACGCCTGGAAGATATTACACCATTCAGCAGTATAAAAAATACGCTTCGTGCGTTTATGAGACCGCACGTACCTCAATGGATAAGTTGGCCTCAGAAGGATATTACGAAAAACTTCAATTCAAAAACAAATTCGTTTACACCCCAGTAAAGAAAGGAAAATAAATATGCATTATTCAATTTTATTATTAGACGGAGTGCCAGCTTGGCTATTCCCTATCATCATCGTCGTATTCTTTGGTTTAATTGCAGGAGGCGTATTCTTGGTTAGAAAATACGCAAAACCATTTAAAAGCGAAGAAAAGCCTAAAACAGATAAAGAAATAGCCGAAGAAGAAGTTTCGCGCTTAACTCAAGAGCTAAACGAGCAAGAATACAAAGAAGCTAAAGAAAGAAGAGCGAAAAAAGACGGAAAACCAACCGAAGAAGAAGCTCTCCAAGAAGAACTCGATAGAATGATCAAGCCTATTGAAGACGAAAAAACCATCAAAGAAATGGAAGAATATTCCAAAAACGACGGAAACGATAAATAATCGTGGCTAATTCTTTATACGTTCACATACCATTTTGTGCCCATATTTGCGCTTATTGCGACTTTGCTAAAGTCCTCTATGATGAAAAATGGGCTTTTTCATATGTAAATGAATTAAAAAAGGAAATAGAACAATACAAAATAAATAACAAGCTAAAAACCATATACGTAGGCGGAGGAACTCCAACCTGCCTTCCTAATGATTTGCTAAGAGAATTATTGTCTTACTTACATCCTTTCTTAGCAGAGGGAGGGGAATTTACGATTGAAGCAAACCCCGAGACGCTCAATGAAGAAAAAATCCGCATCCTTAAAAAAGAGGGAGTAAATAGACTTTCAATCGGATTAGAATCCTCTAATGATGCTTTTTTGCGCCTTATGGGCAGAAAACATTCGTTCGAAGATGCCAAAAATGTAGTAAATATCGCAAAAAAGAATGGAATTAAGAATATATCTGTAGATTTGATTTATGCCTTGCCAAACGAAACAATTCAGGATTTAGAAAAAGACATAGACGCCTTACTTTCCTTAGACGTTCCTCATTTATCCTCATATTCCCTTACCGTCTCGCCTGGAACGTCCTTTTATAATAAAGGATATAAGGAAATGGATGACGATATCTCTGCAACGATGTACGAACTGATTTTATCCAAGCTTTTAGAGGCAGGATACGAACGTTACGAAGTAAGCAATTTTGCCAAAAATGGCCAATATTCAAATCATAACTTAACTTATTGGCATGACGAAGAATATTATGGGGTTGGGCTTGGCGCATCTGGATATTTAGATAATGCGCGATACACCAATACTAGGTCGTTAAAGGAATATTTATCAGGGAATTACGTTCACGAAAAGGAGAAGCTCACGCTTGAATCGGCTTTGGAAGACTATTTTTTGACCAATTTAAGATTAGCGAAGGGTTTTTTGAAAAACGACTTTGAAAAACGTTTTGGATTCTCCTTCGAAAATAAATACAAAAACCAATTATGCAAATTGAAAAAGAATGGTCTTTTGCAAGAAACCGAAGATTCAATTTATCCGACAAATACTGGAATATTGCTATTAGATAGAGTTCTTCTCGAACTTTTTTGACGAATTTAGCACTAAACTATTGACAGTGCTAAAACTCTACATATAATTAGTGTAGCACCAAGAAGGTGTGAGTGCTAAAAGGAGAAGGTTATGACAAGAAGAGATGAAATTTTAAAGCTCATAGTTGAATATTTCATCAAAACTGCCCAACCTGTTGGCTCTAAAACTTTGCAAGAAGCGTATAATCTTGAAGTTTCCACTGCCACAATCCGCAATGAGATGAACGCTTTAGAGGTTGATGGATTTCTTGAAAAACCGCACACTTCCGCCGGAAGAGTTCCTTCCGAGAAAGGCTATCAATATTATGTTGATAATCTAAGAACCGGAAGCGTTGACGATAGAGCAAAAAGCGCTCTTCAAATGGTGCTATCCGAAAGAAGCAAATCGGTAGAGGAAATAATTAAGGAAAGCTGCGAGATTCTCTCGCAAATGACCAACCTTACTTCCGTTATTGTTGGAAACGCTCTCGAAGAAGAACATCTCGTTTCCATTCAATTAACTCCAATTGCCTCTAATACGGCGACGGCTATATTCTTGACGGATAAAGGCCACGTTGAATCAAAAAATTTCGTTTTTGAGGAGAATATTGACCCTAACGATGTAGCCAAAACGATAAAACTGTTAAACGATCGACTATCTGGCACTTCGGTTTCGGAAGTTATCCCTAAAATGGAAGCCATGAAACCGGCATTAACGGATTATGTCGTTGGTCAAGAATTGATTTATCAGGCAATATTTGGAATTTTCTCTTCCTTTGCAACCTCTAGAATGGAGTTCTACGGAAAAGAAAAACTCCTTAATCAACCGGAATTTGCAAATGACGCTAAGAAAATCAGAGAATTGCTGAAATTCATTGAAGATCCATCTGGCGTTAGCAAAGTCATCGAAAGAGGTGAGACCAAAAACGGCATAACTATCACGATTGGCTCAGGAAATTCAGATAAATTAACTGACCAATTGGCCCTAGTTTCAGCCGAAATTGACGTCCCTGGAGAAAAAGGCGCAAAGCTCTCCTTGGTTGGTCCTTCGAGAATGAACTATGACAAAGTAGTTACGACTCTTGAATATTTCGCCGAACAATTAGAACAATATTTCGGATCATACGACAGAAAGGATGATGAAGAATGCAAGAAAGAAACGAAAACGAAAAAAACGAATGCTCAGAAAAGCAAGAAAGCGAGCAAGAAATGAAGCATGAAAAGAAACCTTCCGTCGAAGAGTTAGAAGAAAAAGTCAAAAAAGCTGAAGCGGAAGCCTTTGATTGGAAAAATAAATATTATATGGAGCTTGCCGATGTTCAAAATCTTCGCAAAAGCCTAGAAGAAGATCATCGAAACGCTCTTAGATATCGTTCCGAAGGATTCTTAGAAAATCTTCTTCCGGCACTTGATGGTTTCTATCTAGCGCTTAACGCTCAAACAAATACCCCAGAAGCTAAAAACTATCAACAAGGATTCACTTATATCTACAATCAAATCCAAAATTGTCTTGATGCGGAAGGAGTCAGTGAAATTCTTCCGAAAATCGGAGATGAATTTGACGCTTCAAAAATGAATGCGGTAGATGTGGTTGACGGGGATGAAAATAACGATGGCAAAGTTGCCTTCGTCTTCTCGAAAGGTTACAAACTTCACGAAAAACTTATTCGACCAGCTAACGTGAAGGTTTATAAAAAGAAGGTCGAAACGAAAGAAAACAATGATTCAGCCGAATCAAATAAAGCTCAAGAAGCTTAAGGAGATAAATAATTATGGCAAAAGAATTAATCGTTGGTATTGACTTAGGTACTACAAACTCAGTTATCAGCTATTTGCAAGCTGATGGAAAGGTTAAAGTAATCCCAAATCCAGAAGGAACAAATACAACCCCATCCGTCGTCGCTTTTAAAGCAAGTGGCGAAGAAATTGTTGGAAACGCAGCAAAAAGACAAATGATCACCAATCCTGATACGGTTCGCTCAGCAAAACGTAAGATTGGACAAGATTATAAATTCAATATTGGTTGCCTTAATAAGCAATTCACCCCACAAGAAATTTCAGCTAAGGTTCTCTCTTATATGAAATCTTATGCCGAAAAGAATATCGGACAAGAGGTTAAAAAGGCCGTCATTACCGTTCCAGCTTACTTCAATGATGCTCAAAGACAAGCAACTAAAGATGCGGGTACCATCGCAGGATTAGATGTCGTTCGTATCATCAACGAACCTACAGCTTCATGTTTAGCCTTTGGCATCGACTCCGATAAGAGCGGAACAGTCTTAGTATTCGACCTTGGTGGTGGAACGTTGGATGTTTCGATCCTTGAAATCGGTGACGGAACGTTCCAAGTTTTATCAACAAATGGTGATGTTGAACTAGGTGGCGATGACTGGGATAAGGCGATCGCTGATTGGATTCATGCTCAAATTCAAATCGAAACAGGCGTTGACCTTACCGATAAAATGGCTCAACAACGTTTCCTTGATGCAGCTGAAAAAGCTAAAATCGAACTTTCTAGCAGCTTAGAAACAACTATTTCCCTTCCATTTATTGGAATGGGTTCAACCGGACCTATTTCCTACGAAGGCAAATTGACAAGAGCCAAATTCCAAGATTTGACAAAAGGTTTGCTCGAACGTTGCAAAAAACCTATGGAGAAAGCTCTCTCTGACGCTGGACTCACCTATAATGACATTACAGAAGTTCTTATGATCGGTGGTTCGACACGTATGCCAGCCGTTCAAGAAATGGTCACAAAGGTTACTGGCAAGAAGATCAATATGTCCATCAACCCTGATGAAGCCGTTTCTATCGGTGCCGCAATTCAAGGCGGAATTATCGCAGGTGATGTTAAAGACGTCGTCTTACTTGATGTTACTCCATTAACATTGGGCATTGAAACTCTTGGCGGAATCATGACGCCTCTTATTCCAAGAAATACGACAATTCCTACGACAAAGAGCCAAGTCTTCTCTACTGCGCAAGATAATCAACCATCTGTTGATATCATGGTTTACCAAGGCGAAAGACAAATGGCTCACGATAACAAACTTCTCGGACATTTCGCACTTGATGGCATCAAACCAGCACGTCGTGGACAACCAAGAATCGAAGTTACATTCTCAATCGACGTCAACGGCATCGTTAAAGTTTCCGCAAAAGATCTTGACACTCAAAAAGCCCAAGATATCACAATCTCTGGATCCAATGGTCTATCTAAAGAAGATATCGACCGCATGGTAAAAGAAGCCGAAGAGAACAAAGCCGCAGACGAAAAGAGAAAAGGTGATATCGAAGTAAAGAATAAAGCCCAAACATACGTCGATCAAATCAATCAAACACTTGTTGAAAAAGGCAGTCAGCTTTCTGAAGAACAAAAGAACGAATTAATCAAGATTCGCGATGATGCTCAAGCCGCCATTCAAAACGATAATATCGACAAACTCAGAGAGATTGTTGGAAAACTTGAAGATGCAGCAAATGCCGCAAGCGCTTATCAACAACAAGCTTCTCAAAATCAAAATTCAGGAAACGCATCAAATAACGATTCCAATGATCAAGATGTAGTTGATGCAGATTTCACCGATAAAAAAGCTTAATTCTCGATAATTTAACTAGAGGCGCTCAAAAGGCGCCTCTATATCTAATTTTTTGGAAAGGAGAAGAAAATGGCTGAAGAAAAGAAAGATTATTATGAGGTCTTAGGCGTTAATAAAGGCGCAAGTAAAGAAGAAATTAAATCTGCTTACCGTAAATTAGCGAAAAAATATCACCCTGACATCAACCACGATGCTGACGCTCCAAAAAAATTCGAAGAAGTCCAAGAAGCTTATGATGTCCTTTCCGACGATCAAAAACGCGCAGCCTATGACCAATATGGCTTTGCGGCATTCAACCAAGGCGGATCAACTGGCGGAAGCGGCAATCCTTTTGAGGGTGCCGGTTTCTCAGCTGAAGGATTTGGAGATCTAAACGATTTGTTTAACTCATTTTTCGGCGGTGGTTCTAGAAGAAGAAGCCAAGCTCAAAGCGGTCCTCAAAAAGGAAATGACACGTTATATAGCGTAAAAATCAACTTCATGGATGCTATAAACGGCACAAAAATAAGCATTCCATTAACTTACGATGAACCATGTGAAAACTGTCATGGAACTGGCGCTAGAAGCGATGCTGATATAACAAGTTGCCCTCAATGTCATGGAACTGGCTACATAAGCAAAACTGTTCAAACAATCTTCGGTGTCTCCCAAAGTTCCCAGGTATGTCCGAATTGCCGCGGAACAGGCAAAGTGATTCGCAATAAATGCTCCTCTTGTAACGGCGAAGGATATCATAAAGTTCGCAAAAACATCGAAGTCAATATTCCAGCTGGCATTAACGCCGGACAACAAATCCGCGTTAAGGGCAAGGGCGAAAGAGGGGTCGCTGGAGGGCCAAACGGCGATTTGTATGTCGAAATCAAAATTGCCCAAGATGATAAATTTATCCGCGAGGGAAATGACATTCACACAAATCTTGATTTAGGCTTTGCCGATGCGGCACTTGGCACAAATGTCGATGTAGACACGGTTTATGGACCGGTCACCGTTGAAATTCCTTCCGGAACTCAACCTGAAGCCATTTTGAAGCTCAAAGGAAAAGGAATCAAGGACCTTCGTACTCAAAAACCAGGCGATCATTATCTTCATATTAAGATTCACACTCCAACGGATCTTAACAAGACACAAAAAGACTTGTTACAGCAATTCCAAGTTGAAGAAAAAAACAAGAAAAAATCTTGGTGGAAGAAACGCTAAAGAATTTATCACCCGAAAAGGGTGATTTTTCTTTAAAAAAAACACATTTAAATGTAGTATTTAGAGGGGTGTATTTATTATGCCAATCTGCAAGAACTGTCATAGAACTATACAAAAATTTGATAAAGATATCTGCCCATATTGTGGGACGGAGAATCCAATAGAAGATAATTACGTCACAAAAGATGTTACCGGTTTCATAAACAGCATGCATTCCGGTGAAGAACTTTATAAATCAAAATCCCGTAAAACAACTGGCTTTTTATGCTTATTACTTGGGTATTTAGGAATTCATAACTTTTATCTTGGATATATTAAAAAAGGTATTATCGATCTTCTTTTAAGTTTACTTATAATCGCTGGAGCTGGAAGCGCGCTTTTCTTTTTAGTTGAACCGTTGAAAAATGTGTTTGCTTACTTAATTCCATTCGCTTTAGTCTTCCTTTTTTTCGTTTTGAATTCAATCCATTATTTCAAAGATGATTCTTTAATGGATGCAAATGGTGAACTTTTAAAATAAAAATGGAACGTTTTTTCGCACAAATTAATGGGGATAATGTTCATCTTTCAAAAGATGACTCCCATCATCTTTTGAATGTCATGCGAGCTAAAATAGGCACAAAAGCAGAAATAGTCGATCATGACGAACTTTATATAGCGGAAGTGGTAAGTGTGTCACCTTTGGAATTGAAGATCGTTGAAAAAAAAGATAGACCAACAGAGCTTAATTGCGAACTTATATTGGCTTTTTCCTTGCTTAAAGGTGGGCATGACGAACTTGTTTTGATGAAAGGAACTGAACTTGGCGTTAGCAAATTTATTCCCTTTATTTCTGAAAGGACGATAATTCGCCTTGATCAAAAAGAAAGAGAAAAAAGACTAGAGAGGTTCAAAAAGATAGTTTCTGGTGCGTCTAGCCAATCAAAACGTCTCGCAATTCCTGAAGTTTTGCCGATTTTTGATTACAAACAAGTTTTGGAATATGAAGCCGACAAACGTTATCTAGCGTATGAGAACGTTTCGAGTGACTCTTTTAATTTGCCAAAAGAATTTGGAAGCATTGCCAAGGGCAGTTCAACACTTTGTTTAGTTGGCCCCGAAGGCGGATTTTCGCTAAAAGAAGCGGAATTAGCAAAAGAGAAAGGTTTTACCTATCTTTCTTTAGGAAAAAGAATACTCCGTGCAGAGACCGCTTCAATATATCTAGCGAGTGTCTTCTCGATGCTTGAGGAAGAGAAATGAATTTATACGAATTATTGGCTAAAAATCAAGCGTCTACGGCATTTTCGCAATCTCAAGAACAGATATATTATAATGAAAATTCATATCGTTTGAATGGACTAGAAAGTTTCCAATATTTAGCAAATCCGGTCGATTCATTCGGGGTTGTTAGAGAAAATATCGTTTTACGTTCTCTTGAAAACAAGGAGAAGATAGAAAAGGCCTATAGACAATTTACCAAAAAAGGCGGCTATAGTGAGGAGAATTTAGAGAAATACATGAAAAATTGCCTGCTTTCTCTGCCTTATTTTAATTTTAAAGAAGAAAAAATCTACGTTCCTGTCTTTCCATTTGCGGTATCTTCGATATATTCAAAGAATTTCGCTCGTCTTGGCGAGGCACCATACAAAAACGTATTCAAATTTTACGAATCAATTTTAATCGACCCGTTTGATTATTACGGTTATGACATCTTTATTTCTTATTTCACTAATCTGGTTTTGATCAAAAAAAATTCCGAATGCGCGGCTTTGTACGATTATGACGCAAGAAGCATTTATTTCGTTAACGACGAGGGCAGGCTCGATGCTAAAATTTGCCTCTTTGATAAGTATTTAAAACACCAAACGCTTACTCATTTGACTTCAAGAATCGAAACGGTTGTGGACGCTTATTTTAACAATGACCGCGACAAGTTAATTCAAGAATTAGAAAAAAATGAGCTTATATCGAAGAATTTAGCGGATAAAATCCGCATTTACACATCTAAAAAAACCGATAAATCCATTTTGAAAGGACGATTAATATGAATTTTTACCTATTCTCGCTTGGCTGCAAAGTGAATTCTTATGAAAATGATTTGCTTAGAGAAGAATTGGTTAAAATGAACAATTTTGAATCTCAAACTCCTGAAAATGCCGATCTTATAGTTGTTAATACCTGCTCCGTCACATCAACAGCCGATCAAAAATCGCGTCAGCATATAAGAAAATTTCGTCGCCTAGCTCCAAATGCGATACTTGTTGTTATGGGATGCTATTCTCAAAAGAACTTTCTTGAGGCTTCAAACATTGGAGCCGATATAGTCGTGGGAACATCACATAGAAAAGACATCATTGAATTAGTTGAACGTTTTAAGG
>CAVJFO010000002.1:94463-123584 GCA_963648925.1 Hallerella sp.
GCTAATGAAAATCAGGGAAATTCGCCCAGATATAGCTATTACAACGGATATGATTTCAGGCTTCCCTGGGGAAAGTGAAGAAGAATTTTCTGAAAGCGTCGCTTTCTCTAGAAAATGCGAACTCTCCGAAATTCACTGTTTTCCTTATTCCCCAAGAAAAGGAACGTTTGCTTATGCCTTAAACGACCTCCCAGTGAATATTAAAAAGTCTAGGAACCAATCATTAATTGAAGTTTCTAATGAATTAAGAGAAAAATATAGAGAAAGATTTTACGGAAAAGAACTAGAAGTCCTCTTCGAAGAATATAACGAAATAGAACATTTAGCTTATGGCCATACATCTAATTTCCTTTTGGTTAAGGTGCCATCTTTAGATAATATTCGTGGTTCTATTAAGAAAATCATTTACTCAAAAGACGTTGCTGCTGATTGATAAAACATTAGTGTTTATCGAATGAAATTCTAATAATTTTGACATTGTCTAAATTTAGATTGAAGGATCAATCGCATAATCTATAATATTCCGGCTTTTGCAAAGGAGATGAGAGATTATGGCAGTACCACAAAGAAGAACTTCGAAAACAAGAAAAAGATTAAGAAGAACCCATTTCTATTTAAAATATCCAACATTAGTTGCTTGCCCACATTGCAACGCAATGATTAAGCCACATAAAGTTTGCCCAGAATGCGGATATTATGATGGAAAAGAAGTTATCAAAGTCGATAGCAAAAACTAATTTCTAAAATTTTGAAGATAAGCGCCTAGTGCGCTTTTTCTTTTTCCTTATTTTATGTAAAATATAAAGAGAAGGTAATTTTATGAAAATGAATAAATATTTCGATCACACGTTATTGGCCGCAAATGCTTCAAAAGAGGCGATTATTAAGCTTTGTTCCGAAGCTAAAGAATACGATTTTATGAGCGTATGCGTTAATCCTTATTATATTGGCGTAGCAAAGGAAGCGTTAAAAGGGAGCGATGTAAAAGTTTGCACGGTTATTGGCTTTCCTTTGGGGCAAATGACGACAGAAGCTAAAGTTTTTGAAACCGCTGACGCCGTTAAAAAGGGAGCCGATGAAATTGATATGGTAATAAACGTGGCCGCCTTAAAAGACAAAGATTATGAATATGTTAAAAACGAGATTCATGAAATCAAAGTTGCATGTTCTGGAAAAACACTTAAAACAATCCTTGAGTGTTGCTATCTAACGAAAGAGGAAATCGCTATCGCATCATCTTTGGCTAAAGAAGCAGGAGCCGATTTCGTTAAGACTTCAACCGGTTTTGGAAAAGGCGGAGCAGTTGCAGAAGATGTAAAAATAATGCGCGAAACTGTTGGAAGCGAATTGGGGGTTAAAGCAGCTGGTGGCATCCATACGTTAGATGATTTTAACAAAATGGTTGAAGCGGGCGCTAACCGTATTGGCTGTTCCCATTCCGTTGAGATCATCAAAGAGAGCAAATGATGAAATCATTATTATATTTCGAAGATGCCGAAGGGATTAAAACTTCCGGTATCGGTCGAGCAAGAAATCATCAAATGAGCGCCTTAAAAAAGGCTGGCATCGATTTTACTTGCGACCCTAAAGAAAAAGGCTATGAAATCGCTCATATTAACACTTTGTGGGCTAAATCTCATAAAGTTTTGAATAAATGCCATAAAATAGGCATTCCTGTGATAGTTCATGGACACTCTACATATGAAGATTTTCGCAACTCTTTTAGATGCTGGAAACTTATAGAGCCAATTTTCGACTGCCAAATTAAATACATGTATTCACGTGCCGATATGATTATCACGCCTACGCCTTATTCGAAAAAGCTTATAGAAGGCTATGGTTTTAATCGAAAGGTCGTAGCTATTTCTAATGGCATTGATTTGAATGAATATAAAGAAGATGTAGATGCTCAAAAAGCTTTTAGAGAGACTTTTAATCTTGCTGAAGACGAAAAATTCGTTATTGGCATCGGCTTCCCATTCGAAAGAAAGGGTCTTCATGATTTTATTGAAGTTGCTCGTTCCTTTCCGAATATAAAGTTCTTCTGGTTTGGGCATTTAGCGAAAATACTAACTTCATCTAAAATGCTGAAAGTCATGAAAAATAAGCCAAATAACGTTATTATGCCTGGATACGTTAAAGGCAAATTAATACATGGAGCATTACAAACCGCCACCTGCCTTTTCTTCCCTTCATATGAAGAAACGGAGGGGATAGTCGTCTTGGAAGCACTTGCTTCAAAATGCCCATTGGTTCTTAGGGACATTGATGTTTATAAACCATGGTTAGAGGATGGGGTGAATGCCCATTTTTGCAAAAACAACAAAGATTTTATCGATAAAATTTCATATCTTCTAAAAAATGGCGAAAATGCGACTATTTTGGATAACGGTTATGAAGTCGCTAAAGAAAGGTCATTAGATAAAATAGGAGATCAGCTCAAAATCGCTTACGAAGAGTGTCTTTCTTCTTATAAAAAGAAAAGAAATAATTAAATTTTTGATTTCCTGAATTAATAAGTGATGGAAAACTTAACAAACTTATCTTTTTTATTGAAAAACGCAGCATTTCGTATAAAATTAATGACGTTGTGGAAAGAAGGTGAAATCCATGTCTGTTAAAGTAGTAGTTCGCGAAGGCGAAAATCTTGACGATGCAGTTCGTCGTTGGAAAAGAAACGTTAATAAGAGCGGTATTCTTCTCGAAACACGTAAGAGAGAATGCTTCTATCCAACTTCATTAAAACGTAAAATGAAGTCTGAGATGGCCCGTCGTAAAAAGTGGTAAAAATTATCCTCGATAAATTCGAGGATTTTTTTATTTTTTTGTCTCACTTTGAAAAAATATGTCTATTAATAAGTGATGAGACAATTTATTTACCAAGAAAGCAAAAAAGGATGCGCCTTAGCATGTCTTAGGATGGCAATGATTGAGGCAACAGGCGACAAAAATTACAAATATATGCGCCTCGATACACATCCGCCCTACAATTTGAAGGAGTTACAGGAATTTATTGCGAAAGAAGGAGGAAAACTAACTTTTTCAAAAGCCAACAGCAAAGAATGTATTTACGAAGCATTGTCCTTCCCTTGCCTTTTATTGCTGAAAGAGGGCGAAAACGACCATATGGTTTATTCGCCAAAAAGGAACAAAAAGCAATTTTTAATTTATGATCCAGAAAGCGGTCCAAGCTGGATAGACATTGAAACCATCAAGGAAAAATGGACGCTTGTTTCTGGAACAATAGAGATTTTTAATAGGAAAAAAGCCCCTTATAAGAAACCAAAAATAAGACAGGGGAAAGCAGTATTAATCCCGATATTAATGAATCTTTTATCTTGCGTCGCTTTATTCGGATCATTTTATTTCATGCAAAATGATTCAAATTATTTAATATCGATAGGACTTTTGGCGTTATATGGCATATTTGAAGTCCTAACAAGATCTTTAACCATACATTCAATGAGAAAATTTGACGATCGATGGATTCAAAAAATACCGCAAAACAGAAAATATTTAAGAGAACGGTATTCTCACTATTGCGCTTTAAAGAAAGTCTTGTATTCTGACACTTTAACGTTGGTAAGTTCACTTATTTTCGCGTTAGCAACGGTTATTTTGTTTTCCATTAATAATGTAATATTTTTGATACCTTCTGCGGCCCTATTCCTTTATTTGTTTCTCTCGACCATCCTTTCCGAGAAAAAAATAAAATTAAATAAAGATGAATTGGAAAAAGCAGAATCTGAACTTTTAGATGGAAAGAAGGACGAAAAAAGCGTTTTAAACGCTTTAAAATCAATCAACAACGAAAGCTATCGTTTAGGAAAGATAATGAATTATGAGAAAATTATCTATTTATTAGTCGTTATTATGTTAGCGTTGATGCCTTTATCAAATGCCGAAAACATAACGTTGAATTACTATTTACTTCATTTGGGCGGGCTTTATGCGATTGGACAAGCTTTCAAAAAGATGTTCGAACATCTTTTGGCGAAAGAGGAAAACGAGAGAGAAAAGTTATATTTTTACGAATATTTCTATAATGAATAAATTAAAGACCAATTAAAGCCCTAAATGTGATAAATTTATAGTATATGGTAGTAGATTTTACAAACCCCTTTGGGGAAGAATATGATTGGTTAGATGAACGTTACAATCACTTAGCTTCAACAACGTTCAAAATGCTAGATGTAAAAACCAATTACGAAATCGACGTTTCTTTAGTGGATGATGACACTATTCACCAAATAAATAGAGATTATCGAAACGTCGACAGAGTAACGGACGTGATCAGTTTCGCCTTCAATGACGATAAGGATCCAGCTGATGTTATTTTGAATCCTGAAGTTCCAAGAATGCTTGGAGAAATTCTCATTTGCTTGCCTCAGGCAAAAAGACAAGCCGAGCAAATCGGAAATTCAATTGAAAGAGAACTTTCTTTCTTATTTGTTCATGGTTTATTGCATCTTTTAGGATATGATCACATGAAACCAGAAGACGAAGCGATTATGTTCCCACTCCAAGACAAGATATTAGAGGAGTCGTCAAAAGATGATAAATAAAGACGAACTTATAAAATTAGCCATAAAAGCAAGAGAGTTATCGTATTCGCCTTATTCTAAATTTAAGGTTGGCGCTGCAATAGTAACAAAAGACGGGGAATATTTTCTAGGCGCTAATGTTGAAAATTCTTCATACCCAGTCTCGATGTGTGCCGAAAGAAACGCCATTTATAATGCGATGATGCATGGAAAGAGAAAAGATGATTTCGCAGCTTTGGCAATCGTGGCTGATTCTCCGCGCGCTTGTTCTCCGTGCGGTATGTGTAGGCAAGCCATTTCGGAACTTTTCCCTTCTGATGCCCCTATTTATTTATCAAATTTAACGGGCGATTTAAAAATAACTAATGCCAAAGAACTATTGCCGTACGCTTTTGAAAAGGAGGATATGGGGAAATGAAATGTGGTTTTTGTACAATTTTGGGAAAACCAAATGTTGGTAAATCAACATTATTGAATGCTATTTTATCTAAAAAAGTCTCGATAGTAACACCAAAATCTCAAACGACAAGAGATGATATTATCGGTGTATACAATGAAAAAGAGGCCCAAATAGTATTTATTGATACACCAGGGCTTTTTGAAGGCGAAGAATCGCTTTATAAACAAATGTATCGCTCAGCAAGAAAGAGCCTTTCTGATGTTGATGTTGTCCTATACTTAGTCGATTCATATGTAAAAGATTTTTCGGCAGATGATTCTTTGCTTTCGTCTATTAAGACTGACGCTCCCGTTATTGTAGTTTTCAATAAAATAGATTTAGCTAGAGCGGATGAAATGGAAACTTTAAAAAACCATTATAAAGAAAAATTCCCATCGTATGAGCAAATTGAAATATCCGCCTTGACTAATTTCGGTTTGAAAGATTTGAAGGCTTTGATAAAGACCCACCTTTCTGAAGGTCTACCGTATTATCCAGAAGACGTTTATACGGATAAAGATCCCTCTTTCATGGCGAAAGAAGTTATTAGAGAAGAGTTACTCCATTTTTTGAAGCAAGAAATTCCTCATGAATGCGCGATATTGATAAAATCATTCAAAGATAGCAAAGATAAGGTAACAATAAAAGCCGTTATTGTTTGTGAAAAAGACACGCAAAAGCCAATAATCATCGGAAGAAACGGTGAAATGATAAAAAAGGTTTCCATGACGGCTAGAAGAAATCTTGAGTCCATGTGGAACAAACACGTCACCCTTTATACCGAAGTAGAATGCCTTCCTGGTTGGAGAAATGATACTAGAAAATTAGCCAAACTAGGGTATGGAAGAAACGATGACGAAGGGGAAGAGTGTTAATTTAGAAGGTTATGTTATTCGTGTTTCCGATTATAAAGAAAACGATTGCATAATCACCTTTCTCTCACGTGAAGGAATTAATAGTTTTCGTGCTAGAGGAGTAAAAAAAGTCACTTCAAAAAACCATATTTTGTACACTAATTTGGTTAAGGCCCGAGTAACACTCGTCGAAGAGACGAAAAGTTTGATTCTTAAGGAGTCACAATTAATCAAATTTCCAGATTCAAACAATAACTTTTTAACGATTATTTGTTTGCAATTTTTAAACGAAATAAACGCGAAAATAACCGAAAAAGGAGAATCGTTTTATGACTTTTTGGACATTGGTTTGTCGGAAGTCAGTGACGAAAATAAACTGTTTACATTTTGTGCAATATATTTTGCTCAGTTTTTGAGAAATGAAGGATATGGTTTGAATGTCGATGAATGCGTCGTTTGTCGCAAAAAGACCGACATTGTTGGTATTTCAATCATAAATGGTGGCTTTCTTTGTCGCGATGATATCGAATTCGAATCGGAAAAAAGATCTCCAAGGTTTTTAAAAATAGTGAGATTTTGCTTCCGCTGCAAGCCTGATGACATTTATAGATTGAGTATTGAGAAAACGGAATGCCTCCAGGTAATTGCTTTTTTGGCTAATCTATACGAGGAAAGCGTTGGAGATAAAATCAAAAGTCTTGATTATTTTAGGAAGGCGATTTAGCAAACGCCAAAGATTAAATAACTTTAAGCGCTGGATGCTATTTTTGTATCGTTTTATATGAAAACGAAGTAAAATTTACAAGAAAGAAGGAACTTTAGAGTATGGCTAATAAATATAGTTTTGAAAAAATAACCAATCACTTAATTTTGACGGGATATGTATTTCCTGGGTCCCAAATTTATGGTGGATTATCAAATACATGGGATTATGGACCATTAGGTTCTGAGCTAAAACGCAACATTAAAGATTTATGGTGGCGTAAATACGTTCAAGAAAGCCCAACAAACGTTGGGTTAGACGCAGCTATTTTGATGAATCCTCGTGTTTGGGAAGCGACAGGGCACGTTTCAACGTTCAATGATCCAATGGTGGATTGCAAAGCTTGCAAATCGCGTTACAGAGCAGATGATTTGATAAAGAAGCAAGTTCCAACAGCGGACGTAGACGGAATGTCTTTTGAAGAGATGGATAAATTCATCCAAGACAATGGCATAGTTTGCCCAACATGCGGAAAAAAAGAATTCACCGGAATTAGAAAGTTCAACATGATGTTCAAAACGCACATTGGTGTTACAGAAGATGCTTCATCTGTAGTTTATTTAAGACCGGAAACGGCTCAAGGCGTGTTCATGAACTTTAAAAATGTCGCTAGAGCATGTAGAAAAAAACTTCCATTCGGCATTTGTAACGCAGGCAAAAGTTTTAGAAACGAAATAACTCCAGGTAACTTCACTTTTAGAACTAGAGAGTTTGAACAAATGGAGATGGAATTCTTCTGCCAACCAGGAACAGATCTTGAATGGTTTTCCTATTGGAAAGAATATTGCTTGAAGTTTGTTGAATCTTTAGGAATAAAAGAAGAAAACCTTCGTTTCCGTGATCATGAACCAGCCGAATTGGCTTTCTATTCAAAAGCTACAACGGATGTCGAATATGATTTTCCAACTCTTGGATGGAGCGAAATTCTCGGCATTGCCGATAGAACAGATTACGATCTAGGACGTCACCAAGAATATTCAAAAGAAGATTTAACTTACACAGAAACATACACAGACGAAGATGGAACAACAAAAACAAAATCCTATTTGCCTTATGTCATCGAACCTTCAATGGGCTTAGATAGATTGATGCTCATGGTAATGGTTGATTCGTATGATGAAGAAACGCTTGCAAATGGTGACGTTAGAACTGTTATGCACATAAAACCATCATTAGCTCCGTATAAAGTTGCTATTTTGCCTCTTCAAAAGAAACTTGTCGAAAAATCTGACGAATTATTCGTCGAATTAAGCAAACATTTTAGCTGCACAACTGATTTGACGGGTTCGATCGGCAAACGTTATCGTCGTCAAGACGAAATTGGAACGCCATACTGCATAACTGTTGATTTTGATACGGAAAACGATCAAAGCGTAACGATAAGAGACCGTGATACAATGGAACAAGTCAGATTACCGATTTCCGAAGTTGTGTCTTACATCGAAAATAAAATTAAAGCTTAATAAAAGAGGAATTTTAAATGTATTCTAAGGACCTAATCGAAAGCCTTTTAAAAGAAGCTGATATCGTGACGGTCATTTCAGCATTCATTCCTGTCACGAAAAAAGGCAGAGGCTATGTGGCTCTCTGCCCTTTTCATGATGATAGCGATCCATCTTTGAGCATTTCTAGAGAAAGACAAATTTTCAAATGCTTTGTTTGCAATACTGGTGGAAATGCAATAGGCTTCGTCCAAAAATATTTAGGAATTTCATACCAAGATGCAGTAAGAAGAGTCGCTGAAATCGTTGGTTTTAGCGATGAAAGATTAGAAAAAGAAAGAGATGAGATCAAAATAGATAAAGTGAAGCAGCCTTTATTTGACACGATAAATGATTTGCAATCGCTTTATCAATATTGTTTAAACACATCCGAAGGCATAGATGCCCAAAATTATCTCGATAAGCGAAATATAGACAAGAATCAAATCAAAAAATACGGCATTGGTTATTCTTTAAAAGATGGTATTAAAACGATTGAGTACCTTCAAAAGAAAGGGCATAGTTTAGATAAAATAAAAGATATCGGCATAGTAAGCTCGATGTCTAATTCGGATGCGAACTCTGGGCGCCTTATTTTTCCATTGAAAGACAAAAACGGCCAAGTTGTAGGATTTAGTGCAAGAAAAATAGATCCAAACGATGTTGAATCGCCAAAATACGTCAATTCTCCAGACACAAAAATCTTTAAAAAAAGTCTTATCCTATATAATTACGATAACGCTAAAAATACTGCCAAAAAGGATGGCTACATATACGTTTTAGAGGGGTTCATGGATGTTTTAGCTCTTGATAAAGCTGGAATTTCAAGCGCCGTAGCGTTAATGGGTACATCATTAAGCGATGAACAAATCGAATTATTAAGACGTTTAAATTGCGAAATTCGCCTCTGTTTAGATGGTGATAATCCTGGGCAAAAGGGCATGATGAAAATCATACTTCAATTAAATAAAGCGAATCTTCCATTCAGATTGGTTTGTAACCCAAGAGATTTAAGGGATCCTGACGAAATTTTACAAGAATCGGGTGAAGATGCGTTAAAAAACAGTATGAATAATTTGGTTGAGCCGTTCGAATTTCAATTAAATTATTATGAAAACGTCGAAAAATTGGTAAAGCAAGAAGACAAAATGAAGGTTTTGAAATACTCTTTGCCATTTCTTGAGTCGATAAAGGATAATCTAAACAGAGAAAATAACATCGCAAAATTGTCAAAAGTCACTGGATATGAGCCATCTATTATTCGCGATCAACTAAGAAAAATAGAAAATGAAGGACAATCAATAGAGCATGTTACTTTTTCAAAAGAATTAAAATTGAGCGATTCAGCGATAGCCCAACGTCAATTAAAAAGGCTCGAAACGGCAGAAAAAAAGACGCTGTACTACATGCTGCAAAACACCGATGCAGTAGAATATTTCAATAAAAACATCTTTAATTTTTATATTGAAGATTATGAAAAAATAGCAGATTTAATCGTTGATTATGTAGATAGAACAAATGAAAAAGTCAATATTGCGATACTTTATGACGAAATTGACCAGTCTGAAGAAAACGAAGACACAAAGAAGACATTAAATAAAATAATTGCATATTTGACTGACGAAGAAACGGCTTATGAACCGTACAGTGAAAAGAATATTTCGGATTGCGCCAAGGTTATTTATCAGGAAAAGGGCAAAATCAATAAAATTCAATCGGTTAGCAATAAATTAAGAGAAACGCCAGAAAATGGTAAAGGCGAATTGCTTAAACAATATGCCGACGCTGTTAAAGAAAGAATTAAAAGGTAATATGTCAAAAATTAACAATTCTAGCAAAAGATTAGAAACTATCGTGGAAATGATTGATGACAACTCAAAGATAGCAGATGTTGGAAGTGATCATTGCTATGTTCCGATTGCATGTTGCAAGGCAAACAAAATAACTTTTGCTCAGGCCATAGACAACAAAAAAGGCCCTTTTACGCGAATGAGCAAAGCAATAAAAGAAAGCGGATACGACAATAAAATAATTGCTTCTTTATCAAATGGATTAGATGAATTGGATGAAAGAGTGGACACGCTGATAATAGCAGGTATGGGCGGCAAATTGATCATCTCTATTTTAGAAAACAATATAAAGAAAATAGGTGGCATAAACACGATTATAATTGACGCTCATAATGATAGAAAACAAGTCATAAAATATCTAGAGGAAATAGGTTATTATTTAACCGAAAATCGTTTCATTTACGAAGCGGACATCGCCTATGACATAATGAAATGGAAGAAGGGTAAAAATTTAGTAAAATACACGGACGAAGAATTGGAATTTGGTCCGTTAAATCTTGTGTCAAAAAGCCCAGCATGGGAACAGTATTGGATTTCCGAAAGGGAAAGACTAATAAATGTTCTTAATTCAAACGATTTGCCCAATAGTAGAAAAAACGAATGTAAGTTAAAAATAGCAAGCATAGAAAAAGTTCTACAAAAAACAAACTAAAAATGCACTATTAAATTACTAATAAATATTAAATAAATTCGATAGTCACTTATTTTTTTGATATATTAATCTTAAACACGCATAAATTGTTGAATCTGCGGTTGAAGCACCAGAAACAATCATAATTTTTTCGTGTTTTGCAATACGATCCAATTCACCTTTTAACTCAGTTTCATTTAAAATCAGAAAACATTCTTTGCTTGGATAAGCCTCTTTTAAAATCAGGGCTAATCTCTTAGTATTGTTGCTATTTTTACCACCAATAACGATGAAGCAATCGTAATTCGCCCCTTGAGCAAGCGCTTCGCTTTGCCTTCTTTCCGTTTCAAAGCATTGTTTTGCTGAAACGATAGAACCGGGAATATTCTTTTTTATGGTTTCTATTGACGTTTTTATTTCTTCTTTGGACATTGTGGTTTGAGAAATAATTAAGGGTTCACTTGAATTTATTTTTGAAAAGTCAAAATGCATCCCTGGGGTATAAATGTGGATTTTCTTATCATTTATTCCAATCATGCCGTTCGTTTCAGCGTGATTTTCAATTCCAATGTAAATGACTTCCCCTCCGTTTTCCACGACTTTTGTCGCACTCTTTTCATTATTTTTGACAAAAATGCAGGTCGCATCATAGATTTTCATATTTTTACGCTTAGCAATCTCATCTAAATAAGGGGCGTGTCCATGTGCCGAAAAAACGATTACGGAGCCATCATTTAGGTTTTCAAGGTGATCTTTTAGAGGTTTTTCGCATTCATCCAAAATGATAAAACCCTCATTCTCTAACTCTTTCGTGACTTCCTCGTTGTGAACTAAGGCCCCAACAATATAAATTTGCTTCCCTATATTTTCATCTTTTGCCTTTTTTGCTGTATCGATAGCTTTTTTAACTCCAAAACAAAAGCCAGACGGTTCTATAACCTTGATATCCATAGAAAAAATTATACGCCTTCTTTGTTTTCGAAAAAATAAATTAAATATGCTATAATCCATCTTGTATGAGTTTTAATGCATTTTCATTATCGAAAAAAATGGTTCAAGCACTAGAAACACTAGGCTATAAAGAACCGTCAAACGTCCAGAGCACGGTCATCCCTAAGGCCTTACGCGGCGTTTCTCTTTTGGCTCAAAGCGAGACTGGTTCAGGGAAAACACATGCGTATTTAGTTCCGATTATAGAAAGAACGGACATGAATTTAAACCGCGTGCAATCCATTATTATTGTCCCAACTAGAGAATTAGCCAGACAAACGTATGATTTTGCTAGACAATTTCAACGTTTTTATCAAAATCTTCGCGTTAGATTATATTCTTCTGAAGCGGATGTTACGCAAAATGAAGAAGGATCCAATATTCCACCACAAATTATTGTAGGCACGCCTGGAAGGCTCAAAGACTTACTCGTCACAAAACACATAACAACTCTTCAAAATGTTAGAACCGTCGTTTTAGATGAAGCTGATATGCTTTTGGATTTAGGATTCTTTAATGATATTGAAGATATTTTCAGCGTGTTAAAAGAGCCGCAAATAATGGTATTTTCGGCTACATTAAGACAAAATCTTCGCGATGAATTAAATAAGTTTGTGCGTTCCGATTTTGAATACGAAAGTGAAAAAACAGAGACTTCATCGACAGTTAAACACCATTTGGTTGATATAAAGCACCAAGGGATAGTCAATGCGGTTTATGCCTTTCTTAACGTTCGTAAGCCTTATTTATGCATAGTGTTCGCTTCAACCGTTCAAATGGTTAACGAAATTTCTAAAGGTTTAAAAAATTTCGGTGTTGACTCCGTTTATTTTAGCGGTTCGCTCGATGATCGTTCTAGAAAGAAAGCAATTAGAGAGATCCGTTCAAATAAATATTCCGTTATTGTCGCTAGCGATTTACTTTCAAGAGGAATAGATATCCCAGATGTTACCGATGTAATATCCGTCGATCTTCCTTCAGATATAGATTTCTATCATCATAGAGCTGGAAGAAGCGGAAGATTCGGAAAAACTGGCGATTCTTGGGTTTTTTATAATTCCGATACGACAAAAGAAGCGAAAAAAATCATGGATGAAGGAGTTCAATTTGATTTTTATACGCTTAGAAACAATGAATTAAAGCTGGATCCAGTTGGTCTTTTGCCTAAAACGAAATTGAAAAAGAAGAAAGAACTTCCAGAAGAAGAGAAAAAAGAAATTCAAATTGCCAAAGCCTTAGCAAGACCTAAACATGTTGAGCCTATGTATAAGAAGAAAAAGCAGTTTGCAATCGAGAAAGTTAAGAAAAAGTACCGCAAAAAAGCGATTCAAAAATCTATTAGAAAAGAATTAGACAAAAAATATAAAGAGAGCGCTAAGAAAAAGACAAACTATAATGATTAAAGCTTGTTGATTTCTTCTATAAGAGTCTCATAAACAGTGGAGTCATCCACTGTTTTTATTATTTCTCCCTTTTTGAAAATAACCCATTTTCCGTTACCACCAGCGGCACCTAAATCTGCGTGCTTTGCTTCGCCAGGACCATTAACTATGCAGCCCATAATGGCTACAGTTTTGTATATCTTTCTCTCTTCAAGATATTTTTGAATGGATTTGGCTAATGGCAAAAGGTTTACCTGAGTTCTTCCGCATGTGGGACAAGAGATAAAAGTCGGCCAATCTTTGTTTAACCCTAAATCATGAAGAAGCCTGTAAGCTGCCTTAATTTCTTCTTCTGGATCTTCGGTTAAAGAAATTCTGATTGTGTTTCCGATTCCATTTAGCAAAAGCGGTGACAAAGTCGCACTTGATCTAATAAGAGAGGTTTCCATTGGACCGGCTTCAGTGACTCCAAGATGTAATGGATAATCGAAATAAGCGGCAGCTAACCTATAAGCTTGTATGGTTTCTAACGCGTCGCTTCCTTTCAAGGAGATGACAATATTGTGAAAATCGTGTTTTTCAAGCAATGATACATGCTTTTTGGCCGATTCAAAAAGAAATTGTCCCTTAACTTTTTCGTTTCCTGAATAAATCGTTTTATCAATAGACCCGCCATTAACACCGATGCGAATTGGCACGTTATACTTTTTACAGGCATCAACAACCGTTTTAACGCGTGTGTCATCTCCGATATTTCCCGGATTTAAACGAATCGCATCTACGCCAGACTCAATCGCAACTAAAGCTAGGCGATAATCAAAATGAATGTCGGCAACAAGTGGGATTTTTACTATTTTTTTAATTTCCTTAAACGCTTTGGCATCATCGAAATCTAAGCACGAGCAACGCATAAGCTCAGCGCCATAGGATGCACATCTGTTAATTTGTTCGCTAACCTCAATGACTTTTGAAGTTTTAATTGAAGTCATCGATTGAACGACAATGTGGTCATTTCCACCCATTACAAGGTCGCCAATTTTGATTTGTTTTGTTTTTTCTCTAGTTGTCATAATGAAATTTTAAACTTTTTGTGTGAATTCTTGTAGAACTTTTCACTTATCTATGTTAATATAAGCGACGCTTAAAGAAAGAAGAGTGAATTAATATGGCAAAATCTAAACGTGATCAAGTAATCCTTGCTTGCAGTGAATGCGGTGAGCATAACTACATTACAACAAGGAACAAAAAGACCCATCCAAACAAGATGGAAATCAAAAAGTTCTGCGGACGTTGCAAGAAAGAAACCCTTCACATCGAAACTAAGAAATAACGAAAATAAGGCTTCGGCCTTATTTTTTTATCGTTTTTGACATTTAATATGAATATCAGTAAATTACATTTCTCGCCAATTGAAACCTGCAATACATACGTCATAGGAGACGAAGGGAAAGAAGCAATAGTTATTGATCCAGGATCAAATAAAAATGGCTGCTTGGACAAATACCTCGATAAACATCATTCGTCATTGAGTGCCATTTTGTTAACGCATGGACATTACGACCACATTTACGGTTTAAAAGATCTCGCTCATAAGGCGCCAGTTTATATCGCAGAAGAAGAGATCGAGTTTTTAACAAATCCCAAATTAAATCTTACCGCATATCTTGATGAAGAGTTGATGATTGAAAATGTAGACACAATCACGATTTTTGATTCTCAAATGCTAAAAATAAACAATCTTGATATTCAAGTTATTACAACTCCGTTTCATACTATAGGAAGCGTATGTTTCTATATAAAAGAGCTCAATACCATCTTCACCGGAGACACTCTCTTTCATTTAGGAATCGGAAGATATGATCTTCCAACCGGTTCGTCTAGAACAATCAATTCGTCATTGAAAAAACTCATCACTCTCCCAAAAGAGACCAATGTATGTCCTGGACACGTGGAAAATACGACTTTAGGCAACGAATTTCTCTACAATCAATACATGAAAAACGTTTTTAAGTAGATACTTAAAGAAAATTGGTTTAAAATCCTATAGGTTATATTAAAGGAGAATTTAAAATGAACGTTACAGAATTACGCCCTGGAAACTATTTCGAGGATGAAAATACCTTATTCCAAGTTATCGACATCTTACTTAACAAAACAGCCATGAGAAAGATGGTTGCAAAGGTCAAGGTTAAGAATGTTCGCACTGGTGCAATCACAGAAATCGCCCGTAACAGCGGATACGATGTTGAATTAGTCAGCATCACAAAGAAAGAAATGCAATATCTCTATGATGGCGGAACAACATTAGTCTTCATGGATCCAGAAACATACGAACAAGTCGAATTAGGAAAAGACACTCTTGCTCGCGAATCTCAATTCCTTGCACCTAATGGAAATGTTGTCATGATTTCCTACGAAGATGAAATCTTAGGCGTTGAATTACCAGCAAAAGTAGCCCTTGAAGTTGTTGAAACCGAACCTGGTGTTCGTGGCGATACCATCAGCAATGGTGGCAGCAAAGATGCCAAGTTAGAAACCGGTTTAACAATCAGAGTTCCTCTTTTCATCAACGAAGGCGAAAAAGTCATGGTTGATACCACAACTGGAAAATACGACAAGAGGGCCTAATTAGATGCCTATAGAAGTTTGGCAATTCGTTTTATATATCGTTCTTGCATTCATTGTCGGAGGCGCTATTGGATTCTTTGGGGCGCGTGCCTTAATTAAAAGCCAATTGAAGAAAAACCCTCCAATCAATGAAAAGATGATAAGAGCGATGTTTGCCCAAATGGGAAGAAAACCATCAGAAGCTCAAGTTCGTAATATTATGAATTCTATGAATAAGAATTTATAATAAACGCTAACAAAAACAATTGCATAACGCCTGAAAAGGCGTTTTTTCTTTTATGATATTTTATAAAAAATATGGTAAACCAAACAAAGAAAACACTATATAAGCATATAGATAAAATGACGGCAATTTGTTGTTGAGAGTAAATCAATAAAACACTTATCTTCTCTGTTTATATAGTGTAAATAATTAAATAAAATTTAAAAAACGGAAAAGACAGAAATTATAAACGATCAAAAAGAAAAAAGTAAGCCTTAATTTCAATATTAAAAATAAAAAATGGTTAAATTATCATTTATTCGCTAAAATATCGATTATTACTGATATAAACAGTATTTAAAAACAACCAATTAACAACCATTTTAAAACTATTTCCAATCAACTGGCTTTTCTTCGCCTTTTCTTAGTCTTTGGATGTTTGAGGCATGTCTAATTATAAGCAAAATCATGATCAATGTGCTTATCGTTGCACATTCCCATCCATAAAAAGCTCCCCCGCCAAAACCCAGATTAAACATAAAGTAGTCCATTATTCGTTGACCGTTAGACGGTAATAGAAGACGTATTGCAAATAAAACCCATTGCATCGACGAGACAATGATACTGGTCATAATAGTCGCCATCGACATTACGCGTTTCTTTTTAAAGAGAAGGAAAAATGTACCTGCGCATAAAATAAAATTTAAGAAGCCCTGTCCTCCGACAGCACCCATATAACAAGCCACGGCTTTACCGCCCTTGAAATGAATCCAAGGCGAAAAGCAATGTCCTAACGCAACAAATAATAATGTTAAGTAATTATAGAAAATGCCTTCGTCAAATAAATTAAAATTTTGGTTAATTCCAGAAAATCTTAGGACTGCCCAAACACTCCAAAAAGAAATCAAAGCTTTGGCGATATCTAAAACGATGACAGCAACGCCAACTTTTTTCCCGAATGCACGGCCGGAATTCGTTCCCCCAGAATTGTGGGATCCGTAATTTCTTGGATCATCATGGAAAAATATTTTTCCAATGATAACGCCATTCGGAATGCTCCCCATCAAGAAGCCAAAAACGCAAACTGACACAGCGATTATCACATTCATCCACACATCATTCATAATTAATCTGTTCCTTAAACCAAAAATCTTAAATATTATCTATAGATAAGGTTACTTTTTCAATGAAAGTTTGCTATAATCTATCTAGTTTAGCGGTATTTTATATTTTATGGACGACATCACAAAAGCAGAAAACAATTACACGGCTCAAAACATTGAGTTATTAAGCGAGCTTGAAGGCGTTAGAAAACGCCCTGGCATGTATATAGGAAGCACCGGGCTTAGTGGCCTTCACCACCTTGTTTGGGAAATAGTTGATAACGCAGTTGATGAAGCCATTAATGGATGGGGCAAAAAAATAACCGTTACAATGTTAAGGGATGGCTCCATATCGGTAGAAGACGAAGGACGTGGAATACCTGTAGATATTCATCCACAAGCAAAAGTTCCGGCCGTTCAATTGATTTATACAACTTTGCACTCTGGCGGAAAATTCAATAGTAGCGTTTATAAGGTGGCTGGCGGCCTACATGGCGTTGGCGCCACGGTCACAAACGCTCTTTCCGAATTCTGCGAAGTCACAATTTGTCGCGACGGAAAGATTTATCATATTGGTTTTAGTGGGGGTGGAAAACTCACTCAGGCACTAGAAGTTATCGGAACGACGACGAAACACGGAACAACCGTCCATTTCAAACCAGACCCAACGATTTTCCCTAATGTTAAATTCTCTTGGGATACAATTTCTAATCGTTTGGAAGAAAAAAGTTATCTTTTAACTGGCGTTCATTTCGTTCTAAAAGATCAAAAATCGGGAAATTCTCATGATTTTTACACCGAACACGGCTTAAAAGAGTTCGTTCAAACAATGACGCAAAGCAAAACGCCGATTGGAGAAACGCTTTGGTTCGTTGATAAAAATAACCCAATCGAAGTTGAAGTCGCTATGCAATGGTGTTCTGGCGATTATAACGAAAATATCGTTTCTTACGCTAATGATGTCAAAACAGGAGATGGTGGAACCCACGAAACAGCTTTTAAATCCGCATTGACAAAAACATTAAACGAATGGGCTTCTCAAAACGAACTTATAAAGCCAAATCAAACTCTTGATGGCTCAGATATTAGAGAAGGACTTACGGCTATCATTTCCGTTAAAGCCGCTGATTTGCTCTTTGAAGGGCAAACAAAAGGAAAATTGGGTTCAACAGAAGTTACGCCTGTTGTCTCTAACGCGGTTCAAAACTTCTTAACCTATTATTTAAATGAGCATAAGGACTTCGCGCTTGACTTAATTAAAAAGTGCCAAGCCTCTAAAGATGCCCGCGACGCTGCAAGAAAAGCAAAAGAAGCGGCTAGAGGCGCTCAAAAGAAAAAAGTTGTCGACTATATAATTTCTGACAAATTAGCTTCTGCTCAATCTAAAGATTATAAGAATAATGAGCTTTTTATCGTTGAGGGAGACTCCGCTGGAGGTTCGGCGAAAACTGGTCGCGATCGTTTACACCAAGCGATTTTGCCTTTACGTGGCAAGCCATTAAACACGGATAGTTTAAGTATCGATAAAATTATCGCTAATACCGAATTCTCAACCTTAATTCAAACGATTGGCGCAGGAGTTGGGCAAGATTTCGATGTTTCTGCCTCTAAATACGGAAAAATCATTATCATGACCGATGCTGATACCGACGGCGCTCACATCCAAACATTGCTTTTGACCTTCTTTTACAATTTCATGAAGCCTCTAATCGATGCCGGAATGATTTATATCGCCCAGCCTCCACTTTATAGCGTTTATAAAAAGAACAATCAAGCGAACCACATATATTGTTGGAATGATGCCGAGTTAGAGAAGGCTAAAGCAAAGGTTGGTGCAGGATACGTAATCAAACGTTACAAAGGTCTTGGAGAAATGAACGCAAGCCAACTCGCAGAAACAACAATGGACAAGAAAAAAAGAGTGTTAATGAGAGTTAAAATCGACGATCCTTTGATTGTCGAGAAAAAAATCAGCGTTCTTATGGGCAAGGACTCTAGCGCTCGCTGGAATTGGATTGAAGAAAACGTCACATTCAATGAAGAAGACACTTTCTTGCAAGAAATTGAGAAAGGAAAGTAATTATGGCTAAGAAAAACAAAGATGAAGAAGTAATCGAAAACATAATTTCCGACACTCTCGATGAAATGATGGGCGCTAAATACGCCATTTATGCTAAAGATGTTATCCAAGATCGTGCCATACCTGACGCAAGAGATGGTTTAAAGCCTGTTCAACGCAGAATTATCTACGACATGGCAAAAACTGGCAACACGATTGATAAGCCAACAAAAAAATGCGCCCACATAGTCGGTGACGTCATGGGTAAATACCATCCACACGGCGACTCATCGATCTACGAAGCCTTAGTTCACATGTCTCAACCATGGGCTTATCGTTACCCTCTTATAAATTTCCAAGGAAATAATGGATCTATAGACGGAGATGGCCCGGCTGCTTATCGTTATACGGAAGCAAGGCTTTCGGCGTTGGCTAATGAATTAGTGGCCGATTTGGACCGCGATACCGTCGATATGGAATTAACTTTCGACGATACTGAATTAGAACCAACTGTCCTCCCTTGTCATTTTCCAAATTTATTTGCTAATGGAACGGAGGGAATTGCTGTTGGTATAGCCACAAGCATTCCGCCACACAACTTACGCGAACTTTCAAATGCCGTTTCTTATCGAATCAAGCATCCTAATTGCGATCTTGACTCGCTTTTAAACCTCCTTCCTGGTCCTGATTTCCCAACTGGGGGAATCATCTATGACAACGACTCAATGAAGGATATTTATCGTCTTGGAAGAGGAAAAGTAACGATATCTTCTAAATATGAAGTCATTGATGATGGCAAGCAAAAACAAATTATCATAAGCGAAATCCCATATCGCACAAATAAATCAGAACTCGTTAAATCCATTGATCAAATAAGACACGATAAGACGATTCCTGGAATTGATGAGGTTCGTGACGAAACAGATAAAGATGGAATTCGCATAGCTATCGATTTAAAAAACGAAGCTAAACCAGAAGCTATAATCGCATATTTGCTAAACAAAACCCAATTAAAGGTCTCTTATAGCGCACATATGGTCGCAATTGTCGACAATCGCCCAAAAACAATGAATTTAATCGATTATTGCGATTGCTATATCGCCCATGAATTGGAAGTTATTTCACGTCGCACTCGCTTTAATCTTAATAAAGATATGGCGAGAATAAACATCGTCAACGGTTTGATAAAAGCCATTTCGATTTTAGATGAGGTTGTCGCCGTAATCAGAAAATCAAAGGACAAAGCAGACTCAAAAATCAATATTCAAAAAGAATTTGGTTTTGATGAACCTCAATCAGAAGCGATCGTAACAATGCCTCTTTACAAGTTATCGCATACCGATGTTACAGTACTTGAAAATGAGAGACAGAATCTTGAGAATGACATCGCTTATTTAAACGCTCTTTTAAGCGATCAAGGAAAGAGAGAAGATCTTATAATTTCCGAACTTAATCGCATCGCAAAAACATATGGCGATGAAAGAAAAACCGAGATAAGACCGGCCGAAGAAGAGAATGTTGTCATCAACAAGAGAGATTTGATCGCCAAAGAAGATGTGTTTGTAGTTGCCACACGCGACGGATATATCAAACGTTCAAGCCTTAAATCATGGAAGGGCAGTGGCGGACATAATGGAGCACGCCCAGGAATTAAAACCGGCGATTCATTTGTTTTCGAAACGCAATGTGTAACAACAGATTTCCTTATACTTTTCACACTTAGAGGAAATTTCCTTTATGTGCCAGTAAACGAAATAAAAGAAGCCAAATGGAACGATGAAGGATTCCATATATCCTCTTTAATAAATGTTGTTCCCGATGACAAAATCATCGGAGGCTTTGCGATTAGAAAGTTCCGCGATGATCTATTCATCGTTATGCTAACGAAAAATGGCTACATCAAACGCTGCAGACTCTCTTCCTTTGAGGTCGTAAGGAAATCGAAAGCCATTCCGGCAATTCGCTTATCAAAAGGTGACGAATTAATTGACGTTTGTTTCACAAGCGGGCAATCGAACATAATCATTGCTTCAAAAGAAGGCAAGGCCATTTTCTATAACGAAAACGATATCGGCATCACAAATCCGAAGACTTCTGGAAACAAAGCCGGCTCCTTCAGAGGAAAAGAACTTGCTGGGCTTTTATCATACGGCCCAGAAGAAAAACTTGGGAAAATCATGCTTGTCACCGATCGTTGCCACACGAGAGTCTTCGATATGAATAAAATACCGCTTGCTCATAGGCTAGATAAGGTTTTCACTCTTTATGATATGTTTAAGAAAGAGCCGCACTCTCTTATCTTTATGCAAAAAATAATTGATATTGAGCCGCCATACACACTCGATGCACTCCTAAGCGATTATTCGAGATATGATGTGACGTTTGAAGATTTCTACCTAACTCCAATGGAAAAATACGCAAAACGTCCAGAGGAGTTCCCTTCAAAAAACCGCATACTCAGAATATCGCGCGAAGTCTCTCCTTTACTTGATGAAAACATAAAATCATATGAGCCAGCGCATCAAGAAGAGCCACTCGAGGAAACGACAGAAGAAACAAAAACTGAATCTACTGGCGCTTTCGAGCAAATTTCCCTATTTGATGATTTAAACGATGAATAAGAGAGCCATACCATTTGCCATAGCAAAATCCGTTTATGACATTCCTTTATCCTTTTATAAAGAGAATGGCATTAAGCATATCTTGCTTGACCTTGATAACACATTAGCCTCATACAAAGAAAAAAGACCATCTCTTAAAACAAAAGAGTTGATCAAAAAACTTAAAGAGGCCGGATTAAGCGTAGCAATAGCTTCCAATAACACTAACGAAAGAGTGCATAATTTCGCCAAAGAGCTAGAGATTCCAGCTTATTGTGCCTTAAGAAAGCCTTTCGCTGGTCCGTTAAAAAAACTCATGAAAAAAGAGAATTTGGAACAAAGTTCAACGGTATTAATCGGGGATCAAATCCTAACAGACGTCTATGCGGGAAATAGAGCGGGTATTAGAGTTATACTAACAAAGCCCTTAACTCCGCTTGATCCTCCATGGACTAAAATAAATCGTTTCCTGTCTCGAAACAAAATGAAAAAATTATATAAAGAACCATATAAAAGCAAATGGAAGGAGATTGTATGAATACATTTCAAAGTTTGAGACGTTGTTACCATTGCGGAGCCGTAATTCAAAGTCAAGACCCATCTAAAGAGGGTTATGTAGATGCTGAAAACGTCAAAAAATACGGCGAGGACTCTATTCTTCTTTGCGACTCATGTTATAAAAAGCAAAGATATAATCGCGTTCCTAAGGAAAGTGGCGTATCAAAAGATTTCTTAACGATGTTAAAAGACGCTAGAGCAAGTGATGCTCTTATCGTTTCCATAATTGATTTGACATCGTTTGAATGTTCCTTGAATTCTGAAATTATCAATAGCGTAAAAGGTCTTAAATATCTTATCGTCGCTAATAAACGCGACCTTATGCCAAAGGAATATACCGAAGAAGACTTGAAAAACTACATCAAGGACGTTTTTGGAGAATATGGCTCGAACGTTAGCGATGATGATATTTTCCTTACTTCCCTTCTTTCCGGATGTGACATTTCAGAAATCGTCAATCGTATTGAAACGATAAGAAATGGCCATGATGTCTATATTATTGGGGATAAATCAAGCGGAAAATCATATTTTTTGAACGCTTTCTTGAAAAAATTCAAAAATAAATCAAATCGTTCCATTGGCATAACAAGGTATTATGGGACGGAATTAGACGTTTTAAGAATTCCGCTAGATTCCGCATCATTTATTTACGATACCCCAGGATCTGAATTAACCAATTCATTCTACAAATTTACAGCCCACGATAAAAACCTTGCTAAATGTTTGATGACCGAAGAGCCGTATATCAGTAAAAAAGTATCGATAGTTAAAAATGGATCATTATTCGTATCATCTTTATTTAGATTGGATTATCTTGGCGAGGATAAAAAAATAACTCTAAGTTTGCATTTTCCACAAAAAATACAATCTAAGATCATCTCACCAAAAAAGAATATGGATGAATTATTCATGAAATATCATCAAAAAAAGGCTTTAAAACCTACATTATCATGTATTGAGTCGATTTCTGATTATGATATTTTCGAAGCAACGTTAGATGACGCTGCTCATCAAGAATTAGCCATTTCAGGTTTAGGATGGCTTTCATTCAAAACTAAAACGCCTGTTAAAGTGAGAATTTACGTGCCAAGAGGAATTGGCATCTACGCAGGCAAAGCGAAAGGACACAAAAATAATGTTAACACCAAAAAATAAAGCATATCTTAAAGGCTTAGCAAATCATTTGAAAGCCCAAATAAACCTCGGAAAAGGAGAAATTGATGAAGGAGTCATAACTTCCATCAACAATTCATTAGAAGCCCACGAGCTCATCAAGATAAAGGTTCTTCAAAATTCCAATGAGGCATGCGAAGATTTAGCAAATCAAGTCTCAAAAAAGACTAAATCAGAAATTGTCGATATCATCGGAAGAACGATCATTCTTTATCGTGAAAGCAAGAAAAATCACAAAATAATCTTATAAAATGGAAAGACTGATTATATTTGGTGGAACCTTTGACCCAATTCATAATGGTCACCTAAGAATAGCTAGGAAAGCATCGTTATTGTTAAATGCCGATATTGTTTTCGTGCCAGCAAAATCACCTCGTTGGAAGAATCCTACAGCGTCTTCAAAAGACAGGCTTAAAATGCTCCATTTAGCTTTGCAAGAGAATGGTTCACCGTCTTTTTTCATTAGTGAATATGAATTAAAAAGAGATGATGAAGTTAATTATTCGTTCGATACAGTCACATATTTCAAAAAGAAATATCCAAAAAAGGAACTATTCCTACTTATTGGCGCGGATGAAGTAAATAAATTTCCTGATTGGCATGAAGCCAAGGAATTGTCAAATATTGCACGCATCATCTTTTCTAACAGACCAGATATCCAAGTTAAAGAAGAGATCATCAAAGAATACCGCATGGTCTCACTTAATTTCTTTGAATCTGGTGACGTGTCTTCGAGCGCCATCAGAGATTTGCATTCAATAGACGTTCCCGCAAAAGTCCTTGATTACATAATCGATAATAATCTATATTTCATGAATAAACTTCATCACTTCCTTGGCGAAAAGCGTCTTTCTCATTCGATTTCAGTTGCTAAGGTCGCTTATTCAATCGCGAAAACGAATGATATTGAAAAACCCGAAAGAGCGTTCATAGCTGGTATTTTACATGATATTGGTAAAGAATTATCGAAAGAAGAAAGTCTTCGAATAATGAAAGAAAACTTTCCTGATTATATAGACTATCCACCATTTTCATATCACCAATTCACTGGATCTTATTTAGTTAAGAGCGAATTTGGAATAACCGATGAGGCAATCATTGATGCGATTAAATATCACTGCACAGGCAAGGCGCACATGTCAAAACTAGCGAAAATTATCTATGCAGCAGATAAAATAGAACCAACTAGAGGATATGATTCATCATCATTGATAAAAGATTGTCTTAATGACTATTATGTAGGTTTTTTGCACGTAATAAAGGAAAATGCGAAATTCCTATCCGAAAAAGGAGCTGACACATCAATTAAGCTCACAAAAGAGTGTTTTGATGAATATTTAAATAAGGAGAACAAACAATGATCACATTAGAAGAAGTAGTAAATTTATTAGATGAAAAGAAAGTTGAAAACATCGTAAGTTTAGACGTAAAGGATAGAACTCCATTTTCTGAGCATTATGTAATTGGAACCGTGAGTAATGAAAGGCAACTAGAAGCGATTGCTGAGATTATCGACGATTACATTTACGAAAAAGAAAAAGTGTTCGTCAAAAAAGACGGAACTCCAGAAAGTGGATGGTATGTCGTAGATATCGGAAACATCGTCATTCATTTAATGACAAACGAAAAAAGAGAATTATTTAAATTAGAAGAAATTAAATAAAATTAAAACGATAATAAACAGTCAATTAAAAGACTGTTTTTTTATTTAAATAGAAAATAAGATCATATTCAAAAACAAATAGTTAAAAAGCAATGTTAATTCAAAAAAAGAAGAAGAACTAACAAACTATTTACAAAATGACTATTTTTCATTTTTAAATCTAAAAAGTATCAATCTGAACTTTCCATAAACACAACTATTGCTTATATCAATAAGAAGAAGTATGCGACTATTGCAATATATTTTGATTTACGTTGTTGGGCTTAATCGGTAATTTCATCAAAAATAACATAACTTCGCATAATGTCCGTTATGTTAACAAAAAGAAGTAAAAAACATTTATTTATCGCTTTATATAAAAATATATATTTTATTTACTATTCTTTTTCCACATAGTTTTTTCTAGTTTTCAACACAATTTGAAAACTACTAAATAATTACTATTGCAAATAATACGCATTTAGCACGTTTAGATTTGCTTCATTTCATTAACAAATCCTTGCTAAACTCTTTTATAAAATCTCAAAACCCTCTATTTTAATAAATAAATGACTATTAATATTCAATTATTCAAGGACTTCATTTTTAGTTTGTCATCATTTTAAACTGATCATTGTTCCCAAATATTTTTTGTTTAATACATTTTCAGTAATATTTTACCGATTAAATATATATTCAATTTATTCAATCAATTTAACGAACAAAAAAAGACTGAACTTTTTAGTTCAGCCTATATATGCTATCAGTCAACTTTATTCCAATATTTCATCAATTGGCGTACCGATAAGTTCATCGCTTCTAGTTAATCCGAAATTCTTTAAAATTGTCGCTCCGATATCTGAGAACGTTGCTCTTTCATCTAAATAACGTCCAGTTTTAATACTTGGGGAATAAACCAATAACGGTATTTTTTCTCTTGTATGATCAGTTCCTTTGAATGTTGGGTCATTTCCGTGATCGGCCGTAATCATTAATAAATCGTCTTCACGCATGAATTCAATCATTTCGCCAACGCGTTTATCAAAGTCTTCTAAGGCTCTAGCATAGCCAGGAGCGTTTCTTCTATGCCCATATTCTGAGTCAAATTCTACGAGGTTAACAAAACAAAGTCCTGTCCAATCCTCTTTTTTTACTTGTTCAATGGTTTTATCCATGCCATCCATATTAGAAATAGTATGAACTGTCTTTGTAACACCAGCCATATCAAAGATATCAGATATTTTGCCAACGCAGCTCGTCATAAAGCCGTTGTCTTTTAGTATTTCCATATCGGTCTTATGCGGAGGCTGTAAAGCATAATCGTGACGATTTGCCGTGCGTTTGAAGCTATTTTTGTCTTCTCCGACGAATGGTCTGGCTATTATTCTGCCAACTCGATACTCTGGTCTAAGGCAGATTTCGCGAGCGATTTCACAACAGCGATAAAGTTCTTCAACCCCGGTCGTTTCTTCATGCGCAGCAATTTGCAATACAGAATCCGATGATGTGTATACAATCAGAGAATTATCTCTTTTTTGTTCTTCGCCTAAAACTTTAAGGATTTCCGTTCCGCTTGAGGCATAGTTTCCAATTATTTTGTGACCTGTTTTTTCTTCAAGCTCATCAATAAGTTCTTTTGGGAATCCAGTGTCTGTAAAGGTTTTAAAAGGCTCTTTCGTTAAAATACCCATCATTTCCCAATGGCCAGTTAAGGTATCTTTGCCATTCGAAGCCTCACGGCAACGAAGAGCATAACTATTTCGGTGATTTTTTACTGATTTAACACCTTTAATATCATCGAGTTCGCCAATTCCGAAACTCTCCATGAAAGGCACGTTTAACCCTCCAACGGATTCGGCTGCATGAGCCCAAGTATTTGAACCTACATCGCCGAATTTATCAGCATCCGGTTCCTCCCCAACTCCAGCGCTATCGGCTACGATCAAGAATATTCTTTTAAATTTCATTTTTCTTATCTCCTTCGTTAGCAAAAGAAAAATCCATTTCTAACATAAAATTATATTTTATTTCCTAGTTGCATACAAATCATATGCGGACATAATGCGTTTACTTGAGACTTCGGTGTAAATTTGAGTCGTTGCGACATTGGCATGGCCGAGCATTTCCTGCACGGCGCGTAGTGATGCGCCATTTTCTAGCAAATGGGTGGCAAAACAATGCCTTAAAGTATGCGGGGAAACCGAACTACCTATGCCTTTTTGCTCAGCATATCGTTTTATTTGGGCGTAAAAATAGATTCTTGAGATTTTTTCGCCTTTTTTGTTGAGAAATATCAGCTGAGATTTTTTAGCGCCAACATTTCTTTTTCGCGGTCCATCTAGATATTTTCTTAGATACTCCATTGCAAAATCCGAAATAGGCACGCTTCTTTCTTTGTTTCCTTTTCCATAAACTTTGATCAAAGAATTTTGCATATTTACGTTTTTGAATTCCAAAGAGAGCATTTCCGAAACTCTTAAGCCCGTCGCATACATAAGTTCGAGCATCGCTTTGTCTCTCATTCCGCTATCTTTAGAAATGTCTGGGGCGTCAAGCAATTCATCAACCTCCTCATTAGATAGAACAAAAGGCAGTCTTTTTGAAGATTTTGGTTTATCTACTTGCGGCAATTCCCCTTCAAAAAATCCCTCTTCTTGCAAAAAATAAAAATAATTTTTTAAAAAGCTGAATCTTCGCAGAATCGTTGAAGAGGATCTAGAAAGTTCATCTTGCTTAATGACAAATTCTTGTAACATATTTCCGTCCAAATCCGATGTTGTCTTAACTCCAGGGAAACAAGCGAGAAATATTTTGAAGTCCTCTCGGTAATTTTTTACCGTTATCTCAGAAACTCCGCGTTCTGTCCTTAGATGTTTTATAAAAAATTCCAAAGATTCATTAATTTCCATTTTTCTTTTTTGCCTCATTTGCCATCTTCAAAGCGGGAGTTTTCATTTTTCTGTTTAATTTGTTTACCAAAAGCTTAGTTTCATCCATTTTCTCATAGTTTGAGAAATTCCAGAAATTCATCTGCGTTGTTTCCTCTTGGGGATCGTACAAAGAATGAATAGCGACTCCAACAAGCCTAATAATCATCCCAAGATAATTTTTTTCGTAAAGTTTGATTGCTATCGAATAAATATCCTCGGCTTCATTGATTCCTTCGGAAAGTGAAATTGATTTGCTATGAATCTTAAAATCAGAATCTTTTACTGACAAAACAAGCGTTTTTCCTTTCTTTTTGTCTCTTTTGATGCCTTCTGACACTTCATAAGAAAGCTCCTTTATTTTTAATTCGATTTCATAGGCATCGTTCGTGTCATAAGGGAAAGTTTCGCTGTGACCTAATGATTTTGGATCGTGATGTGTTGAATCAACAACGTCATCGCCATATCCGTTTATTTCTTTTTCTATCGTCTTATAGCCTTTTCCGAAAATTGTTTTAAGAGATTCGTTATTGGAATCAATTTCTTTTTTAAGGTCGCCGATTGTATTGATTCCCATTTCCTTTAGTTTAGTTGCCGTTTTCTTTCCGATTCCGAAAAACGTTTCAATCGGCAAAGGATACAGTTTATTTTGCAAATCGCGACGGTAAATGATCGTTACTCCCATAGGTTTTTTCATGTCGCTTGCCATTTTCGCCAAAAATTTGGTCGGAGCAACTCCAATTGAACACTTAAGCCCGGTTTCATTTTTAAGCGTAATGATGATCTCTTTAAAAAACGCCTCCGGATCTGTTATGTTTTTACAAGCTTGACTCATATCGACATAGCCTTCATCGATCGAGGCTTCTTCAATGATTAACGAATATTTTTTCAAAAATGAGAAAAAAGAACGCGACATCATTTCGTAAAAGCCAAAGTCTGGTTTGACGAAAATTCCTTCAGGACACATTTTTTTCGCTTCAAAATAAGGCATTGCGGAATGAACGCCGAATTCCCTCGCTTTGTAGGAGGCCGTTGAAACAACGCCTCTAGAACTCTCTGAGCATACTATTACCGGCTTATTGATTAAATCTGGATTTTTGATTTCTTCGCACGTTGCAAAGAACGCATTTAAATCTATGTGCATTATAACCTTGCTCATAGTCTCATTATAAAATAATTATTAGATTTAGAGAATGCTATGAAACTAGATTATTCTCAGAATAAAATCAAAAACTTGATTTACCGATACACCGAATTTTCTTTCTTGGTTTTCAAGCGTATCGTGTTCGATAAAA
>CAVJFO010000003.1:0-122356 GCA_963648925.1 Hallerella sp.
TTTGGGCTTTGCAATCATGCGACCCATGAAATCAAGATTCGCTCTGACCTTAGCGACCTTCAAGAGATTTCAACAACCGTTCATGAATTAGGGCACGCTTTAGCTCATTCTAAGCCAAGAGGTGATTTTGAAGGACTGAGTCCGAACGAAAAACGCGAAATAAAAGAAATTGAAGCGGAATCTATTTCTTGCATCGTTTGTGCTTATTTAGGGCTAGACACAAAAAATTTTAATTTTTCATATATAAGCGGATGGGCTAAAGGCGATATTAAGAAATTCCGTAAGAATTTAGATTTAATTTCCAAATACGCAAACGTAATTATTGAAGGAATTGAAGAAGAATTTAAAATGGCATAGATAATTTGCGCATTTCTTTAATTCTTCCTGATATGTTATAATCCTTAGCGATTTATGATAACGAAAAAAGAAACACATTTTTTATATATCCTATTAGCTTTGTGGATTGCTTTAGGGGTGCTTAGCATTACTTCTGGCGTTTTAAGCATCGTGGATATTTGGCAAAATAAAACAATGAATAAGAACATATTCGATCTCATTTGTCTTGGATTTTTGTTGGTTGTGATTGGCTTTTTCATCATGCTAACTATTAATTCGTTCAAAAAAGGAAGTTTCTTTATTAGAAACATTTCTTATTCTGCCCATGAAGGAATTTCTATGCCCGTCCGCGTCGTTTCTATTATTGGTTTCTTGCTTGGGGTGTTTTTACTTGTTGTTGGAATTTTGTTTTTAACTCCATCCGGCGTTTACGATTTCAAATTCCCCATCACGACTAAATGGCTTCTAGTTGATGGAGGCCTTATGTTAATGATTTTTATGGGTTCATTCTTTATTTTCCCATTTATTTTTGCCAAGAATCCATCTCTTAGCAAAAAAGAAGAAGTAGCTAAGATTAACGAAAGGAAGGTACGTAGATGAAAAAACGTGTTCATTTATTAGGATTGGTCACTCTAGCGTGTATTGCCATTGGTGGATGTAATCAAACAAAAGATTCTCAAGATAGCTCGTCTTCAGAAGAAGAGACTATCGTCCCAGACGGACTTGAAGATGATCCAATATTTCTAGAAAGAGACCCCGCTAAAGATTACACGTATGCTGAATCTTCTAACGCGAATGGCTCGATGAATTACGAAATATTCGTTCGCTCATTTTACGATTCGAATGATGATGGAATAGGTGATTTAAAAGGCGTTAAGGAAAAACTCCCTTATCTTGCTGATATGGGGTATAAGACAATTTGGCTTATGCCTATATTTCCTTCTGGAAGTTATCACGGATACGATGTAATTGATTATTTTAACGTTAATCAAGATTACGGAACGTTAGATGATTTTGATGCGTTAGTAACCGAAGCGAAGAAATATAACTTGGATATCATGCTGGATATGGTTTTAAATCATTGCTCGATTGAAAATCCGTATTTTACTCAGTCATTCGCTGATTACAAGAACGATAACTCCTCAAGTGATTCTAAAAAAGATTGGTTTAATTTTGGCCCGGGCGGGGATCATATTTACGATGGCGTTTTGTACGAATCTAAATTTTCTGCTTCAATGCCAGATTTTAATCTTGATTCGGAAGGGGTTCGTGCTGAAATAGAAAAAATCTGCAAATTCTGGATTGAACGCGGGGTTAAAGGCTTTAGACTTGACGCTGTTCTTTATTATTACAGCAATAATACGGATAAAAACATAAGTTTCCTTAATTGGCTTTCTTCAACCTGTCATAAATATGACAAAGATTTTTATATGGTTGGAGAAGCTTGGACATCTGATGGCGCGCTAGACACGTATTTTAATTCTAGCTGTGATTCATTTTTTGATTTCTCTGTCGCTAGCGGGGGAGATAACGCATCAATTAACTATATTAAAGGATATGGCCAAGCTGATAATTTATCATCTTTTATCGAGGCCCATGAGCAAAACAGGAAGAAGAAAAATTCTAATTCCTATTCCTCTTATTTCTTAAGCAACCACGATCAAGACAGAATCTCTAAGAATTTTAAGGATGATGTAACTTATAAGTCGGCATGCACTTTTTATACATTGTTACCTGGCACATCTTACACATATTATGGCGAAGAGATTGCATTAAAAGGAACGAGAGTGACAAATCCTGATGATCAAAATGACGTTCGCCGTCGTCTTCCAATCATTTGGTCGGAAACAAATAAGAAAGGCGAATGCGCTTTTCCTGATAAAGACCACATGGAACTAAATACTAGCGAACAAGTAAGTAAGGGAGTTGAAGATCTTAGAAATGAAAAATTCTCTCTCACAAATCATTACAAGATGATGATTCATTTAAGAAATAAGTATTCATGGATCAAAAATGCTGCATTTAAGAATCTCACTGGTTCTTTGAATACGGATGAATTCTCCGTAATGGCTTATTCGTTAGAATATGGAGATAACAGGATAATCGTTGTCCACAACTTTTCATCTCATAATGTAGAAGTAGATGCTATAGGCAATACAATTGTTGAACAAATTAACATTACACATCGCTTGCCGGAACTTAAAGGTGGCAAATTAAGAATTGCTGCTCATAATAGCGTAATTTTAGCTTAAAAAAAGCTGAAAAGCACCGAAAGAAACGCTTGTTTCTCTCTTTTTTCGATAATTTTTACAATTATTATATAACTAGTCAATCAAAACTTCTTTCCTATAGGAAAGAGATAATTGTATAGTCATTTTTATTCGATAATAGTGTAAGCGTTTTCAAAAAATGAATGTAAGCGCTTTACTTTTTTTGGGGCATTAACTAAAATAACTACGATTTGATTTGGAGAAAACGCGATTTAGGTTATTCTTAACGCAAAAACTTGAAGCGATTTCTCCTATTTATTGAAAGGAGAGAAAATAATGAAATTCAATAAAAAAATCACATTAGCTCTTTTGTTGGCACCAGCAACGCTTTTAGCAGCTTGCGGTGGTGGAACCGACGATAGCGGCAACACAACAGGCTCTTCTCAAGGCGGAGACGCAACCTCTTCCCAAGGCGGAGACAGCAGCGCAACAAATATTAAGGTCTGGGTTTCTGAAGTTACAGGCGTTGACGCAACATTCAAAACCATGTGCGAAACTTGGGCAAGGGAGAACAATGTTAATTACACATTCGATGTAGTTGGCGTTACCGAAGCTGAATCAGCAACCCAAATGTTAACAGACGTTGACGCAGGCGCTGATATCTATTGCTTTGCGCAAGACCAATTCTCACGTTTAGTCCAAGGTGGCGCTCTTAATAAATTAGGCGTAGCCGCCTCCCAATTCGTTACAGAAAACAACACTGCAGAATCTGTTCGTGCTGTAACCTCCGGCGACAATATCTATGCATATCCATTAACAGCAGATAACGGATATTTCATGTATTACAATAAGAACGTTATTGATGAATCTCACATCGACAGCCTTGAAGATATTCTCCAAGACTGCAAAGACGCTGGTTATAACTTCTCAATGGAAACGGAATCTTCCGCATGGTATTTAGCTAGCTTCTTTATGGCACGTAAAGATGGCGAACCAGATTCTCAATCTCTTTGCACATCAAGCTGGTCAACAGACGAAAAAGGAAAATTCATTGGCGTCGATGACACATGGAACTCTGATAATGGCGTTATCGCTGCTAGAGGCATTCAAACCTTAGTTCAACATTCTTCCGCTCATTCCTCTTCAACAACCGCAGACTTAAACGCTGCAACTCCATCAGCTGCCCTTATCTCTGGTACTTGGGCATACAACGATGTTAAGAAGATCTTAGGGGATAATATGGGCGTTGCTGACCTTCCAACATTCACCGTTGATGGTCAAAAATATCACCTGGGTTCCTATTCTGGTTTCAAACTCATGGGCGTTAAGCCACAATCTGATCCAGTTAAGGCTTCGAATCTTAACAAACTTGCTCAATATTTGACAAACTACGATAATGAGTTAACAAGATTAAAAGAACTTGGCTGGGGTCCATCAAATAAGCAAGCACAAGCATCTGAAGATTATCAAAACAATCCTGCATTAGTCGCTCTTTCAGAACAAACTAAATATGCAACTGCTCAAGGACAAATTCACGGTTCTTGGTGGGATATCGCTAAAGTTGTCGCGACTTCCTTAAAATCCGTTGAGAAAGATGATGTTGATGGAATTAAAGGAGTTCTTGCTGACTATGAGTCGAAGATCGATGCCTTATTCACAATGGATGATGCAACAAAACGCGCATTCACCGTTACTGGAAAGATCGCATCCGAAAATATGAATTGGGATTCTGATTTAAAGATGACAGAAGAACCAACGAATACCTGGACTTCCAAAGCCATTGAATTAGCTGAAGGTGATGAATTCAAAGTTCGTCAAGGATTAAGCTGGACAGTTGCTTTCGGCGCAAATGATGGAAGTGGAAACTATGTTGTTACAGCCGATGAAGCTGGAACAAAGAAAATCCAACTCGTCACAACTGTTGATGGCAATGGTGACGTTAAAGGTGGCACAATTAGCTTAATTGCTGCTTAATTGGCTAAACTTAAATTATTGAAAAAGATAAAGGCTTGGGGTTTAGTCACTTAAACCCCGCCTTTTTCTTCTTATATCATCTAAAAAGTGACATGAAAGGCGTAAAAATATGAAACAATATAGTAGTTTGGAATATTTAAGACTAAATAAGTTTCAAAGATTTGGATATAAATTTTTAGCCTTCTTCTGCGGTATACCTCTCTGGTTTAAAAACTTAGGAATTAAAATTTGGACTATCCTTAAGAAATTTGGATTATGGGTAAAAAACGAAGCAATCGACTTGGTTATGACATTCATCCATGGCGATTGGAAAACTCGTGTATCGTATCTGATCATGGGTTTTGGCTCCGTAGCAAGAGGACAATTTCTAAGAGGAATTCTTTTCTTCATCTTTGAAGCTGTTTTTATTACATTTATGTGTCTTCCGCAAGGAGGTGCATATTGGCTTAGCATGATGCCATCTCTTGGCAAAGAAGGGCCAACGGAAGTACTTGATCCAATTTTGGACGTATACGTTACTGAGTATCACGATAACTCTTTCCGTATCCTCCTTTATTCCGTTTTAACTATATTCTTCATCATCGCTTTCATTTACACTTGGCGTTTGAATATCAAACAAAACAAGATTTCAGAGGAAATCATCGCTTCTGGAAGACCTCTTAAGAGTTCTAAAGATGATTTGCGTTCCTTAGTTGATAATCAGTTCCACAAAACGTTACTTGCCTTGCCTGTAACTGGAATTATTGTCTTTACCGTATTGCCTATCGTCTTCATGATTCTAGTTGCTTTCACGAATTACTCGGGTTTAAACAACGGTTACACGAATAACCTCTTCCATTGGGTTGGCTGGGATAATTTCAACACTTTGCTTAACTGGAAGAGCGGCAATAAGGCATATTCCGCAGCGTTTGGCGAAATTCTTACCTGGACACTTATTTGGGCTTTCTTTGCAACTTTCTCAAACTATTTCTTAGGCATGATCGTTGCTATGATGATCAACAAGAAAGGCATCCATTTAAAGAAATTCTGGAGAGCTGTTCTTGTTCTTACAATCGCTATTCCTCAATTCATCTCCTTACTTTACGTTTCTAAGATGTTCGCAAATAACGGCATCATTATTGCAAAATTAAAGGAGTGGTTTGGCGTTACTGGATTCTCGTTCTATGATGATCCAACTTGGGCTAGAGTAACGGTTATCTTTATCAACATCTGGATTGGTATTCCTTACTTAATGCTTATCGCAACTGGTATCTTGATGAATATTCCTAAAGATTTATATGAATCGGCAAGAATCGATGGAGCTAATGCTTTCCAACAATACACCAAGATCACGTTGCCTTACATGTTATTCGTTACAGGACCGTATTTGCTTACTTCCTTTATCGGAAATATGAATAACTTCAACGTTATTTATCTTCTCACCGGTGGCGGACCGACAAATCCAAACGCGTCAGGCGCGCAGGGGTCAGTTGGTTATACCGACCTTCTTGTCACTTGGTTATTTAAGATCACGACCGATACGGATTCGGCTTATTACATGGCTTCCGTCGTTGGTATCTTAGTCTTCTTAGTATCCGCAATCATTTCACTTGTTGTTTACAATCTTATGCCGTCTAACAAACATGAGGAGGACTATCAATAATGGAAAAAGAAAAACGCCATATGGGTCTTCGTGCGAAGAACACCATTTCCAATACGATCATTTATATTATTCTCGTGTTGATGACAATCATTTGGCTCTTGCCTTTCGTTGGCATATTGCTTGATAGCTTTGAATGTGCGACAACCATGCCTCACGGCTATATGTGGCCAAAACAATGGGGATTTGACAATTATGTTAAGCTCTTTACGGAAACAACTAATATTCAGTTCCTTCATTGGTTCTTAAATACCTTCATCATGGCTTGCGCAACCGCCATTCTTCAAACGCTTATCGTGCTCTGTATGAGTTACACATTATCGCGTCTTCGTTTCAGAGGCCGTAAGTTCTTAATGAACGCCATGCTTGTTTTAGGAATGTTCCCAGGCATGCTTACGATGATTATTCTCTATCGTGTCTTAGCCGATATGGGATTAACTCAAGGAAACGCAGTTCCTGGATTGATTCTCGTTTACGTTGCTTCCTCTGGTATGGGATATTACGTATCTAAAGGCTTCTTCGATACTCTCCCAAAGAGCTTAGATGAAGCGGCAAGAGTTGATGGAGCGACAAATGCTCAAGTCTTATTTAAAATCATATTACCATTATCAAAGCCAATCGTTATCTATACGTTGTTAACGGCCTTCATGGCTCCTTGGGGCGACTTCGTCTTCGCGAAATACGTTGCCGCAGGCGATCCAAATGGCTGGAACGTTGCTGTTGGTCTCCAAAACATGATTGGCACTGATGCATCCCTCACCGCAAATTATTCGACATTCTGCGCTGGTGGCGTTATTGTCGCTATTCCAGTCGCCGTATTGTTCATGCTATTACAAAAATATTATGTTGAAGGTGTCACTGGTGGCGCCGTCAAAGGATAGGAGAAAAATAAAATGGCAGAAGTTAAACTTACTAACGTTAAAAAAATCTATCAGGGCGGCGTAGTGGCTGTTCATGACTTTAATCTTACAATTGCCGATAAGGAATTTGTCGTATTCGTCGGTCCTTCTGGATGCGGTAAATCAACGACACTCCGTATGATTGCTGGCCTTGAGGAAATTTCTGAAGGTACAGTTGAAATCGATGGAGAGGTAGTTAATGACCTTCAACCAAAAGATCGTCAAATCTCGATGGTTTTCCAAAACTACGCCTTATATCCACATTTAACCGTATTTGAAAACATGGCTTTCCCTCTTAGACTTATGCGTCCAAGAATGAGCCAAGATGAGATTTATGCTCGCGTCACCAATGCAGCTGAAATCCTTGGCATCACACCATATTTGACACGTAAGCCAAAAGCCCTTTCTGGTGGTCAAAGACAACGTGTCGCTATCGGTAGAGCCATGGTAAAAGATTGTAAAGTCTTCTTAATGGACGAGCCTCTTTCAAACCTTGATGCTAAACTCCGTAACCAAATGAGAGCCGAAATCATCCTCCTTAGAAAGAAGATTGAAACAACCTTCGTTTATGTTACTCACGATCAGACTGAGGCTATGACGCTTGGCGATAGAATTGTTATTATGAAAGATGGTTTTATCCAACAAGTCGGAACCCCTCATGAAGTATTCGACAAACCAGTCAATCTCTTTGTTGCTGAATTTATCGGCGCGCCAAAGATGAACACGTTCCCTGCTCATTTATCTATAGAAGATGGCAAGTATTATGTAGAAGCGTTTGGTGGCAAACTTCCAATCACTGGCGAAAGAGCTGAATTGCTCTCTATGAAAGTGGATGTTCCTGAAGATGGACTCAATCTCACCCTTGGTGTTAGACCTGAACATATCGTTCTTGCAAAAGAGGCTTCTAGCGACACCATTCACGTGACAATCCAAGTTAACGAAATGATGGGTAGCGAACTTCATCTTCACGTGTTAACGGATGACGGAACTCAACTTGTTGTTCGCGTTCCAACTATTCAACTTAGTGAAGAAGAAAGAGAAGGAATGGTCGCTGGTGCTGAACTTAACATCACATTCGAAGGAAAGGTCATGCAATTCTTCGATGAAGAGACTGGCGTATCATTAATTAACGCATAATAAACATTGATAATTTTAGGGGATGTTCTTTATAGGCATCCCCTTAATTGTGATATAGAAAGGAAAAAACATGAAAAACAAATTAGCTTTAAGTTTATCCGTTCTTGCAATGGCTTTGGCTGGATGTAGCAAAGTTAATGATGATTCTAGTAGTTCCGCTAACTCATCTGTAGAAGCGTCTACCTCAGAAATATCATCAGAAGAATCCTCATCTAGTTCTCAAAGCTCATCGTCTTCCTCTATCGACGTAGACGATCAAATCTTCAATCGTGACGATGGAGAAGCCCTCGAAGTCAAAGAAGTTGAATCCAAATATGTCGTTGGCGATAAAACAAATTCTAAAACATATGATTACGATTCGGTTTACGTTAACAAACCAACGAATACTCTTGCCGAGGATTTTGCCTACGGAGTAGATTGCTCCTCCCTTTACGAAGTTGAAAAAGACGGGACAAGATTCTATGGGGAAGACGGCAAAGAAGAAGACGTATTCAAAATATTAAAAGATGGCGGAGCCAACTATGCCCGTTTCCGTCTCTGGGTTGATCCATATGATAAATATGGCGCCTCATATGGCGGTGGAAGCAATGATATTTCAACTGACATTTATTTAGCAAAACGTGCTTCTGCAGCCGGATTAAAGATTTTAATCGATTTCCATTATTCCGATTCGTGGGTTGATCCTGCAAAGAAATGGTCACCAAAAGCCTGGATGAGCATCAAAAACGGCAAGCCTACCATCAACAATAAAACCCAATATAAACGCGTTGGAGATTATACCGCTCATGCCTTAAACGCTTTTAAGAATGCTGGACTCACCATTGACGCCGTTCAAATCGGAAATGAAGTCAATAATGGCATGGCCGGATCAGATAATGCGGTCTCATTATATTTTGCCAACATGGTTAGAGCGGGCGTTGAGACCTCTAAAGCCATTTATCCAAATGTTAAAACCATTGTCCATCTTGCAAACGTTAATAATCCTTCAGGAGTATATAAGGTTTACGACAATCTCAAAGAGCGCAATATTGAGTGGGATGTATGCGGACTTTCGTACTATCCATTTTGGCATGGCGGAAGAGAGAATCTCCAAAATGTCATGAATCATTGTGCGGAAACATACGGCAAGGAAGTAATGATCGTTGAAACGAGCTGGGGATATACTGATGATGGAGCAAGTTATTGCAACAATCAATTCTCCTCGACAAAGTTTAACGCCGCTGGTGGCTATTTAACTTCTTACCAAGCCCAAGCTAGCGAATTGAGCGAACTTGCTGATTGTTTATCAAAAGTCCCGGATTCAAAAGGAACAGGTATCTTCTATTGGGAACCAGCATGGCTTCCATCCGAAAACTCTGGCTGGATCACTAAAACAGGATATTACTACAATGATCATGGCTATGATTATGAAAATGAATCTGACCTATCCTCGTACACGGCTTCATCATGCTATTCCTCATGGGCTAACCAAGCCTTATTTGATTACACTGGCAAAGCCTTGCCATCTTATAAGACATATAGCCTTATTCAATCTGGCGCAAATGAAAAAGAAGAAGAGGAACTTCTTCCAACAACGACAACTTTTAGTGCCACATATAATCTTTCTGACGGAACTGATTCGATTCCAACTACCGCTCAAATATCCACAAACCTTGATCGTTTGAAAGTGACATCGATAGTTTGGGATGAAGACGAACTCGCTGCATTAAAAACGGCAGAGCAAGGTCATCACACGATCCATGGCACATTATCTACTTTTGAAGTCACTTGTGATGTTCTTGTGATTTATAACTATGTCGAAGATAACTCCTTTGAAAATCAAAATACTCTTCAAGGTAGCAACGCCAATGAATACGCAGTCAAAACTCCATGGGATTTAGTCACTACGGCAAATGGCGTCAGAGTTGAAGCGAAGAATGAAGGAAACCGCACGGGAACGAAATATTTCCACTGGTGGGCGTCAAGTAGCTTTAACTTCACTCTTTCCCAAAAATTAAGCAATATCCCTGTTGGAACATATAATTTATCAACATATGTTCTAACGCATCTTGCCGATGAATACGGCGGTTATAGCAAAGCTTCGCTCTTCTATCAAATTGGAGACGAAGATAAAGTAGAAGTCTCAATGCTTTCTAAATGTGCTGGTTATGGCGCTGGAATGACCGAATGGTCGATACCATCTATTACCGTTGAAGAAGAAAGCGATGTTACAATTGGTATGATCGTCGAAGCTGGCGCCCAAAGCTGGGGCCATAACGATGATTGGACTTTCATCAGAGCAAACTAAGAAAGGAAAAATATGGAAAATAAATTCGTACTCACATTAATCGATCGTCCAGAGATGGCGCCTGAGTATGCGCAAAAAACAACGCAAAGCGGCAAAGCGGATGATTTAACCTCTACCGCCCTTCTAGACGAGTCATTAAGCATTTTCATCTTCCAACAAGAAGAAGCGCACAAACGTGGTTTGAAAACAACGATTGAAATGACATATGCTTCATTATTTAGCGATATCGTCGTTCAATTGGCAAAACGCGATCATGAGCAATATGGCGATGAAATAGCCTTAACCTTACTCGGACTTCCTTGCGAGCAATTCTACGAGAAATACAAAACAAAGGATTTCTGCATTTGGATGTTCTCTAACGAAGATAAGGAAAGAATCGTTGATGATGTATTTGGCTTATTCTATGAAAAGTTTGGTTTCTATCCAGAATCAACTGGCTCATATTACATGGATGCCTACACGATCAATTACATCAAAAAGAAGTACCCATCCGTGAAATGCGCTATCGCAACATGCTGGGAAGAAGGAGTTAAGTGTTATCACACCACAAACAACTCTTGGTATACATTCATTGATGGTGGACCATGGGCTCCATGGATTCCTTCAAAGGTTAACTCTTGTTTACCTGCCGATTCTAAGGAAGATGATTCAGGAATCGTTGCTATTCCTCACCTCTCTCGTGATCTTATGGCGTGTTTTGATGGAAATGGCTCTAACTTTGGCACCCACCCACAAAACGTTCTTCGCGGAATGATTTACGAAGATAATGAACTTCCATATTTCTTTAACCTCGTTGATATGTATCGCCAACAAGGGAAATATAATTCTGGGCATTCATATAACATGATGTTTGTCGGACCTGGATGGTTAAATAAAGCAGGAAGATGGGAACAACCATACGAATTATTGCGTAAGTCTTATTGCGATGGGCTTGACTATTACGCCAAACTCAAAAAAGAAGGCAAACTCGTTGATATGACAATGAGCGAATATGCCGATTATTATCGTGAAGAGCATCCATCTTATATGGAGCCAGAAGTTGCTTTATGGAAAGATGTATTATATGGCTCAGATAAAGAATATTTCTGGTATTACGACCCATATATGAGAGCCTGCCTTGATTTTAATCAGGGTGGCGCGATGATTTGTCTTAACCCATATGTTGGCAAATTAGATTTACCAGTTGGAATTGGCACGGGAAATGCATATAACTGTTCTTATCCATATATCATTCAAGCCAATTACCGCGCTGGATTCTTTACCCATTACGCTGGACAAGGAACATTAAAGAGCGCCGTTATCAAACGTCATAACGAAGAAGTAGATCTTGCCTTAGAAAGAACTTTAGCGACATATTCTAAAGTTGGAGACGATATTCTTCTTACCACAAATGAGTTTGATGTCGTTTTCTCTGATTTAACCGTCAAGATGAGATCTAAATACCTTTTCAAAAAAGGCACAGGGGAAATCATCACGACAAGAGAAATTCTTTCTCCGCTCGATGATGAAGGAATCGAAATTGAAGACTATCTTGTTGGATGCTACGGCATTGATGAATATTCCGATGATATGACTGGTGTCACTCTTGAAGTTGAAGGTGAAAGCAAAGAGAAAATCGAATATGCTTACAAGATGAGAAACATCGAAAGAAAAGAATCGCTTGCTAGAGCCATTATTCCTCAAGTAAACACGGTTGTTGAAATGGGCTCATCTGACGAGAATTATGCCGGACGCGTTGAAGAAGGAATTGCCTTCTCACCAATGTTCCGCTTAAGCATTAAGAAGAAATTCACAAAGGAAGGAGAATTAAGCTCATGGCTCAAAGTAAAAAAGGTGCACTAAATTATCGTTGCCCTCAATGTTTCATGCGTGATATCGACATAGATATGTTCTATGACGAAGAAAAGAAAGAATATTACTGCATTCGTTGTTGTTTCCACGGAGATGAAAAGAAGGTCAAAGAATGGAACCAAATGATTAAACTCAAATATGGTCACATCGTCGATCGTATCACTTCCTTAAATGAAGATAACGAGCCAATCACCTGGCACCCATATAAAAAAGGAGAATTATAATGTTTTTAGGAATAGACGCTTCAACACAACTCGAAGTTGATGCTAAAAATCCTCATTATTATTATCAAGGCAAAGAAGTTGACCCATGGGTTTTTCTTCATGAGCATAACGATGTTAAATCCATGCGCCTTCGTCTTTGGATTGACCCATATGACGAAAAAGGAAAACCATATGGCGGAGGAACGGTTGACTTTCCAACCTGGCTTAAACTTGCTAAGCGCGCCAAAAAGGATGGCTATAACATTCTTCTAGATATCCACTATTCTGATTTTTGGTGCGATCCAGGAAAACAACTAATGCCTAAATCCTGGAGAGGCCTTAGCGTGGATGAAGTTGCCTTAAAGGTTTACGAATATACCAAGAAAACTATTCTTGATATCAAAAAAGAAGGCATTGAGTTGCCTTATATCCAAATCGGCAACGAAATCACCAATGGCATGCTTTGGCCATTAGGACAATTAGGCGAAAGAGGAGAAGATGGGCTTCGTTCAAACTATGATAACCTTGCTCTATTCTTAAAGAGTGGCATCAAAGGGGCTAGAGAAGTCTCTCCTGAAAGCAAACTCATCATTCACTTAGAGAAGAGTTATGATGTTCCTCTTCACGAAGAATATTTCCGCGAAATAATCAAACGTGGAGTCGAATTCGATATCATTGGCTTATCGTATTACCCTTATTGGCATGGCACCTTCCCGATGCTCTTTAAAAACGTCGACAATCTCAAAGACAAATTCAACAAACCTATTTGGATTGTTGAAACGGGATATGGCTTCACCATGGCCCCATTTATTGATAATGGAAACTATGGCGATAACCTAATCTCCGAAAAATTCTTTGAACAAGATAATGTCTATCGCCCTTATCCTCTTTCTTTGGATGGTCAAAAAGATTTCCTCACAAATCTAATAAAACTTTCAAAGGAACATGGAGTTGATGCGATTTATTATTGGGAACCGTTCTGGTTGCCATTGCCTGGACTTTGCTGGGCAACCTTTGAAGGAGAAACCTATACTGGCGAAACAAATAAGCCAACTCATAACGAATGGGCAAATCAATGCTTATTTGATTATGAAGGAAATGCAACTCCTGGATTAGACGCATTTAAAATTTAATAGGCAAAAGAGAGGCCTCCTATGATCTGATAGGAGGCCTTTTAAATACGATAAATTTAGAGGGGTTATGTAGGGGATTTTTGGAAATTTCGATTTTTTATATCACAAAAAATTATTTAATTATTACGCCAGCGTGTTTCTTTAAGATGAGTTTGCCTCCCTTTAACGAAACATCACCGAGGGAATAGATTATTTTTGCGTTAGCTGAAACATCAAATATTTGTTCGTTTTCTAATAGATTTATCGCGACAAGGGTTTCCCCACGCTTAAAGGCTATTTTTTGATCTAACAACTCAAAATCATCCGAACGTAAATCTTCATTGTTTTTACGAATATTAATGAGTTCGCGGATAACGTTCCATAAAGAAGAATCATCCTTGATTTCATCTTCAATGGTTGAATCGTTTTTGTTTGTTGGCAAGAAGGTTTTATCCGCTTGAGAGAATCCAGCGTTCTTTTTGTTATTCCATCTCATTGGAGTCCTTGAACCAGTTCTTTGGAATCCTCCCTCAAAGGAAGGCAAGGATAAATCGGTATGCATGCCAATCTCATCGCCATAATAAATATAAGGAACCCCTGGCATAGTTAATAAGAAGAGGTAGGCTAATTTTAACTCTTCTGTATCTAAGAAATTAGCAATACGCATTGTATCGTGATTTCCTGAAATAAAAGACATACGCCCCGTCTTGTTTTTCTTCCATGAAGAAATCCAGTAATTAAAATTCTCTAAGAAAAGAGCGTAGAGTTTCTCGTCGTATTTATGGAAAAGAGGGGTATCAAATCCGTCTTCTTTTTGTCTCCAAAGACGGTGAGTGCAATTAGTTTGCCAATCAAGGCAAAAATCTGAATCAAAACCCGCTTTAAGAGACTCGTGAGGCAAAGACCATTCTGAGGTCATGTAGAATTCTTTCACATTATCTCTTCTTAAGTCTGTACGAATTTCTTGCCACAACTCAACCGTTCCATCTTTATCTTTTGTGTCATTCTTAACTAATGAATCGGCCATATCGACACGGAAACCATCAATATCATATGAAAGCCAATATTTCATGATGGATTCAAGATATTCTTTTCCGTGTTTCGTTTCTTTATAACTTTTTTGCCATGATGGATATTCGATTTTATTGAATCCATAGTTTATTGCAGGTTGATGGGCAAAGAAGTTAACCATATAGCAGCCATTTCGATCGAAACAGCCGGAAATCAAACGGTAACCATTCTCTAAATTCCATGGGTTATCATTCCAAATGAAAAGATCATAGTTTTCATTTGGCGTGTTTTCTGTAGAACGTAAGAAGTCCTTATTTTCAATTGACATATGACCTGGAACCAAATCAAGAAACAATCTCATTCCACGCTCATGCATCTCTTTAACCAATTCTTTTAAATCATCGTTAGTCCCGTATCTAGGAGAAACCTTATATGGGTCACGTATATCGTACCCCCCATCCTTAAAAGGAGAATCGTAGATAGGATTTAGCCATATGGCGTTGCAGCCTAACTCTTGGACATAATCTAATTTAGATATGATTCCTTTTAGATCGCCAAACCCGTCTCCATTAGAATCAAAAAACGAATTAGGATAAATTTCATAGAAAACGCAATCTTTAAATTCTGGTAGTTTTTTCATTATTTCTTGCCTCTAAAAGAATCATAAAACAACAACGTTTTATTTTCAATTTATCGTTACGAACTTCTTTGTTGAATTTTTTCATTTGACTTCTCATTTATATGAAAATACCGACAATAATCGCTAAATTTAAAGAAAAAATCTGTAAAAAGTCTCTGAAAATGACTGAAAAACTATATTTGAACTACAAGAAAACGTTTTTAATGATAGAATACAAGAGCGACGCTAGAATGCGTTCTTATTTTAAGGAAGACGTTTTGTATGAAGAAATATCTTGATGGGTTCTCAATCGATAAGAGAACTATCAACTATAAACCGAAACCCGTATATCAGTTTTTCAAGAGGAGTTTCGATATAGTTTCAAGCTTTTGCTTTTTGCTAATCTTCGGCTGGCTCATTCTTCTTTTAATGCTTATTAAGCTATTAGAAGATATTGGTGGAAAATCATACAAACTAGACATCATAGAAAATGAAAATGGCAAGTATCTTTCAAAAAATGGGAAACGATACGATTGCAAGGTAAGCAAAGATCCAAATGGAGAAAAAGACAAAACCGTTCAAGGAGCTATCTATACATCTGTAAGAGTTGGGAAGAACGGAAGGTTACTTAGATTCCATAAAATTAGATCGATGTGCCCTGGTGCGGAAAAGATGAAAGCAAAGCTTCTTGAATATGGAATCAATGAAGCGGATGAGCCGGCGTTCAAATTAAAAGACGACCCACGTATAACAAAATTTGGCAAATTTATAAGACATACTTCCTTAGATGAACTTCCGCAGATTTGGGATATATTCATTGGAAGGTTATCCGTTATTGGACCTCGTCCTCCAATACCTGAGGAGGTCAAAGAATATAACGATAAGGACAAGCAAAGGCTTCTTGTTAAAGGCGGACTTTTGTGCACTTGGCAAATAACAAAGAACCGTAATAAATTAACTTTTGATGAATGGATGGATCTTGATCTTAAATATATTGAAGAACGTTCATTGTGGCTTGATTTTAAGATTCTTCTAAAAGCGGTTATCTTCATTCTTACCGACCATAGTGGTGAATAAAAATAACTTGGGCTATTAACCCAAGTTTTCTTTTTAGGCGATGCTATTTAGAATGGTCTCGCAAGTTGTTAGATATTCCCGTGATTTAGGCTCTAAAACATACGTATTAGTAACCCCGTATAGCGGATTCAAGTAATAAGGGTATCTTTCAAGGAAGTCAGATAAAGAGACTTTCGTTTCTTCATCTTCGTAATAATATTCTCCGTTTTTAGCGTTTTCTTCAAAAGAAGATACGACACTTTTTAGAGTTGGAGAATAACCGATTGCTGTCGCATTTTGATAGGCGACATTTTTTCTTAGCATGAAGTCGATGAACTTATTCGCTAAATCATAATTTTGGGTGGTTGAAGGTATTACCATTGAATCAAAGAAAGCCGCGGTTGTTTTAGGGACGTAGATATCAAAATTAATATCTTTGATGCTAGATTCCGAATAAGAAAGATATAACGCATCGAAGAAATCGCCAGATTGGGTGTAGCAGAAATCTAAAGAAGAGTTAGCAACGTTTCTTTTTAATGAGTCATTCCCAAATTCGTTGAATCGGTTTTTCTTTAAGGAAGATATGCAATCATTCTTGATTTCGTCAGACAAATCATTTTCTTTCTTTCCATCATATGAGGTTATATTCGGATCATATCCTTTGCTCATTAAGAAAGAAGAAAGAATCCATCTAGCCGAATCGTACATTCCAATTTTCACATCAGAAGAAAATTCATCTCTATTCCAAAGAGCTTCAAAACCCTTTTCTTTAAGAACACTTTCCGTCTCGGGATTCTTTTTTGAATATATCATCGAGTAACTTCCCCAGAAATATGGCATGAAATAGGAAGAAAATTCATTTCCGTTAGAATCGACCATATATTCTTTCATGATCGTTGATAAACCGTCGGTAAAGATATTCTCGTACTCATTCAAATTCGGGTAAGAAACATTTTTTACGTCTAATTCAAGCAAATAACCTTCGTTATATAGTTGATGAACGGTGTAATCGCCTGGAATTGCGACGTCATATGAAGTAGTTTTGCTAGTTATTTTTTGATACATAGCCTCAGAAGAGGTAACATCTTCCTCAATAACCTGACAATTGAATTCCTTCTCAAAAAGAGAGACTAAATCTTTATCGATATACTCACCCCAGTTTAGTAAATAAAGAATTGTTGAAGGAGTGGCAAGGAAAATAATACCGAATGTCGTAAAGGAAAGAAGAAAAACAATAGAGATAGCTAATACTTTTTTCATCTTGCTTTGCCTCCTTTTTTCTTTTTCGCGTCATGCATCGAATAAACAAAGACAATCAATAAAGTCACAAAAGTCAATAAAGCGTTAAACGCATAACTTCCAGCAGAGAAATTCTTCTTCGTATAGGAAGAATAAACATAGTTAGAGAAATTCGAGAAGCCATTTCCTTGAGTATAGAAAGAAATAACAAAGTCATCGATTGATAAAGTAAAGGCAATCAAGGCACCCGCTAAAATGGCTGTCGATAAAGATGGTATAACCGCTTTAAATAATGCTTTAAGAGGACCGCACCCAAGATCGCGTGCCGCTTCATATAAAGAGTCATCGGTTTGTTCTAACTTTGGCAATATCATCATAATGACGTAGGGAATCGTGAAGAAGACGTGGGCCACTAACATCGTGAAAAAGCCAAAGATATTTGGAATTAAGGGTTTTAGCAAAGAGAAGATAATCATAATAGAAATACCCGTGACGATTTCAGAGTTAAGCATTGGAATTTCGTTGAGCAAATCCATTGCTTTTCTAGCTTTCTTGCCTAAAGCGTTAATGCCAATAGAGGCGAATAATCCTGCAATTGTGGCGATAAAGGTAGCCCAAAAAGAAACTAACAAGGAATCGATTATCGAAGTTGCTAGTTGCCTATTAGTGAAAATTTCTTTGTAATTATCGAAGGTAAAACCTCCCCAAGCAAGAGGAGTTAACGAATTAGCGCTTGAGTTAAAAGACTGGTAGACGATTACGAATACCGGGATATACATTAATGAAAATACGAATAAGACGAAAATGATTTTCAAAATGCTAAACAATGTATGTTTCCAAGGATGCTTTTCTAACATATTTACTTATCTTCTTTCTTCTTTTTCATTAAACCGAAAAGAACGACAATCCCAATGATAATGACGCTCAAAAGAATACTTAGCAAAGAGCCGAAATTGTAATTGTTCTTCTCGAAAACCGACTGAATGAGGTTACCTATAAGTCGAATCTTTCCTTGACCTATGGTTTGAGAAATAGCAAACCCTGTCGCAGCAGGAAGGAAAACCATTATTACTCCTGAGCCCACTCCAGAGAAAGAAAGAGGCAAGGTAACCTTAAAGAAGGTTTTAATTGGAGTAACGCCTAAATCTTTTGAGGCTTCAATAACCGATCTATCCATCTTTTCTAAAACTGTGTATATAGGGAAAATCATAAAAGGCAAATAGGTTGTAACCGTGACTAAAATTACCGCAGGGTAGGATCCAACAAGATTTAAGGCCTGGAAAGCATCGGTAGAAAATAACCTAAGCCAGGAAACGATTCTTAGCATTGAGTTAGACCACATTGGTAAAATCAATAGCAAAAGAAATAGCATTTTATTTCTAATCTTTGAAAAAGAAAGGAAATAAGCGACTGGATATCCAAGAAGGATGCAAATTACAACCGTTATTGATGCGACAATCAAAGAATTGCCAATTGCTTTAAGAATTGAAATGTCATTTAGTCTGGCGTAACTCTCAATTGAAGCGCTAGCATTAGAAAAATCCACGCCATTTGAAGACATAAATGTCAAAATAAGCATTAAAACAAGTGGTAGAACAACCAAGAATAGCAACCAGATAAAATAAGGTATTGCCAATGACTTAAAGCTTTTCATTTTCTTCCATTTCCGCTAATTTAGCTCTTGCTTCGATTCTTAAGTCTTGAATGAATTTTGGCTGAAGCTCATCTTCGACTTTCATCATATGTATTTCATATGAATCAACTTTCAAGCCGATCATATCGCCAACTTCGACGTTTTGATAATCTTGAACCATGATTGTTTGCCCGTTAACGTCAATCCATAAATCAAATGTGACGCCTGTAAAAGCACTCTTTATAACCTTTCCTTGCAAGATGGCCTTATCGATATCTTCTAAAACGATATCAAAATCTTCTGGGCGAATTACCGCGTCAACGATTTCTCCAGGAACGAATGTTGTTACATATGTTTTGAAACTTTGACCGAGGAAAGAAATCTTTTGGTTGCCAAGATAAGTTCCTTCAAGAACGTTTGGATTGTCGTAATTGGCTAAGAATTTAGCCTTATTTTCCTTTATTGATTCGACGTAGATGTTTCCTGGTGCGACGCTTAAACCTATTACGTCCCCGATATTTTGCTTATCTTCGGACTCAATTTTGATTATTTTGTCATCTACTTTGACATCAAGCAGATATTTGCTTTCTTCGAATACAGAAGAGACGACTTCCCCCTTAAGTTTAGCGACGTCCATCGAACATATATCAAAGTCTGATTTTTCGATTACAACATAAACTTTATCGCCAGGGCGAAGATCAAGAGAAGAGACTTTAAAGGTTTTTCCAAGGATGTCTAAACGTTTAGAAGAGGAATATACTCCACGGAAGATGTTAGCCTCGCCAATAAAAGTGGCGACAAACTTATTTATAGGGGTGTTATAAATGTCTTCAGGTCTTCCTAATTGTTGGATCTTTCCTTCATTCATGACAACAACCGTGTCTGACATTACCATGGCCTCTTCTTGGTCATGGGTGACAAATATAAAAGTAATTCCAAGTTTACGTTGAAGTTCTCTTAATTCAAGACGCATGCTTTTTCTTAATTTAAGATCAAGGGCTGAAAGAGGCTCATCAAGTAAAAGAATTCTTGGCTTATTAACAATCGCTCTAGCAATGGCGATACGTTGCATCTGACCACCTGAAAGAGAAGAAACGGAACGTTTTTCGTATCCTTCAAGATTAACAAGTTTTAAGGCTTTCAAGACTTCCTCACGGATAACATTTTCTTTGAATTTTCTATCCTTTATTTGAGAAATCATCTGATAATAACAATCATCTTTAGAGATAATTTTCAAAAAATCCCCCTTAAAACCCCTATATTTTTGTTCTTTAGGGAAAGATGACAGATTGATTGAAACGTTATTTCTTTTAACAATTTCGTTAATTTCGTCTTCAACGTCTTTATAGGCGTGAGGATGTTTCCTTTTTTCTAATAAGGCAAGTTCTTTTTCAATTTTGTAGGTGACTGATTTTTCTGCAAATAAATCGATAACGTATTTTTTGACGTCTTTTGGCTTTTCGATGAAGGTGAGCTTATGCATGAGGCTATTGATTTCTTCTTCATCGAAGCCGTATTTTTCCATCATATTCATCGTTCCGATATCATAGACATTTGAATAGATGTTGTTCCTTAATCCAAAAGCGATATTGTCGTAAATGTTTAAATGTGGAAATAAAGCGTATTTTTGGAATACGGTATTAATCGGTCTTTTATGCGATGGCAAAGAAGCAATATTTGCATTATCTAGAAGAAGCTGACCTTCTTCCATCGTTTCGAAGCCGCCAATGATTCTTAATGTAGTTGTTTTTCCACATCCGGAAGGGCCTAAGAATGTGACGAATTCGTTTTCGTTTATTGAGAGGTTTAGATTGTCTAGAATGACATTATCGCCATATGATTTTCTAATTCCTTTAAGTTCAAGAATTTTACGTGCCATTTGCTTCCCTCCTTCAAAGGCGCCTTTATTTTAAACGTGCTAAATTATAGATATGTAAGATGAAAATACAACACTATTTTTTAAAGATTTTTCTTAAATGAAATTGAGTAAGAAAAAACAAGCCATTTTATGTGATTTTCTTCATTGACTAATAAAGATTTTTTCTTCTTTTTAACATATACTTAATTTAGGTTTTGGAGAAAAGAAAATGTCTAAATTCTTAATAACGGGAGGAGCGGGTTTCATCGGAGGGAACTTCCTCCACATGATGGTGAGCAAATACCCGAATGATGAGTACGTGTGCATCGACGCATTGACGTATGCGGGGAACATGGAAACCCTCGCGCCCATTATGGGCAAGCCCAATTTCAAGTTCGTCCATGAGAATATCTGCAACAGGGAAGCGGTATTCAAATTATTCGAGGAAGAGCGTTTTGACTATGTCATCAACTTCGCGGCTGAGTCCCATGTCGACAGATCTATTGAAAACCCAGAGATATTCTTGCGCACTAATATCTTAGGTACTCAAGTATTGATGGACGCGTGCAGAAAATACGGAATCAAGAGATACCATCAAGTATCTACCGACGAAGTATATGGCGATTTGCCATTGGACAGACCCGATTTATATTTCACCGAGGAAACGCCAATCCATACTTCTAGTCCATATTCAGCATCTAAAGCTAGCGCGGACTTACTTGTATTAGCATACCATAGAACGTTTGGATTGCCTGTAACGATATCAAGATGCTCCAATAACTACGGGCCTTATCATTTCCCCGAGAAGCTGATTCCCTTAATGATTCAAAAGACATTAAATGATGAACCGCTTCCTGTATATGGCAATGGGGAAAATGTCAGAGACTGGCTGTATGTCGGAGATCATTGCACTGCCATTGACTTAGTAGTAAGAAACGGAAGAGACGGGGAAGTGTACAACATTGGCGGGCATAATGAAAGAACTAATCTTCAAGTCGTCAAGACGATACTGAAAGCATTGAACAAGCCGGAATCGCTGATAACATACGTCAAGGACAGACCAGGACATGATTTAAGATATGCGATGGACACGACAAAGATTGAAACCGAACTAGGTTGGAAACCAGTGCATAACTTTGATACGGGCATTATCGAAACTATAAAGTGGAACTTAGAAAACGACGAATGGGTTAAACACGTACAAAACGGCGAATATCTCAATTGGATGGAAAAACATTATTCTGAAAACTAGTTTTTCTATTAATTGAATTGGAAGAATTTTATAATTGTTATCGACATGAAAACTATTTATTTTATTTGCCAAGGAAATATATGCCGCTCTCCAATGGGAATGTTCATTTTAAGAAAACGTTTGAAAGAACTTAACCTTTCTGATCAATATGAAGTGAAATCTGCCGCCTTAGAAAGCTCTACGGCAGGCGAAGATATGTATCCTAAAGCAAAAGAACAACTAGATATCCATAATATTCCGTACACTCTTCATTCAGCACATAAGTTAACTTTAGCGGAATATCTATCCGCGGACTATGTGCTAGTGATGGAAAAATATCAAAAAATCGAAATCAAAAGAAATTTTTCTTCAACTCATATAGGAAAGGTTTGCCTTTTAGCTGATTTCACTGACTCCCCTAAAGATATCGATGATCCTTTTTACAATAGAGATTTCGCTAAAGCGTATTCGGAAATAGAAAAAGGCGTTGAGGGATTTATTTCCTCGGAAATTCTTAAGAAATAATAACGATTATATATTTAATCGACGACGGTTGAGGTTGCTACACCCTCCCCGCCGATTGTTTTGTAATAATCACCTGCATTGCAATAATCGGTCATGTAATTTCTTGCTTCATCACCATCAGCAAGCATGGCTGTTGGAATCAATTTAACGAATGGATCCATGAGGTCATCCATTGTTTTTGCGCATTCTGCATCTGAATAATCACCTTTTTCAAAAATAGCCCCAGTTTTAGCATAACAAGTTCCACTTTGTATTTTATGTGTTTCATCTAGGTATGTTCGGCAGAAAATATAATCGCCAACAGTTTTTGTTTCGAAATCGTAATTTACCTTAACTCCAATTCCGTATCTGAAATCATCGGCATTTGCACCCTGTGAAGCGCCGACATACACCTCATCATTTTCTTTATCGATGGTAAAATTGACTTGAATGCCAAGAGTCGTTGGTTGGGATTCAGATGCATATTTAATATTATGATCAAATTTGATGATTTTATCTGTACAATCAAATGAAGAGCGTTGTTCTAACAATCCCGTCCAATATACGATTATTCCAGGGAAGGCGTGTATCAATTTATAGGAAGAGGCATCAACAGGAGCCATGGCATTAACTATCGTTTTAGATGTTTTATCTATGGAAATATCCATCATTTTCCTTCCAATTTGAAGAAGAACTTCGCTGTCATTTGTATTTTTAGATTGGCTTGAAACATCGCAAGAGACTAATTGAAAAGTCATTAACGAAATTGCGGCAAGGATAAAAGATTTCTTCATGTTGTTTTCCTTTTTTGTATGTGTAAATATTAACATTTTGACTGGAAATATTCAACTGGAGCCATATCGGAAAAAGAGTAAATAAAAAAAGCAAGCGCGTGGCTTGCTTTAAGTTGAAATTCTATTTCTCTTCGTTTTTGTGGTAGCCGTATCCGTATTTGTAGCCGTAGCCATAACCACCTTTGCCTTGATCTTCATCAGAAGTGACTTTGACCATTGTTACGCCAATGATATTCATTCTCTTTTCTTCTAATGAACGGCATGCCGCAACGACATCCTTCTTTTTAGAGATATGTTGGGAACAAACGATTAAGAATCCGTCGACTTCTTGCCCGATTAAATAGGCGTCGGATAAGACAAGAACTGGTGGAGTATCAATTAACACGTAATCGTATTTACCTCTCAATTCTTTAATAAGATCAGCTGTCTTCTTAGATTGAATAAACTTAGTTGGGAATGGGGTGTGAGAGCCAGGAGTGATGACATCAATTGCGTCAACGTGTTGAACGATATCATCAATATCACAATCCCCTTTGACGTAATCAACTAAACCTAATTGGTTTTTGCAACCTAACGCTTTATGGATGGCTGGTTGTCTAAGGTCGAGGTCAACAATGCAAACCTTTAAACCTTTCTCTGCATAAACTAATGCAAGGTTACAAGTGGTAGTGGTTTTTCCCTCTGCTTCTTGAGCGGAGGTAACCGCAAAGCAATTAATCTTTTTATCAAGAGAAGCGAATTCGATATTTGCTTGCAAACGGATGATTGCATCAGCCTCAGGCGAATTGAAGTCTTTGATTAAACCGTCTGAATGTAAACGATATTGGGAGCCTGTATTTTTATTTTCCGCCATTGTCGGATTCTCCTTTCTCGGAATTCTTCAAATCTTCATACTTAGGAATCATACCGATAACTTTGTATCCAGAAAGAGTTTCAAGTTCTGATTTAGATGAGACACGTGTGTCAGTTAATTCGCGAATGATACCATAAGCAACGCCAACGACTAAACCCGCTAAAATACCAATTAATGAGATAACGGCCGTGGAAGTTGAAGTGTCTTTTGCTTGTTTGGCCTCTTGAATTACGTTTAATGAATTTCCAATAAGATTATGGATTGGGTAACCTTCTGAATTGCTTAATTCCACTGCCGTATTGGCAACACAATTGGCAACGTCAATTGCCATGTCTTCGCTGTTACAGGTTGAAGTCACCGTTAAGAAGATAGATGTTGTTGTTGTAGAACCAATCGTTGGGATGGCAACGCTATAATATTTTTTAAATAAAAGAGTGTTGTATTTCGTCTCCCCGTTTTCAGTCGTTGTTAACTTTTTTGTATATTTTTCGTTTTCAGCAAGTTTTTTAGTTGCCTCTTCTACGACATCATCGGAAGTTAAATATCCATAAGCGATAGCGGCTTTTCTTGTTGATATTGATATATTATCGGATGAAGAAGAACCATCGTCTGCTACAACCATCAATTGAACGCTTGCTTGATAAGATGGCGATTTAATGAATTTTGCATAGGCAAAAGCAGCGCCAAAGCCAAGCAAAGTGCAAACGCCTGCGGCCACCCAGTGTTTTTTGATCATATGCCAAATTTGTCCAAGAGTGATCGATTTCTCTTGTTCGGCTTGATCGACGATGATTTCTTGATTTTGGGATCTTGAGATTATTTCATCCTCATTTAGATTCTTTTTTTCCATTTCCGTACTCCGTGAAATTAATTATATATTGTTACATTCTTATTTCAAGAAATGATGGTTTGATGGAAATTGGCAAATAAGCATTGCTTATCATATTTTGGAATAGTGGTTCCATCGCCACTATTTCTAGATTGCCTTTATTAACCGTAAAGAAGATTATGATTAAAATAATGCCCAAAACGATACGATAGATGCCAAATCCTAAGAATGTCTTAGTGCGGATAAGTTTCATGAAGAACTTAATCGTTAAAAGGGAAATGAGCAAGGCTACAGCCATTGCGATAACAATGAGAAGAATTTGGAATCCGCTGATTTTTGCTGCTTCGCCTTTATAAACCTTAAAGCCATACATGGCCCCTTTAATAAGAGAACCACCAAGCATAGCTGGTATTGAAAGATAGAAGGAGAATTTAGAGGCGGTCGCTCTATCTATTGATAAAAGAAGAGCGGCACAGATTGTAACGCCTGAACGTGATGTTCCAGGAATTAAGGCAAGGCATTGCGCTAAACCAATAATAAAGGCGTATTGAATGCTAATTTGCTTAACGCTATAGATGTTGAAAACGGGATACTTATCTTGTGATGGTTCTTCTTCGTCGCCATGAGTAGATGAAGCGCGGTTGAGATTATAACGGTCTCTTATTCTTGTGGATTTAAATTTCAACAAGAGTTCGATGGCAATAAACGCAATACCATATATGATCAATGTTATCGATACAGTTAGATAGTTGTAGAGATATTGATCTAACAAATCATCAAATATAACTCCGATAATACCGGCAGGAATTGAAGCGATAAGAATTTTTTCCCAAGTTTGCCAAATTTGTTTTTTCTCAGCTTTTGATTTTTTCTTGCCAAATGGCCAAAGTTCTTTAAAAAAGGAAATGATAACAGCCAGGATTGCCCCTAACTGGATGATAACTAAAAAGAAGTCATAAAATTCCTTCCCTTGCGTTGTTTCAAAACCAAAAAATTGGCCAAGAACAATCATATGGCCCGTGGAAGAAACTGGAAGCCATTCCGTAATGCCTTCGACTATTCCAAAGATAATCGCTTTTAAAATTTCAATAAATTGCTCCATAGCTAAAAAGTACTTACATCCTTATTTTAATTCAGAAAGACCCTTTAATCTACATTTTAAATTTAAGAGGGTTTTCAAGAATACATTTTTATTTCTTATTTGCAAAAAACGCATTTCTAAAAATCAAAAAATCCACGGCAAAACCCTTATAAAATAAATTTTTGCCGTGGATATTGCTTGTTTTATCAAATTTGTAAAAATTATTTTTTACCGTTTTTGTGAACTATATACCGAATAAAAATGGCAATAAGAGAAATGATTACGATTGCTAGGGCTATTGTAAGCCCAATGATGCGGTGGTCAGAAAAATCTAACATAATTCACCATCCTTCAAATGATAAATCTTATCGCAAATTGACAACGAAGAAGCGCGATGGGAAATTAGAAGAATGGCTTTATTTTCTTTCTCTTTTTTTAGTTGGGAAAGAATGTATGCTTCGTTATAAGCGTCGATATTACTTGTTGCTTCATCTAAAAGAATTAGAGGAGTGTTTGCTAAGAAAACCCTAGCTAGACCTAAACGTTGTTTTTCCCCACTAGATAAATTGTCGCCTAAATCATTGATTTGAGTGTCTAATCCATCCTTGAGGGATCTTATTTTTTCATCTAATCCTGCTTTTTTGAGACATTCATAAATTTCTTCGTCTGTTGCATCAGTTTTTGCAATTTGCATGTTATAACGAATTGTGTTTTTGAAAAGATAAGTCGTTTGAGAGAACAAAGCGATATTTTTAGCGAGCGCTTCTCTAGAATAGGAAGAAATATTCTTATCGTTATAGATAATTTCTCCATTGTCGGCTTCTTCAAAATGCAGCAAGAGTTTGAATAAAGTTGATTTTCCTCCTCCGCTTTTACCTTCGATTCCAACTATTTCTCCTTTTTTAAGAGAGAAGGTAACGTTCTTGAGAATTTCTTTTGAATCCTCATATTTGAAAGAAACGTTTTTAACTGTCAGAGAATTGAATGTAAAATCATCCTCTCCGTCTTTGACTTTTGGTTTTTCATCAATCAAAGGCAAAATCCTTTTTGCAGAAGCAAACGACATAGTCAAATTGGCTGGAAGATTAGCAAGTGCTACAACTGGCCCGAAAGATGTAGCTAAAGTCATGTAGCCAAGAATTATATAGTAAGAAGAAATAACACCTTGTTTATAAAGATGGGCACCAAGCGCAATTATTAAAATATCTCCAAGGATGATTAAGAAATTAACAACACTTTGAGAGAATAAAGATTTGTCGTTTAATTTCTTAGTGATTGAGTTAAGCTCTTTTGTTGAAGACTCTAATATGCATGCTTGTTCTTTTTCTTTTTGGAAGAAAAGAGTTTCTTTAATTCCATAGCAAGAATTCAAGGATATGTTTTCGCTCTCGGCTAATTTCTCTCTATATTGAACGCCAAGTTTTCTATTCGAAAGATAGAAAATAATTGGAGTAACGATGCCAATAAGCAAATACATCCCTAAAGAAAGCAAGGAGAAGGAGTAATGAATTAAAACTCCTAGAAGGACAAGTACAATGGTTTCAGTAAGAATTGCGATGAAGAATGGCGTAATTGTATGGGCATAGAAAACCTCTAAGGATTCTGTGTCTGATTGAAGAATTGAAAGGAGTTCGCCTTTGTTGCGATCATCAAGGATTTTGCTACCTTGTTTTCTTAATGATGAAAAAACGTTATTCCTAACCAATGCAAGAAGAGTAAAGGCCATATAATGGTTTAGATATTGTTCGGCATAACGCAAAAATCCCCTGCAAAACCCGCATAAAATGATTAACGCGATTAGCCAAGCGAATGAAAGAGATACTTCCGCGCCAACCAATTTAAGGATGGCTAATCCGCCAAAGAAGGTAATGCCCATTGCTGAAAGAAAACCAAGCGTTCCAACAATAACCGCTAAAAAGATAAGATAACGTTTGCCTTTAACTAAGGAGAGCATTCCTTTCAAAAGAGAGAAAAATGATTGTTTTTTCATGCTAATGCCTCCCATTTGTTTTCACTTTCGATAAGTTCTTTGAAGGAAGAATCTCTTGCAAGAAGATCTTTTGGACTTCCTTCCTCTTTGATCGTTCCTTTGCCATTAAGCAAATAAACGTAATTTGCATTCAAGGCGTTTTTTACTCTATGAGAAATAAACAAGACGACCTTATCTTTTGCTAAGGATGAAATGGCGGAGAGAATAATTTCCTCTGAATCTTTATCGATATTGCTAGTCGTTTCATCAAAAATGTAGAAATCTTTTTTAGTTGATAAATAATAAGCGAGAATCAATCTTTGCCTTTCTCCTCCAGAAAGGTCGATTGCATCTTCTTTAGGAATGAAATCAAGCGAATGCTCCTCAAGGATTCTTTCCTTAAGCGACACTTTTTCTAGTAAAGAAATCATTTCTTTTTCGCTTATATCCGGGTTATAGAAATGGAAAGCGTCTTTAATTGATAAATGAAGAAGATAGGTATCGATTGAAAGATAACAAACCAATTTACGATAATCATAGATCTTTAATGAAGATAATTCTTTACCATCAATCTTAATTGAACCATCATAATTAAGGATTTGCTTGCTTAGAATCCTTGAAAGAGTTGATTTTCCTGATCCAGAATCCCCAAGCAACGAGGTGAATCCTTTGTTTATATTCATATTAATATTGTTAAAAACGTAAGATTCTCCATCGCTATATTTGAAAGAAACGTTTTCTAAAGATATTGTAGAAATTGACTTTATTTCTTCTTTTCCGTCATTTATCGGTTCTTCTTTTAAAAGAGAAATGACTTTCTTTCCGGCCGTAGCTCCATTCATCGCGATATGGAAGGCAGATCCTAACGCTCTTAAAGGCAAAAAGAATTCCGCTCCAACAAGAATAAGGAAAATGGCAACTTGATATGTGATTTCCCCATTATTTAAAGACAACAAGGAAAGAGTAATTCCGATTGCCGCTCCGCCATAAGCGACTAAATCCATGATGGTTGTTGAGCATAGTTGCATCACGAGAACCTTCATTGTTATTCTTCTGAATTCTTCGGAGTTATGTTTCATTTCATCTTCCATTTTCTTGTCATAATTGAAAACTAGAAGTTCTTTCATGCCTTTGATGGAATCTAAATATGCTCCACCAAGGGAGAGATATTTATTCCAATATGTAGCAAAAATCTTCTTGGCCCATTTTGAAACAAGAATGATTGATACAGGAATTAATGGAACGCAAGCTAAATAGAGGATTGCCACCTTCCAAGAGAAGAAACAGAAAAGAACGAACAAAGCAATTGGCGCACTCATGCTATAAAAGAAGGAGGGAAGATAAGAGGAGTAGTAAAGTTTAAGTTGTTCAATACCTTCACTTGATAACTGAGCGATTTCTTGAACTTTCAAAGATGAAGATCCGTTTAATGAAACGTATTTTTCATAAATATCCCCGCGAATTTTCAATGAAACGTAATCCGCTAACTTGTTTGAGAATTTTCCTTTTAGGACGAAAAACAAAATAAAAACAGCAATCAGACCAAGACAGATAAGGAGATAAATCGTTCCCCATTTATACTCAGAATTGATATACGCCTCAACGCTTTTGCTTAAAAGGAAGGTGGAAGATACCGATGATATCAACTCCAAAAAAGAGAAAATCGTAATTAAGGCAAGGTAATATCTTTTGCCTTTAATATAATTTAACAAGTCTTTATCGATCATTGTTTTTCCTCCGTCTCCTCAAGTGCGTCCATTTCTTTTATCGCTTGATATTCTTTTTTCGAAACTGGAGTAACCCTAAAAACAAAATAAGCGTATTTGCATGCGATAAGAACGCAAAAGACAATCGTCATTGGCAATTTGTTGATAAACCATAAAGAAGTCATCAACAAAGCGCTAACTAGAACTAAAAGAATCATTTCTCCGTAGACTGTCATGACGTGATGCTTAGCAAAATTTCCTACGTGATTTTTGTATAGTTTAGAATTTAAGAACCAATTGGCAAACTTCTCTGATCCTCTAACAAAGCAAAAAGCCGTTAATAAATAGAAAGGAACGGTAGGCAAAACAGGGATAATTATGCCTATTGTTCCAAGCGCTAAGGAGATGAAACCGATAACTAGGTAGAATATTCTAATTATCTTGCTTCTTTTTAGCTTTGTCGTTTTCTTCGTCTCGTTTTCTTGCATTCTCTTTTTTCCTTATTTTTCGTTTTTCTCTCTTTGTTTCCACTACATGTTTGATAGCTAATATTGGATGGTGAAATAACATCCTTGGGCCAGAAAAACGCATAACGGTCCTGATTCTTTCACGGTGTTCTTTGTTGTAGCAGTGAATTGGACAATTTGAGCAAAATGGCTTTTTATCGCCCCAAGGACAAAGCGAAAGACGATATTCGCAATATTCTTTCAATTCTTGGCAATCTTTGCATAATTCGCCTTTTTTGCTTTTGTGTTTTTTGTGACAATATAAGGCAATCATCAAATTGACCGTTTCGGTTTCAGATTTATATTTTTCTTCAGATATTTTTTTCATGGTTAGTAATGACTAAAAAGTCCATATTAATATATCATCTTTGTTCTCAAAAAAAAGAAGAATGCTTTTCTTTGGACTAAAAAGAAGGTGTATCGTAAAATAATTCAGTATGAAAAAACTAATTATTTCGGATTTTTTTGGAGTTGTCGGAGATGAGGATTCGACTGTTTTCTTTGGAAAATATTGCCCTCAATATAAAGCACAGGATTTAACTGATAAATATTTCCATCCAGGGGATAGAGGAGAAGTTACATTTGAGCAAATAGTCGATAACGTAACAAAGGATTTCTCTTTTGATAGAGATTTTGTCTTACATCATCTTTTAGAAGGCCCTCAGCCTCATAAAGCATATATTTCTATGCTTAGAAAATTGAAAGAGGAAGGATATAAACTCATTCTCCTTTCTAACGCGTGCGATTTTCTCGTGCCTTATTTAATAAAGAGATATGGCATCGAAGACTTGTTTGACGAATTGTATATTTCTTATGAAATACATCATTATAAGCCCAACAAAGATGCGTTTACTTATGCGTTAGAAAAAAGCGGGTTTTCTCCATCTGAGGCATATTTTATCGATGACAACAAAGAAAATGTTGAAGTCGCCTCATCTTTAGGAATCAACGGTATCTTATATAAGGATAACGAAGAAACAATAAAAGAAATCTATGATTTAGTTCATAAAAATGATTAATAGAAGGAGTTAATATGAAAAAAGATTTAGGAATTAAGCCATTTCTCTTCCCGATGCCTGTCGCCTTAATTGCAACCTATAACGAAGATGGTTCAGCAAACGTCATGAATATGGCTTGGGGAACACTAGTTGATCATAATATGGTTTTATGCTGCTTAGATGAATCTCATCTTACAAGCAAAAATCTTAAAGAAGGCAGAGACTTCACCATTGCCATAGCCACAAAAGAGCATGCTAAAGAAGCGGATTTTGTTGGAATCGTTTCAGGAAACAAAGATCCAGAGAAGTTCCTTCATTCAGGATTGCATGAGCATAAATCGAATAATGTTAATGCGCCAGTTCTTGAAGAATATCCTTTATGCCTTGAATGCAAACTTCACGCATTACGCAAAGATGAGGATGATAATTTCTTTGCCTATGGCGAAATCGTTAACGTTTTAGCCGATGAAACAATCCTCGATGAAAAAGGCAATGTTGATTTAAGCAAATTCAATCCTTTGCTTTTCTCGCAAATCGATTCGTCCTACTATTCCGTTGGCGAAAAAGTCGGTGGAGCATGGAAGATAGGCGTTCCACTAATCAAGAAATAAAGAATAGAATCGCAAAAAAGCGCGTTTCATCGTTACTAATATCTTAATTGATATATGCAATTTGTTATTAAGTGCATTTTGTGAGAAAATAGACGAGTTCTTTGTAAAAAGGAGAGAACCATTAAATATGAAAAATTTAGCAATCTTAATTGATTCTACTGGTGATTTAGACACCGAATTAAGAAAGAAGTATTCCATTGGCTATTGCGCAATGGGACTTACGATTAAAGAAAAAGAAATCACTGCCTCCCTTGATTGGGATCAAGGTTATGACCCACATAGCTTATATGAGGTTATGCGTACCGGGGAAAAGATTTTCACCTCCCAAGTCACCCGTCAAGAATATGAAGCCAAATTCGGAGAAGAATTAGAAAACGGCAATGATATTCTTTATATCGCTTGTTCCTCCGCTCTTTCTAAATCCGTTGATATGGCTAGAACAGTCGCTGCTTCCTTAAAGGAAAAATTCCCAGGAAGAACAATTGCCGTTGTTGACTCTTTGATTTCTGGCTATCCCCAAGGCGATATGGCAATCCGTGCTAGAGTTATGTCCGATGAAGGAAAATCTTTAGAAGAAATCGTTTCCTGGTTAGAAGAAAACAAACTCAAATTCAATCAATGGGCTGCTGTTGAAACCCTTACTTATCTTAAAAAAGCAGGCCGTGTGAAAGCCTCCACTGCTTTCTTCGGAAATTTATTTGGCGTTAAACCAATCCTTATTTCCGATGCTAAGGGAAATAACTTTGCCGTTAAAAAGGTCAAAGGAAGAAAACCATCCCTTATTGCTATTGTTGAAGACGCTATCGCCTCTTCCGAAGATATTGAAAATCAAACAATCTACATTGCTCACTCTGATGATTTAGAAGGAGCTAAATTCTGCAAGGAAGAACTCTTAAAGAGAGCCAAACCAAAAGCAGTTCATATTGGCATTCTTGGCCCGATCGTCGGTGCTTCAGTTGGTCCTGGCACCATTGCTATTTATAACTTCGGTAAAGAAGTTACAGTCGTTGGCGAATAATCATTGATACTTTTTTAAAATGAATATTTTAGACGGTAAAACATATGAGGCCATGGTGACTAATGGTTTTAAAGATCTTAAAAGTCACTATGAGTCCGTTAACGATTTAAACGTTTTCCCTGTCCCTGATGGCGACACTGGAACGAATATTTGCGCTACCCTTGATGGCGGAGTTAAAGCCATGAAAAAGGCTAACAAAGCCATTTTAGGCGATGTTGTAAGCAAATGTTCTGAAGGAATGTTACTTGGAGCAAGAGGAAACTCCGGGGTTATCACCTCCCAATTCTTTGCTGGCATTGCCGATTCCCTTGCCGGTTTAAAAACAGCTAACGTCAAACAATTTGCCTCCGCCTTAAAAAACGGTACACGCATAGCCTACAAAGCTGTTCCTAACCCAGTCGAAGGAACCATTTTAACTGTCGCAAGAGTTGGCACAGATTACATCAACGATCATATTGATGAAATAAAAGATTTTGAGACTCTTTTCAAACTTCTTTTAGAGCAAATGAAAGATGCCTTGCAAAAGACTCCTGATTTATTGCCTGTTCTTAAAGAAGCGGGAGTCGTTGACTCAGGCGGCGCTGGACTTTTATACACGGTAGAAGGAATGGGCGCCGAAATCATGGGCGAAGAATTTGAAGATAGAATTTTCAATGGACCTAGCGCCAACGTTGATATTGCCGATGGCGAAGCCTTCAATGAAGATTCAAAACTTGATTACGGCTATTGCACGGAATTCATCCTCCAATTGCTTAAATCAAAATGTGATCCAGATAAAGTTGAACTTCAAACGTTCATCGATTATCTTTCTTCGATCGGTGATTCAATCGTTGCAATCAAGCAAAAGACGATCATCAAGATTCACGTTCATACAAAAGAGCCTTGGAAAGCCATTCAATTTGCCCAAAAATATGGCGAATTCATCACTTTCAAGATGGAAAATATGACAATTCAGCACAACGAAAAGTTGCTTAAAGAAATGCCAATTTCCGGTAAAGGCGTGATGACCTCATCAGATATTAAAGTTGAGCCACTTGCTCATTCTAAAGTTCAAATAATCTCCGTTGCTCCTTCAAAAGAAATCGGAAAGCTCTTTGAAGAGATGGGAGTTAAGGGCATTATCACCGGTGGCCAGACGATGAATCCATCCGCTAACGATTTCCTTGAGATGTTTGATTATCTCAACGCTGATGAAATTCTCGTTTTCCCGAATAACGGCAATGTCATTATGACCGCTGAACAAGCCGCAAAGCTTTATAGCAAGTCAAAAGTCCATGTCCTTCATTCGAAATCGGTCGTTCAAGCCTATAGCGCTTTAAAGATGGCGGACTTCTCCGAAAGCGTGGAAAGCAATATCGCTGTGATGGAAGAGCAAATGCAAAGTGTTGTCGCACTTGAAATCTCTAAAGCCATCCGTGATACGAAAAATAACGGCATCAACATCAAAGAAAATGATTATATTGGAATTCAAGGTGGCAAGATCGTATCGCATGATCGCGTGATCTTAAATGCAACCAAGAAGCTTCTTAAGACTGTTGAAAATATGGATGAGAAGGCCATCATTACAATCTTCTATGGCAAAGACGCCACAGAAAAGATGAAAGCCGACTTAAAAACCTTCTTAGAGAAAACTTATCCAATGATGGATGTTTATGAGATAGATGGAGGACAACCTGTCTATCACTTCGTAATTGCCATTGAATAACAATTAACGTCTATAAGTCAAAATGGATCTTAATCGATTCAAAAGACCTTATAGGCGTTTTCTTTTTGCATATTCCTAGACATTGTATAAAAAATCAAAAATCTAAATTGCAAAGATTATTAATTAGTCAATTAACAAAATATCAAAAAACGATACTGAAAATAAATAACATTAAAAGGAACGACAACTAAGTAACATACAAAAACCAAAATGGACAAAAAAGACAATAAAACAATTTTAAGATAGTGAATAATATCTTTACAATTTATTAAAAAGACCGATAAACACTAGTTTTTATAGGATTTGCAACTATTTACATTAAAGAAAGATATTTTTATATTTCTTATGAATTAAGGCGCGCTTAAGGTGGGAGCGTGCCTCATTCATAAAATAATATGGTTGCGACATTTCTTAAAAAGATAGGTTCATTTGGATTTGTTTCAAGGAAAGGCGAATGATGGATTCATCTCCATTCTCCTTTCTCACATACAGACAGTTAAGAGAGCTTTCTAAAGACAAGTCGTCTTTTCTTTTGAAAGCGGAACTAGCTTATAAGCAAGAAAAATATCCTCGTTCAAAGAAAGCCTTGCTTAAGTTAAGAAATGAAAATCCTCATCTCATTGATCAGTATTTGTTTTTCCGTTCGATTGGTCATGAAGATATAGAGGAGATTCTTTTATGTGATAATCATGATCCATTAATTATAAAATGCATCGAATACCTTAATTTCTATTTGTCTAAGCCAAGCAGAGTTGAAATAATAAATAAGAATTTTTATTTGTATTTACTTTTGTATTATTTTCCTCAAACTAAGGTGATAGATTTAGCTTATGGTTATCCTTTAGATAAATATGGAGAGGCAGTATATTTCTTTTCTTTATATAAACAAGCTTTTCCAATTAAAGAACTTAGAAAATATGCAAATTTGATAAAAAAGAATCAAAAAGGCATATATGATTTTCTTACTCTTTTTGAAAGAGAGACATTAGACCTCCTTTCTAGGAATTCATATTTAGAAAAGGAAAAATATATTTCTTTTGCTTTCTCCGAGAGGAAATATGACGACTTAAAGAAACTTTCAAACAACGAAAGAGAAGAAGTTCTTCGTTCTTTAGAAAGGAAAGACTGCATTAAGATTCAAGATGGCATAATCGAATTATTGCCAGGCGGTTTCTTTTTGCTTAGCTGTTATTAAACTTCTACCCTTTAATTTTAGTTTATGCTAGTCTATTTACGTGACAAACTATATCGCGCAACTACATAATGTCTCTCCGAAAATAATTGAAAGAGGAAGAGAATATTACAAAAAAGGTCAAATATCGAATTTCCACGGCGAAAACCACATATTTTATGGTACCGTGAAAGGAAATGAGGAGTATGACGTGTATGTTTCTATAGAAGATGGGGAACTAAAAACATATGCATGTACGTGTCCTTGTCAGTTTCTTTGCAAACATGTTGTAGCCCTCCTTTTTAAAATAGAGGAAGAAGAAAATAAGAACCAAGAAAAACCATTTGATTCTTTGAAGAAAAAAATATCTTCCGCAGCCTTTTTAGAGAATGAAGAAGAATTTAAGGGGCTGCCATATAAAATAAATGGTTTTTTACCGTATTTAAGTAAAAACGAATACATGTCCCTCATTGTTTTTTATCTTTCAAAGATGGCTAGAAGTGAAAAACTGCTCTCAAACGACAATATCGCTAAGCGTTTTGAAATCTTTAACGAAAAAGGAAAATTTGATTCTGATAGTTTGTACGAAGTAATATCTATGACCGTCGATTCCTTAAAAGATTCCTCGGAAGGCGTTTTTAATTTTATCTCTTCTTTTTTGAAAGACGAGACAACAACAGAAATCATGCAAAAATATATCGTTAATGAATATGAAAACGATAATCGTTTGGTCAAATCTTCTTTGATTTGCCTTTCACCTAAATCTTTGCCTAAGCATCTTCTCCCTTCATTCACCTCTTTGTTGGCGAAAACTTCGCCTAGAATAGTCACGGATGAAAATTTATTTGAAGCCAAAGATTCTTTAAAAATGGATACACGTAACGAGGATTTGCTTGTAATTTTGCATCTTCTTGTAAGTCGTGGGAGTTACGATTTGATCGAGGATAAAGATTTTGAATACCTTAGAGATAATGGCTTAAATGAAGAAGCGAGAAACATTGCTTTTTCAATTCTTAAATCCTCAGATAATTTTGCTGATTACCTTCGTTACCGCAAACTCTATTCATCTAAAGAGTTTTTCGCTATTCGTTATCGTGTCTCAATGGCCATATCTTACAAAACATATTTAAATTCAGTTTTATTAATTGACGGAAAAGACTTTTTCCCAGATTTATATGATACGTTAAGCTATGAGTCCTTAAATCCAAAAGACATTTACTTAGCAAGGACTCTTATAAAAGATAAAAAAGACATACACATTCTTACTGAAGTCGTTCATAAATACCTCAAAAATGAATTAGCTAAAAGGAATAGAAACAAGGATTATTTTTACTATCTCCTTTATCTTGATTACCTAAAAGATGATTCCATATCGTATTATCTTTTCAAAAATGAAGTCCTTTTAGATAAGGAAGGAAAATCAACTAAGGGCATATGGCTATACCTTCTTGAGAAAAACAATTTGCTAGATAGAGCAAGTCTCTATCCTTACGAAAAGGAGAGAGTATGTTTATAAATCGTTCCAAAGAAAGAGGGAAGGAACTTGCGACATATTTCCTTTCTTCAAAAGAGGTCTCAACTTTTCTAAACAAACTAAAAGAAGGCAGATACCATATAGTTTTTCATTATGATGAGATCAAAGAAAAACTTATTTACGAAGCGTTCCTTACCGATTTTTCATCGGATAAAGAGATTCCATATATTTTTATATCCGTTACCTCTAATGGTCTTTTAGAAGAACAAGGCAACGAGCCATCAAATGAAGAAAAAGCCTTATACGTATATCTTTTTCAAAGAGAATCCGCTTTGCCTGAGGAAGAATTAAGGAAAATCTATTTTGGACTATACGATACCTTAAAAGAGATTCCTTCGCTTGAGGAAGAAGAAATTAGCACTAGAAGGAGACTTAGGGAAGAATTCCTTTCTATTTTTCATGAAGGAGAGAACGTTAATAACGTTTCTTTAGCTATAAAACCTTCTGCTAAAAGCTGGGATGTAATTCTTCGTTTAAAACAAAATAATGATGGATTTTCTTGTTCATTAGAACTTTGGGATGGAAATGAAAAGAAGATACCCGTGTATCAAATTATCTCTTTTTTGAATGCATATTCCGAAGAAAAAGAGTACGTATATAATTCTTCTTCATATTCACTTGAACATTCTCTATTCCTTGATAAAGGGCAAAGAATTCTTAAATATCTTGAAGTTCTAGCAAGATCATCAAATGATTTTATTTCCAATGAACTATCACTAAACGAGGATCAGTTTGCTGACGTTATCGAAATCATGTTAGGCGAGAATATCTATTGGAATGGAACTTCCTATTACGTGATGAAGGACGCGGCTAAAGCGGGATTTAAATACAAAAAGAACGGCGATATAGAGTTAATCCCTCAAATTAAGGATAATCTTCATTGCCAAAGCCTCATTTTGAAAAAATGCCTCATCTATTTTGATGATTTGTCCAACGTCATAACTCTTTATCATTTTGCCAATCCAACTTCGAGAAAGATATTCGCTTTCTTTATCAAGCATCGTCTTTCCGATTATTCTTTCGTTGAGGATATCTTTAAAAAGAACGTTGTTTTATCTTCCTCCCTAAAAGAAGAAGAGGATAATTCGGCTCGTTTTGGTATTGCTTTATATGTTGATATATCTGAAAATGGCGCTCTTTCTTTTAAAAGCGAATATTCTTTGTCAGGAAGAAAAATAAGCAAGAAAGAGGCAATGTTGCATACATCTTTTGCCTCGGAAATAAACCTCTATTTAGCTGCATTAAGTGCGGTCGGAGGAATAGAAGAAGGAATTCAAGAAAATCAAAAAGAATCGCTCAAATTCCTTAAAAGCGATTTAACTCTCTTGAAAGAAAGAGCCAAAGTCTACCTATCAAAAAAACTATCCTCAAGCAAAATCACCAAAATTGAAGGAATATCTTTGCATATTGAGCGTCATGAAGATTGGCTTTCCTTAAAGGTTAAATCAAGACAATTTAGCGATGCCCAACTAAACTTGATTCTTACTGCATATAAGAAAAAGCAATCTTACGTCCTTTTAAGCGATAAGATTATTTTGCTTGATGATCCTAAAATAGCTGAGTTAAATGATTTAAAGAAAAAAGAAAAATTAGATGATAACTTTTCAGCTGAAAAGCTCCAAATTTCTGAAGCATTCCGCCTAGACGAGGAATATAAAAACGGTCAAATATCAATAGATGAGAATCTTAGTTTGAAACAGGCTTTTATTGATATTAAGAATTTTAAAGATAGCGATTTAGAAATATCAGAAGAAGTATCCTCATATTTAAGGCCATACCAAAAAATAGCTGTTCTTTGGCTTTATTCACTTTATAAAAATCATTTAGGCGGGATATTGGCTGACGATATGGGCTTAGGAAAGACGCTTGAAACCATCGCCTTCTTATACTCAATAAAATCAAAGAGACCATTTTTGATAGTTGCTCCTAAGAGCGTTATCTATAACTGGGAAAAAGAATTCGTTAAGTGGAAGAAAGACGCTAAGGTTAAAGTGATTGACGGAAGCAAGGAAAGAAGAATGGAACTAATTTCTTCAATCAACGATGATGAAGAGGCGGCATACATTACTTCTTATGACTCTTTAAGGAACGATCTTTCATATTACTCAAAACATAAATTTGAGGTTTTAGTTACCGATGAAGCCCAATTAATTAAGAACTTCAAAACACTTAAATCTAAGGCGGTAAGAAACATTCATTGCGTTTCAAAATTCGCCATTACTGGAACCCCAATAGAAAATTCCATGGGGGATTTGTGGTCGATTTTTGATTTTTTGATGCCAAATTATCTCAATTCATATGGTGTATTTAAGACGCGATATATTTTAGCTGGCAACCAACAAGAAGCACGTTCCCTTTTAAGAAAACGCATCTCACCGTTCTTGCTTAGAAGAACAAAAAACGAAGTCCTTAAAGAACTCCCAAAGAAAGAAACTAGAGTCATAACCTTAACGATGGATGATGAATCAAAAATGTTGTATGATTCAACACTCGAAAAGGCGAAAAAGGAATTAAAAGAGTCTAAAGATAAAACATCTGCAGCACATGATAGATTTTCGGCATTCAGTTTCTTACCGATTCTTACTTCATTACGTGAAATATGTGTCGATGCTGGATCTTTCTTTGAAGGATTTAAAACTTTATCTAGCAAGATGACATATGTTATAGATTACGCAAAGCAAAGCGTTTCTAACGGTCATAAGGTTTTAATTTTCTCATCTTTCACGAAGGTTCTAGACAATGTTAGTATAAATCTAAAAGAAAATGGCCTTCCTTCTTATTACATCAATGGGAAAATAGATGCAAAAGACCGTTTGGATTTAGCGAATAAATTCAACAATGAAGAAGAGGTTTCAATAATGCTAGTCTCCTTAAAAGCTGGCGGAACTGGCCTTAATCTTGCTGGAGCGGATATCGTTATTCATTTAGACCCGTGGTGGAACATTGCCTCTGAAGAGCAAGCGACAGACAGAGCCCATCGTCTTGGACAAAAACGGCCAGTCACCGTCCTTAAACTCATTTGCCACAATACGATTGAAGAAAAAGTTCTTCTTTTGCAAAATTACAAAAAGACTTTATACGATGATTTAATTAAGTCTGGAGATAATGCAATCTCCTCTCTTACGGAGGAGGATATCTCTTTCCTTCTCTCTTAATTCCTACCAATATATTTATTGGCATGTTAAAATACCATAGTTTCTAAGAAACTATTTATTCTATGACGGAAAAAATCAATAAAGGTAAAAAGAAAGAAAAATCTAAAAAGAAGTCCTATGTGATTTCTTTCGGCCTAGTTTTAGTTTTGACCGTCGTTACTTTGTTTATTTCTTTTTATAGCGCTGGTGAAGGAGATATTCTCTCTGGCATTAATCAGATTTGGGCCGCTTTAATAACGTGCTCTCCGATTTATTTACTTATCATCGTTGGAGTTATGTTTAGCACCTATTGCCTTGAAGCTTTGATCATGGTTGTTTTTTGCCGTTTATACACTAGACATTATTATTTCCATCAAGGCCTTGCTAATTCGATGATTGGCGCTTTTTATAACAATGTCACTCCAGGCGCTTCAGGCGGCCAAGTCATGCAAGTGTACACCTTGAAAAAACAAGGAATTGAAGTATCTAATGCCGCTTCAATCATGGTCATGTGGTTTATTATTTATCAATTCGCTTTGATTAGCTTTGATATCGTTGCCATTTTATTTGAATGGAATGCCATCGCATCCATCGGCTCTTTTAAAATTCCAAATGTTGATTTATTCGGGTGGGATGGAACAGTCACCATGCTTCCTTTGATCATCATTGGCTTTGGATTGAATTTAGCGGTAATTCTTGGCTTGCTTTTGATGAGTTATTCCCATCATTTCCATAACTTCATTATGCATTATATTGTTGGTTTCTTGGGAAAAATTAGAATTTTGAAAAATCCTGACAAGACTAGGGAAAATCTTCGCGTGCAAGTTGAAAACTTCAAAATTGAGTTAAAACGTCTTCAGTCTAACGTTCCTGTAACTGTTTTCATCTACATTTCAATGTTATTGATATTGATGTTAAGATTCTCTATTCCTTATTTTTCTGGACTTGCGCTTGGCGCTTTCGGACCAAATGAAGGGTTTGACTTTAGAATGTTTTTTGATTGTGCGTGCCGTAGCGCTTTTCACCAAATGGTAACTGGGTTAATGCCTCTTCCTGGCTCAGCTGGCGTATCGGAACTCTTCTTTAATTTCATGTTCTCCGGATTTTACGTTGAAACTCAAGCAGTCGTTAATGGCTCGCTTGTTATAACTAGAAGCGCCTCATCAAACATTGTCGCAGCCCAAATCATCTGGCGTGTTGCCACTTATCATATAATTGTTATTGTTTCTGGGGTTGTCGCAGCCTTATATCATTCAAGACCAAAAGAAGATTACTCTTACGCTAATAGGCAAACATTCGTTAATCTTCAATTAGATACATACGCGGAAAGAAAACATTCTTCTGATACTTTATATGAAACGAAGCAACTTTCTAGAGCTGCCGTAAGAAAGAAAATCATGAGTAACTTTACTTTAAAGGAATATGGCCAGGAAACCGGTGATGATTATATAGTAACCGATTTCCCAACCAAGAAAGGCGATAACTAATATGAGACCGATTATATTTAGTGATACCTTTCCTCCAGAGATTAATGGCGTAGCTACTTCAAGCGGAACCTTATACGACGCATTCAAAAAGAATGGCGAAGAAATAATGGTTTGCACAACCAACCCATACGGGAATGAGATGTGCTTAGATGGCGATATTTTGCGTCTTCCGGGATTTAAGATGAAAATGTATGACTACCGCATCGCTGGATTGTTTTCACCAAATGCTAAAAAGATAATCATGAAATTTAAACCGGATGTCGTGCATATCCAAACTGATGCAGGCATTGGTCAATTTGGATTTTTGCTTGCAAAACAATTGAACATCCCGGTTGTATACACTTTCCATACGGCATTAGAAGACTACACATATTATGCGACAAGGGGATATCTTGATCGTGTTGCAAAAGGGATTGTTAGATCTTATGTTCGTTATAAATCTAACGTTGCCACTGAGTTCATTACTCCATCAGTAAAAACGAAGGAATACATGCGCTCAATTGGCGTTGATTCATATATAAACGTCATTCCAACGGGCATTGATTTTTCTAAATTCGCCAAAGAAAATGTCAACCAAGAAAAAGTCGCCAAGATTAGAAAGGCCCACGGAATAAGTGATGACACTTTTGTTATTCTCTCTTTAGGAAGAGTTGCTAAAGAAAAGAGCATCGATATTTGCTTAAAAGGGTATGCTAAATACTTAAAAACTTCGCCAAAAAAGAAGACTGTCTTCGTTATTGTTGGAGGAGGGCCTGCTTTTGATGAACTCAAAAAACTAACGGAAGAATTAGGGATTGCTAATAACGTCAAATTCTTTGGCCCGGTCAAACCAACTGAGACCCCTTTATATTATCAAGTCGGAGATTTATTTGTTTCGGCTTCGATAACCGAAACCCAGGGCTTAACTTTCATGGAGGCGATGGCCTCAAGTGTTTTGCTAATGGCTAGATACGACGATACCTTGCTTTCAACTATAACAGATGGCAAAAACGGTTTCTTCTTTCTCGACGAAGAGGATATGGCAAAGAAACTTCATTTTGTTATTGATATGAAAGAAGAAGAGAAACAAATCATCCGCAAAGCCGCCCTTGATGGACTTAGCGAATATTCCATTGATAAATTCTATGAACGAGTCAAACATGTTTATGAGAGGGCGATAAAACGCGATTGGTGAGAAAATGAATAAGACAATAACTTCAATCGTTTTAAACAAAAAGAAAAAAGTCTATACGGTCTTTTTTGGACTTGATTCCCTTGCTTTGTCTGAAGACGCCTTTACGGATCATTATCTATATGTCGGAAAAGAAGTTCCGTTAAAGGAAATCAATGATTTAAAAAAGCTATCAGAAAGCGAAAACGCATACACGTATGCCTTATCTTTAGCAATGAAAGGCACTTACAGCGAAAACCAAATTAGAGAAAAGATTAAGGATAAATTCCCTGCCGATATGAATCCATCATTCATAATTGAACGTTTAAAAAATACTGGATTCCTTGATGATATGAGTCTTGCAAAACAATATAAAGAAGAAAAAGAAGCGGCTTTATATGGCGAAATACGTATAAAAAATGATTTAATTCATAAAAAACTTATTAGCGAAGAAATAGTTGATTCCCTAGTTTTTGATTCTGAAGAAGAAAATGCTAAAAAGTACGCTTCAATGATTGAAAGAAGGTATGATTCTTATTCGCTTAGCGAAAAGAAAAGAAAAGCCCTTAACGCTTTACTTATAAGAGGGTATAGCAAATCTGTTTCCCTTAACGCAATCTCTTCTTACAAAGAAAACAAAACATTAAGTAAAAAGAAACTTCAGCAAGAATACGTTACATTACTAAGACGCTATCAATTAAAATATTCAGGATATGAATGCAAAAGACATATATATGCTGCTTTGCTAAGAAAAGGCTACAATAGCAGTGAAATAAAAGAGATTATGGAGGATAGTTACGATGATTAAAGATTTACAAGACGGGATGCATGTTAACGGACAGTTTTTGCTCTCTTCGGTTGCTAAATGCGTTACGACAGGTGGCAAGAACTACTTAAATTTAACCTTACAAGATTCTTCTGGCACTATCGAAGGAAAGAAATGGGATATTCTTCCTGATGATTTAAATATTTTTGTCGCAGGGAATATCATCAAAATCGAAGGAGACGTCCTTAATTATCGTGACCATCTTCAAATGAAAGTTCTTAACGGAACGATATTAGATAAGGACAATATCGATCTATCACTTTTTGTTCCCTCTTCCCCAGTCGGAGAAGAAGAATTAGAAAAAGAGCTTTATTCTTTTATTGATTCGCTAAAGGAAGGAGACCTCAAAGTCTTAACTTCCTATTTAATTCAAAAATACCATGATAGATATGTAACATATCCTGCAGCAGTAAGAAATCATCATGCGTTTGCTTCAGGTCTTTTGTATCACTCTATTTCTATGGCGAAAATGGCCGAAGAAGTTTGCAAGCTATACCCAGAAATCAACCGTGATTTTGTTGTTGCGGGAACCCTAATTCACGATTTAGGAAAGACTTTAGAACTTTCTGGCCCTGTCGCAACCAAATATACTGATGAAGGCAAGCTCTTAGGACATATTTCCATTATGGCCGGAGAGATAAGAATGGCTGCAGAAAAACTAAAAATCACCGGTGAAACCCCTATGCTATTAGAACATATGATTCTTTCCCATCATAGCAAACCTGAATTCGGTTCACCCATTCCTCCATTAACTAGAGAAGCTTTCGTATTGGCTTCTATTGATGATTTTGACGCTAAGATGAACGTTATCCTTAAAGCGGAAGAAAACGTTGCTCCTGGCGAATGGACGGACCGCGTATTCGCAATGGATAATCATTGTTTCTACGTTCCAAAATATAAAGATAATAAATAGTAACGAAAAAGGTTCTAAGTGATTTGCTTAGAACCTTTTCTCTATATTCTTTATTTGAGCTTGCTTGAGATTTCGCTTGCTAAAGCAGGGAGATTCATCGAGCTTGTGTCACTTTCTTTCATTTCAAGTTGGAAGTTGCTATCTTCTCCGGCATATCTAGGAATGACATGCACATGGAAATGAGGGACCGTTTGGCCAGCTGCTTCGCCAGCATTAGTAAGAATGTTAATTCCTGAAGCGCCAAGAACTAACATATCGGCTTGCCCGATTCTTTGAGCCACGGACATAACTTTGTTAAGCAGGTCACTAGGGCAATCTAACATGTTAGCGTAGTGTTTTTTCGGCATTACTAAAGTGTGGCCTCTAGTGACTTGGGAAACGTCGAGAATCGCTAATACGTCATCATCCTCGTAGACTTTTGTTGAAGGAATTTCGCCTTTGATAATTTTGCAAAATACATCGTTCATATTTTTTCTTCTTTCTATTAGAAAAGGGACAGGATTACCTGCCCCTATATTATATGACTATTTTTGATTAATCAAAGAGATCTGGGAATTGACTCTTGAAATAAGCGTAGACATAGTCATCGTGGTACATGACAGCCATTTGTTGGACATAATATGTCTTAGCATCGGTTTTCCATGTATCGATAGAAGAGAGAGAATAAGCGACTTTACGTGCAATTTTCTCTGCGACTAAGGTTCCGCGTTTGTCATAGTTGAATTCGCTATCACTTGTTGAGGTGAATTTGGATGCCTTTGTGGCTTCCTTAACTAAGACGATGTAGTAGTTAGAGCCATCTTGGACAAGATATGGGTATTTCTCGGTTTCAGAATAGGTTGCTGGAGTTAAGAAATATTTGCCACCGATATAACGTCCATAGTTGCCTTCATAATCATCTGTATGAGCATCAACTTCATTAGCAACGGCAGTCTTGAAGACACGTGTGCTTAAGGAAGACGGAAGGGAAGAAAGTCCACCAGAGGTGTACCAACCTTGTGTCGTATGTCCTTCAGAGATTAAGGATTGCATCTTGATGTTAAATCCTGTTTCTTTGCTGTAAGAACCAGAATTGGTGAAATCCGAATAGACAGAATTGGCATCAGAATCATCACGTGTTGTTTGATCAAGTAACGTTTGATATTTAGCACAAATCGTTCCTAAGGAAGACTCCACATAATAATGAATTTCCTTTGTACCAACAGTGATTGTTTTATGAGTCCAGTGAGCGGCTTCATAGATTTCTTTTGCTAACTTACCTTTTTCGGTTGTTGGATTATCGGTTACTAATTCTTGATCAGTTCCTTTATATAAGGATGATAAGAAGGAGAAACCATAAGTATCAACCTTTTTAGCCTCGATAACCTTTGCGCAATATTGATTCATGAGGTTTTTAACGGCATCGGTATATTGGGCGTTGGTAGATAAGTTGATGTATTCGACATTACGAGCGGCAGTTAAGTTAATTTGCGCATCGTTTTGGGTATACATGTATTCAGTCGTAAGTTCGTTACGATAAAGATCTGGAAGGATGTTTAATTCGATGTATTCACCATAGGTCGTCCAAACATTTTTGAAATATTTGCTGATATAGGTGTTATTTAATCCATCGACGTCACCAGGATTATCCTCATCAATGAACATATCACCTTCAACTTGCTTATAATCCTCATAATGCTCGCTGCCTAATGTGTAATAGGCTTTGATTTGAGCATCATAGAACTTATCTTCGTTGAAGAGATTTCTTTCTTGATAAGTAGTATTTGTAACGTAGCCAAGGAAGGTTGTGTAAACACGATAAAGAATATCGTTATAGAAGTTAACAACACGAACTCTTGAAGCAGCCATATCAACCGTACCATCTTTTGTTACTTTGTAGGCAACATGGTTGTTGATGAAAGTGTCAATATCAGTTGTATTGCTTGTGTCTGCTAAATAAGTAGCAACGATATCTTTAAGACCTTTTTCTCCGTCTTTTGCCAAGAAGGAGCCAAACATTGATTCAGCATAGATATAAAGGATGTTATTGAGAATCTTTTCGGAATTGGAGTTACCGGAAGTGATCAAGGCATCATAAATATCTTTGAGAGTGTTGGCGTTTGTTTGATCGATGTTAAGAATCTTGCCATCGGCTTGATCAGGAAGTAAGGAAGCTTCGACTTTGTCGCAAGAAGCAAGTGAGAAGATGGAGCAAACCATAGCTCCTAAAGCTAATAAATGTTTCTTAGTCATTAGTTGTTGTAGCGTAGTAACACGCTCCTCCTTTTTGCCAAAGTGTGTAATTCGTCTCTTTCTTCTTTGGGTTGCCGAATTCGATAGCGGCAGCTTCAGTTAAGAGTTTAGAATTGCCATTAGCGCCAGTAGCGGTATAGCCAATGCTTCTCTCTTCGTTTTGAGCGACGAGTTGTTCGGCATATTCTTTCCAGTTATCGGCCCATGTCTTATGAGCGGAATCAGAAGTGGATTGACGTTTGACTTTGATATAGTTCTTGACGGATTCAGCGATTTCCTTGTTGGTGAATTCAATCTGGTTGCTCTCAACTAAATATTGGAATAAGTAGCTAGAGAGATTATCAGAGAAACCAGACTTGATAGCAGAAGTGATCCATCCTGCACGTGTGGCATATTCAGAGTTGTCATGGACGTTGAAATTAACGTAGGTTGACATCTTTGTTTTTGCATCGCCATATGTTGGATAGTTGTTGCTATCTGGTGTGTAGATGCTGTAGTAGTCGGAAAGGGATGGAGAATTCTTTGTATAGGTGATCTTGCCATTGCTTTCTGTACCAACATCTTGCAAAGTGTTTTCTTTTGTTGTCTTTGTGCTGGTATCGAATGTGACGCCATACTCAGATAAGGCAGAACGCTTGATAGTTATTAAGTGGATACCTTGATAAGAGGAAGCGCCCGCGCGAACTGCTAAGACGATTTCGCCAGCAGAATCCGTTAAGACGTTGTTGGTGAATTGTGGGAGTATATCTTGAGTATTGACTTGGAATCCAGGGAGATTTCCAAATTGAGAAGTATAGACGCCATCAGTGCTTTCAGCTGCTTTGAGTGTGTGATTGGTTGAATCATAGAATTCATTCATTGCAGTTGTGGCAGCAGCGATTGTTTCGTCGTTTGCCCAAGTTGCACGATATGTGCTAGATAAGGTTCCATCATCGTTATAAACCTTAACGGCGTTATAAGCGATGGCGTTTGGAGTGACGACACAAACGTTGTGCTTATTAAAATACTTATTATAGATAACGTTACGTGGGTAGAAAGCTTCGTTTCCTTCGTTAACTTTACCTTTTGATGTGGAATCATCGGTTTCAATCTTTCCTGCATCAGCGAGAGCCATAATCGCGCCAAATGGGATGCTTCCGACACCGGAATTTTTGAAATAGTCATAAACTGATGTGCTATTTCCGTTTTCATCGAGAACCGTTAAATTTGTATCAACATCAGCTTGGCTTGTGGCATCTTGCTTTAAACCTGGAGCGATGCGGTAGGAATTTTCGGCACCGTAAGCGTTCTTGCTAGAATCATTATTTCTTTGATTATAAAGTGATTCATAAGCATAGACGCCATAGATGAATTCATGAACCAATTCAGAGTTTTGAGATTTGGTCATTGGGCCTTCGCCGGATTTGGAATATTCACCGAATGCGGCCTTTGATCCGTCATCATCAGAATAGCTTGATAAGGAATCAAATGTTGCTCTTTCATTATCATCAAGGCCGGAAAGGCTGCCTGAAGAAGTGGTTGCGCCAGCTAAGCCTTTTAAGACTGTGGTGAGTTTTGTAACTTCTCCGCCTTCGCCAGTTGCTGTTGGTTCGGTAATCTTGTCTTGTGTGTAGCTCTTATTTGTACCAGAGTTTAACTTAACTAAGATGTGGCGAATTTCGTATGGCATTTGATCTTTGAGCCATCCATCTTGAACTGAACCGTATTCTGATTTTGATTCTTCGGAGAAATCAAACATGGTGTGTTTAGTTCCGTTTGTGGTGTAATACTCGCCATCGCGAAGAACTTCATAACCGTTGATGCCAGATGCTGAACCAAGGTTAAAGTTTTCATAGATATCCGTTTCGAAGAGGTCTTTTTCCTTTTCGTAAAGATGCTTTTGCCAAAGTTCGCTAGCGTTATCGACGTTATTGGAATCGAGAATTGTCTCGAATTCTTGCTCATAAGTCGTGCCGTTATTATCGGCATTGGTTTGGGCGGTTAATTTGTCGTTTAATAATTCTTGGGTTGCCTCAGACTCAAGGGTGGTAAGTTTGCTCTTACCCGTGGTTTCATAATAGTGACGAATTAAAGCTTCATAAATCTTGTCAAATTCGGTGCTCAATGAAGAGCTGTTTTGGCTGTAGTTCTTTAATAGGTCGTCAGTCGTGTAGCTTGTGCGTTTACCATTAGCATCAGTGTAAGTGAATATTGCTCCAGAATTACTTTCTGTTGCTTGGTCGCAGCTTGCCAATCCCGTTATGGCAGCGAGAGCGGCTACAAAACCGAGGGCACATTTTTTACTTTTCATAAGTGTGGACTCGTCCTCCTTCTACAAACATGCTAAATAAGTTTATTCTCATAAGAGAATGCTTGCAAGCAATTTTGCGCGTACGTGCTCGAAACTTTAAGAAAATGGCCTAATTTTAAGTTAGAAACGCGTATTTTTGCGAAAAACGACCGGGGGTTTAAAAATAGAAAAGATCAAGTTAGATATAGCAAATTTTTTAATTTGTTTTTGTAGTCAATGAATATATTAAAAAGATAATCATTTAAATCAATAAAAGTAGAGGAAGACTTTTTGAATAGAAAATATCTCAGTTAATAAAATAAGGAATACAACTGATAAAAATAATTCTTAATAATCGAATTTGTTTTGTGCAATATATAACAAAACTTTTCCTAACAAAGCGAAAATGCGAATGTAATTAATAAGTCAACCTAAAAATAAAATTAGAAATTTTTTATCATATTGTTTGCTCGCACGCATACACGAGACTTAAAATACATTGCATTTCGGAGGAAATTTATGTCTTCATTAGTGATAAAAGATTTACATGCATCAGTTAAGGACGTCGAGATTCTTAAGGGCGTCAATTTAGAGATAAAGGACGGAGAAACGCTTGCTTTGCTTGGCCCAAATGGTCATGGCAAATCCACGTTACTTGCCGTAATTATGGGCAATCCACGTTACACGGTTACTTCGGGTGAAATAACCTATGATGGGGCTGATGTTTTAGCAATGAGTCCAGATCAAAGAAGCAAGATTGGCTTATTCTTAGCCATGCAATATCCAGCTGAGATCCCTGGCTTAAATAGTGCGGATTTCTATAAAGCCGCGATGAATGCCCATTGCGAAAAACCAATGAATCTTTTCCAGTTCTATAATGCTTTGCAAAACGCTTATAAAGATATGGGAATTCCTTTTGAAATGAGCAAAAGGAACCTTAATGAAGGATTCTCAGGTGGTGAGAAAAAACGTAACGAAATCCTCCAAATGGAACTCCTTGAACCAAAAATCGCAATGTTAGACGAAATCGATTCGGGATTAGATGTCGACGCAATGAATGTTGTCGCAGAAACAATCAAGAAACAACAAGCAAAAGGAACTGCTTTCTTGATGATTTCTCACTACGCAAGACTTTTAGAAATGGTTAAGCCAACAAGAACGGCAATTCTTATTAATGGCAGAGTTGTTCTTGAAGGCGGACCAGAACTTTATGAAAAGGTCGATGCGAAAGGCTATGAATGGCTCAAACACGAATTGAACATCAATATTGAAAAAGAAGTTGGAGCACCAATGAACGACGTTTCTATTGGCGCTTGCGCAACAAGAGTTGGGACGAGCAAAGATGGAAAATAATTCAAATTACGCCTTATATTTGGACTCTTATCCCGAAGAATTGACGATTGATATCCCTGCGGATTCAACGTATCGCTTAAATTTGGCTTGTTTCGAAAAAATCCCTGCAAAAACCAAAATTACGATAAACGTCCATGAAAACGCCACCTTTATTGGTGCGATGGCAGATTTCACTGGCGAATCCTGCCTATTTAATCTTGTTGTAAACCTTTTAGGAGAAGGAAGCGTAGCTGAATGGCATCTTGCCTCTTTATCCTTCAAAAATTCAAAAAAGGTCTACGAAACCTCGGTAAATCACCTTGCAAGGCATACTGAAGCGTTGATGAGTAACTACGGAATCGCTAGAGAATCTTCGAAAATAACATTCACTGGCGTTTCTGCAATTGCTAATGGTGCGGAAAAAGCAAAAACCCGCCAAGAAGCCAAGATCATTGTTTTCGATCCTGACGCGGATGGCCTTGCCTCCCCATTCTTAAAAATATCCGACAATGATGTTATTGCTAGCCATGCAGCGATTGTCGGTAAATTAAACGAAGAACATCTTTTCTACCTCGAATCACGCGGATTATCAGAAGAAGAAGCCAAGAGGCTTATAGCTTTAGGCTACCTCAAACCAATTGAGAATTACTTTGTTGACGAAAAAGTCATCGGGCATATTGATTCAATAATCGAAGGAGGAATCTAATATGCTAGATCCAAAACAAATAAGATTAGATTTCCCGATGTATGCCAATAAGATTGAAATGCAAGGGAAACCGCTTGTTTTCCTTGATAATTCATCCACGACTTTCAAGCCTTATTGCGTGCTTGAGGCAGTTAAACGTTACTATGAATTCGAAACATCAAATTCTCATCGCGGAGATTACGATCTTTGTTATAACGCCGATCAAAGAATCCTTCAAACTAGAGAAAAAATCGCTTCATTCCTTAATGCAAAGAAATCTGATGAAATAGTTTTTACTTCTGGAGCTACCTCTTCCTTAAATCTTGTAGCATATGGCTATGCGGCAAAGTATCTTCATGAAGGTGATGAGATTCTCATTGATGAAGGAGAACACGCTTCGAACGTTTTGCCTTGGTATGTTGTCGCTAAGCAAACTGGCGCCATCGTAAAGTTCATCGAATTAGATAAAGAGGGAAAAGTTACTCTCGAAAATCTAAAAAAGGCTATCAATTCCCACACGAAATTAGTTTCCTTAGCTCATGTCACAAATGTTTTAGGGTATGTTTTGCCAGTTAAAGAAGCGGCCAAAATCATTCATCAAGCGGGTGCTATATTTTCACTTGATGGCGCTCAATCAGTCCCTCATATGAAAATAGACGTTCAAGACCTTGATTGTGATTTTCTCTCCTTTTCCGGACACAAGATGTGCGGTCCGACGGGCATTGGAGTTCTCTATGGCAAATATGAGCTTCTAGAGAAGATGAATCCATATCTTGTTGGAGGAGGAATGAACGATAAGTTTAATTCATGTGGCTTATTTACTCTTTTGCCACCTCCTGCCCGTTTTGAAGCAGGCACGATTAATATCGAAGGCATTTATGGTTTAGGTGCGGCAATTGATTATTTATCTTCAATTGGAATGGATAAGATAAATGAACACGAAAGAGAACTAAAAAAATACGCGATTGAAAAGATAAAAGAAACCAATAATGCGATTATTTATAACGAAAACAGCGAATCTGGTATTGTTACATTTAATATAAAAGACGTTTTTGCCCAAGATGCTGCAACCTTCTTAAATAGCAAAGGAATTGCCTGTAGAAGTGGACAGCATTGCGCTAAAGCTCTTAATGAGTTTTTAGGAACTCCGGCAACTGTGAGAGCAAGCTTTTATATTTACACAACCAAAGAAGATATCGATGTTTTAGCTGATGCTATTAAGCACGGAAAGGATTTTTTAGATGCCTACTTTTGAATTAACTCCCATGATGATGAGAGAAATTATCATGGATCATTACTCTTCCCCAAGACACAAGGGTGTGCCAAGCAACGATAATGAATACGAAAAACTTCACGCTTCAAGCACTAATTGCATTGACGATTTCGATCTTTTCCTTTTAGCAAAAGACGGCAAAATCATCGACGCAAAATGGGAGGGAGTCGCTTGCACTATCTCATCCGCTTCCACGGATATTATGTGCGATAAGATCATCGGAGAAGACTATAAGAGCGCTCTTTACGTGATCACCCAATATTTGAACATGATCGAAGAAAAAGAATACGATGATTCCGTTTTAGATGAAGCGCTCGTTTTCGTCAACACTGGCAAACAAGCAGCTCGTATTCATTGCGCAACCATGGGCTGGACAAGCATGAGAGAAATGCTTGAAAAAGAAGAGAAGGAGGGAAAATAATGGCTGATAACAAAGATACGTCCTTCCTTGAAGGCGAATATAAATACGACTTTAAAACCGATGCTAATTCTATTTTTAGCACAGGCAAGGGCCTCAATGAGCAAGTAATCCGCGAAATATCTAAAATCAAAAATGAACCAGAGTGGATGCTTGAATATCGTCTTAAGGCTCTTAAAGCATTTGAAAATTACCCAATGCCTTCTTATGGACCAGATCTTTCTTTCTTAGATTTTGATTCGTATACCTACTACACAAGGTACGCGAATACCGAAAAACAATCTTGGAATGAGGTTCCTGAGGCTATCAAGAATACCTTTAGCAAATTAGGCATCCCTGAAGCAGAACAAAAGTTCCTTTCTGGCGTTACAACCCAATACGAATCGGAAGTTGTTTATCACAACATGCTTGATGAGGTCCAAAAGAAAGGCGTCATTTTCCTTTCAACCGATATGGGTCTCCAATTATTCCCAGATTTATTCAAGCAATATTTCGGAACGGTCGTCCCGATTGGCGATAACAAATTTGCCGCATTAAACGCCGCCGTTTGGTCTGGCGGATCCTTTATTTATGTTCCGAAAGGCGTTCATTTAGATAAGCCTCTCCAATCATATTTCCGTATCAATAATGAAAAATCAGGTCAGTTTGAAAGATCTTTGATTATTTGCGATGAAGGCTCGTCGATCAATTATGTCGAAGGATGCACCGCCCCAATTTATTCCAAAGAATCTTTGCATGCTGCCGTTGTAGAAATCATCGTTCTTAAAGATGCTAGATGCAGATATACGACAGTCCAAAACTGGTCAAATAACATTGTAAACCTCGTTACCCAAAGAGCCCTTGTTATGGAAAATGGCTTAATGGAATGGGTTGATGGAAATATTGGCTCAATGAGAAATATGAAGTACCCTGCCTGTATTCTTAAGGGAGATGGGGCAAAAGGAAACGCCATTTCAATCGCCGTTGGAGGCAAAGGACAATTCCAAGATAACGGCTCAAGAATGATTCATATTGGTAAGAATACTTCCTCAACCGTCATCTCTAAATCCATTTGCAAAAATGGCGGAACGGCTAATTTCAGAGGAACTGTTAGAATCATGCCAAGCGCTGAGAATTCCCACGCTCACGTCGAATGCGATACATTGATAATCGATAACAAATCTTTCTCTGATACATATCCAAAGAATGAGATTCGCAATTCCTCAAGTTTTATTGAACACGAGGCTACCGTATCAAAGATTTCCGAAGATGAACTTTTCTATCTCCAATCAAGGGGTATCTCAAAAGAGGATGCTACGCAGATGATCATTATGGGTTTCATTGAACCGTTTGCTAAGGAATTGCCAATGGAATACGCAATCGAACTTAACCGCTTAATTGCCTTAGATATGTCCGATTCGATAGGATAGAGTATGAAATACGATTTTGATGTTATTGTCATAGGCGGTGGACATGCTGGCGTTGAAGCCTCCTCCGCCGTTGCCCATATGGGCTTAAAGGCTCTTTTATGCACCTTAAATAAGAAAATGATCGCTAACACTCCTTGTAATCCTCATATCGGAGGCTCAGCAAAGGGCATAGTAGTTAGAGAAATAGATTCTTTAGGCGGAATGATGGGCAAATTCGCCGATCATAAGCCATTGCAAATAAAGATGCTAAACACTGGCAAAGGCCCAGGCGTTCAATGCCTTCGCGCTCAAGTTGATAAAGCAGGATATCCAGCATACGTTCAAAGTGTTCTTGAAAACACTGAAAACCTTACTATCAAAGAATGCGAAGTTGTGGCTCTTTTGCATGATGAAAACACTGTTTTTGGCGTTAAACTCGCTTCAGGAGAAGAGATTTTTGCTAAAGCGGTAATCATAACAACTGGAACGTATATGGAATCTACGCTTATTTCTGGAAAAGAAGTAGTGCCAGGCGGACCAGACGGAGAAAAAGCCTCACATGGCTTAGCCCCATATCTTAAGGGGATGGGCTTAGATTTATTTAGACTTAAAACTGGCACCCCACCAAGAATCTCTAAAAAGAGTATTGATTTCACCAACGCTTTAATTCAACCAGGGATGGGTGGAGAACTTGCTTTTTCCTATGAAACAAAAGAATTCACCCCATTAGAAGAACAATTGCCTTGCTGGTTGATATACACTTCAAAAGAAACCAAGCAATTGGTTTTAGATAATCTTGAAGAATCGGCTTTATTTAACGGAACGATTGTCGCAGCAGGCCCACGCTATTGCCCAGCCATCGAGTCAAAGATGGTGCGTTTCAAAGATAAAGAACGTCATCAGCTTTTCCTTGAACCAGAATATCACGACGGAGATTCGATTTATCTTCAAGGCTTTTCAACTGGTTTCCCTCATGAATTTCAAGAAAAGATGGTTCATTCCTTACCGGGGCTTGAAAACGCTAAAATTTTGAAATATTCATATGAAATCGAATATGAAGCGATTCGCCCTTTGCAATTTGATTACACCCTAGAAATCAAAAAATACCATGGTTTATACGGTGCCGGTCAAATATGCGGAACTTCAGGATATGAAGAAGCGGCTGCCCTTGGCTTAATGGCTGGAATCAACGCTTCATTAAAAATATTAGGAAAAGAACCGCTTATTTTACGTCGCGATGAGGCTTATATTGGCGTAATGATTGACGATCTAGTAACAAAAGGGACGGAGGAGCCTTATCGTTTGCTTTCTTCTAGAGCCGAATATCGTCTTTTGCTACGACATGATAATGCCGATCTTCGCTTAACATCTCACGGACATGATATTGGACTTATTTCCGAAGAAAGATATAACGCTTTCTTAAAAAAATACCAAGATATTGATGAAGCAATCTCTATTCTTGCTAAAACCAACGTATCCGACAAAGAAAAAATCAATAAATATCTTCTTGAAAATAACTACACGGATACAACGGTTGGCCATAAAGGACTTGAATTACTTAAACGTCCAAACCTTCATTACAAAGAGATTGCCTCTTGCATGAGTGAACTTGACAAGTTTGATTTCGATGAAGCCTCGATTCTCTCTTTGGAAACCAAAGTCAAATACGACGGATATATCCAACAAGAGAAAAAAGACGCGGAAAAAGCCATGAAAATGGAAAACATCCGTCTTCCAAAAGACTTAGATTACATGCATATTGATGAACTTGCCATGGAAGCAAGAGAAAAACTTAGCAAGGTCATGCCAATAACTCTTGGACAAGCTTCAAGAATATCCGGAGTTAATCCAGCCGATATTTCAATCCTCATTATCACATTAAAGAAAAGAGGTCTCATATGAACTACGAAGAAATGCGTTCTTTGCTAGAAAAGCAAAACATCGTGTTAAGCGATGAAAAAATCCATAAATTCAATGAGTATTTTCATTTGCTCGTTGAATGGAATGAAAAATTCAATCTCACATCAATCACTTCCGAGGAAGACGTTATAGAAAAACATTTCTATGATTGCTTACTCGCTTCCGACCCATCATTGCTTATAAAAGGAAAGAAAGTCGCAGATCTTGGTTCTGGCGCAGGCTTTCCTGGGTTAGTATGGGCAATCGCCTATGATGACGTTTCCTTTACCTTAATTGAAGCGACAAAAAAGAAATGCACCTTCCTAGAAGAAGCAAGCAAAGCACTTAATCTAAAAAACGTTGAAGTAGTCAACGCTCGTGCTGAAGAATTGCCTCCGACAATTAAAGAATCATTTGATTTTGTGACCGCAAGAGCTGTCGCAGAGTTAAGAATCTTATTGGAACTTGGCGTACCCTTCTTGAAAGTTGGCGGCATCTTCATTGCCATGAAGGGGGCGCATGGAAAAGATGAACTTGCAAAATCCTCTCACGCATTAAAGACTTTAAATTTAACGAATATTGATACACGCCTGGCCTCTTTGCCAAATTCTGATGGAGAAAGAACGATAATCCTCTTAAGGAAAGATAAGAAGACTGAAAGAAAATATCCACGCAAATATAGCGATATTCTTAAGAAACCTTTATAGAGAATGCATTTAAAGATAGCGGTAAAATCCGCTATCTTTTTTAACATTCGGCATTTTCTAAACTTTTAAGATCTTTTCTTCTTTTGATAAGAGAAATAGTTTTAGGAACGGCATATAATGCAATAGAACCAGCTAAACCAGCAAAGAAAAGAGGGACTCCAATTCTATAAGAGGTTAAGCCCACCCATTTTAATGTAGCCTTATACGTTCCTTGATCTACATGAAAGGAAAGCAGTCCATCAACATTCTCGCCTTTAAGAGTATAAGTGGTTTCTCCTTCAAGTCTTAGTTCGTATCCATCAAAGAAGAATTGAGGGAATTGAATGAAAGAAGAAGTGCTATTTACGGTAATATCAAATGTAGCGTTTGGCGAATTAAGAGAAGTAATTGAAACCTCGCCCTCGCCCTCTAAGAAAACTGGTGTTATATAATCTTCCATTCCCCATTGATAAGAAATTCCTTTACCAGTATAAAGTTCTTTCCTTATCTCTTTATATAAGGAATTTGGATAAGCACTTACGTATTTAGAATCACGAAATACGAGAGGCGTGTATTCGTTTTGGGATCCTTGTCCTCTAGATCCTCTTATTGTTTGAGCTGTTGGCTCGGAGGATCCTCCTTGGCCAGATTGCAAACAGAAACGTTTATCTATAATGCCCATGCAAGATAGGAAAGAAAGAGCAAAAACCATCGCCAAAGCCCCTTGAACGTATAATTTTTGCCTAAACGGTCTAACGAGGTAGCCAATAAATATAACGATAAGAATAAGGGCAAGCCCCCAAGCTCTCCATGCAAATTGAGCATTAAGGAAAATCTTTGGAAGATGTTCCCAAAGCCAGCCGGAATATATAAGCAAAAACGAAAAAACAATTAAAATCATAACGGCATATATTTCTAGAGATTTTGTTTCATCGATAACTTCGCGTTTAAACATTGATAGTTCAAAATCTTCCCTTTTTAGCAAACCTATCACTAGAAGGGCGAAGGCAAATAAAGGAACAATAACTAGCATTTCAGGCCTTCTAGTGAAGGCTAAAGGAAGAAAGGATACACCTATTGCAAGGATAGTACCTAGATATCTTTTATTTTTGCTTGATAAGAAAGATAAAAGAAAAACCGCTAACGCGCCAAAAATACCAAAATAAAGATAATCTAACCACCAAGAAAGGGAAGATTCGTTATAGGTGTTAATGAAATGATATTGATTAGGAACCAAATCATCAATCCAATTTGGACGAAGGAATCCGCTAAACATATCACTTTCTTTCATTGAGTTGATAATATGCTCGACGTTTGTCCACATTAATTTCGTATCGCTTATGCAATATAATCCCGAATTTGTGTAATGCAACATCGGGAAAACGTAGAAAGAAATCAGCGAGAATATTATTAAAATGGTCGAGCATGTATAAATAAACGCTCTTTTATCTTGAAATAAACCAATAAACCCCTTGTACTGGGCGAAAAGATAAATGAGAGCGGAAATAACTCCAATCAAAGCGGTATAAGGATGAGACAAAACCAGGCATGAAACACCGAAAATGCAGCATAAAAAAGCTTGGGGACGATAGTCTTTATGACCTATTTCATAAATGCCAAGGAAAAGCAAAGGATAAAAACTCATGGCAATTGATTCGGGATATGCTCCGCGATAGAGGATGCAGTTGATACGATATGGAGCGAAAATAAGAATTAAGGCTAACATCAATCCGCAAATATCGTTTTTGCAGATTCTTCTTCCTAACATATACATCCAGCACCCCATAAGGAATGTGGTAAAAATAATGACTATCTTCCAAGCGGTAACAATGCTAATGAAAGGGAAAATGACATGAATAAAAGCAACCGAGAAATGGCTTAGTGGAGCATACATTAAATAAGTTCCTACCCCAAGATTTCCCATCAACTCATGAGAGGGGCTAATGCCAAAGAAACCATTTTTCCATCCTTCAGCTAAATCGTATACCCACATTTTATGCCAATACGTGTCTGTTCCGCTTGAGAGATTCTCCCCATATTGGAAAAAGCAAATAAATGGCAAAAACGAGGCAACCAAAATAATAAAATACGGAAGGTATTTACCTACCACTTTAAATAAAGTCTCTTTTTTTGGGGTAATTTTGTCTTGATTGATGGCAAATTTAAGCATATTGAAATTATACTCTAGTATCGTTACGAATTTGTGTTAATTTTAAGAAAAGAATTGTTTTTTAACTGATATAGCGGAAATAAATAAATCTTCAAGTCTTTTTATAAAATCGCATAAGTTATAAAATCATGTATATGAGTACGCGTATAATTTCGATAGCAAACCAAAAAGGCGGAGTTGGGAAAACCACAACCGCAATAAATCTTTCTAGCGCTTTAGCGAAAGCTGGAAAGAAAGTTTTGCTTATTGATTTTGATTCCCAAGGCAACGCTTCTAGGGGATTAGGCTTTCAAGTGACTCAACTTCCTTTAACGATATTTGATGCCATAACCAATCAAGCGGATGTTAATTTAACAATCAAATCCACGTCTTTATCAAATCTCGATATAATTCCTGCTAACTTAAGATTAGCATCTCTTGACACTTATATTTCTTCTCGCGATGTTTCTAAACCTTTCTTCTTACTGAAAGAAACTTTAAGTAAGGTAAAAGAAAAATATGATTTCATAATAATCGATTGCCCTCCATCTTTAGGGCTACTTTGCCTTAACGCTTTGGTTGCCTCAACATCGGTTTTAATTCCCGTTCAATGCGAATATTTTGCAATGGAAGCCGTCGCCTCCATTCTTTCTTCGATCACAAAGATTCAAAAAGATTACAATCCAACGCTTAAAATTGAAGGATTCTTATTAACGATGTACGAATCTAATACCTCCCTTTGCACGGAAGTGGCTCAACAAGTAAGAGGACTTTTCAAAGAAAACACCTTCCTTACTAGCATTCCTAGAAACATATCAATCCCTGAAGCTAGTGCCCATGGGGAAGCGGTAACAACATATCGTCCATCCGCTAAAGGATCTTTGGCATATTTTGCTTTAGCACGCGAGATACTTGAATATGGCAAAAAAGAAAACTAACCCATCATTAGAAGTCCTTTTAAACCGTTATTCCCAAAATGACGTCATTGCCGAAATGGAAAGGGAATACGCTTCAATATCCTCAAAAAACATTCTTCTTTCTTCTATTGATGACAACCATGTAGTTAAAAAAGTATCTTTCCCAAAAGAAATGATAAAAAACCTTGGGGAATCAATTAAGGAAAAAGGCTTTTTTTCGCCTTTACTAGTACGCCCATCTGGAAATCATTACGAATTAATTCTCGGAAGAAAACGTTTCATGGGCGCTAAAGAAGCTAACCTAACTTATGTCCCCTGTGTTATAAAAGATGTTTCCGATGAAGAAATGCTACTTACAATTCTTGCCGATACTCGTGACCAAAGAGATGGAAATGTCGTAGAAATGGCTTTGATATTCTCTTCCTTGCAAGAAAAATTCTCTTACTCCCAAATGACATTAGGGGAAGTAGCCCACCTTTCTAGGAGCCAAGTGACTAATATTTTAAGATTGCTCCACCTTCCGGATGAAGTATTAAAGGAAGTAATGAACGGGGAATTAAGCTATGGGCACGCAAAGGCCATCGCATCACTTTCCGATGATAAAATGGAAGATATCGTTAAAAAAATCCATCAAGAAAAGCTCTCTGTTAGAGATACGGAAAACCTCGTTCAACGGATGCAAAATAAAAAAATAAGCACCCCGTGTATCGATAAATTGAAAGATCAGACCGGAGCAAGCAAGATTACCATCAAGAAAAATTCCGTTACTTTATATTTTGATTCCGAAGAGGATAGGAATGATTTTCTCTCCTAACCCTTGACAAGCTATATACAAGAATCTAAATTAGAAATGTACTTCAGGGCGACGTGAAATTCGTCGATTGGTGGTAAAGCCCACGAGCGTTATGCATGAATTGGTGTAATTCCAATGCCAACGGTAAAGTCCGGATTGAAAGAAGAATGTTTCCTTCAAATTATCCTCCCCGAAGTATATGGAGGATTTTTATTTATGAGCCAATTTTGGACGTATTTCTCGATTGTCGCATTGTTTGTTTTTTGTGTGGCAGTAGTTAAGGTTTATTCGCATTTTCAGAAAAACCGCGAATTCAATTGGGTTAAATTTGTGGCGCGTGTTGGTGTTTTTGCCGCCATATCAACGATTCTTTATATCGTTCCTATTTTTCAGATATCTTTGCCTTTTGTCCCATCGTTTATGAGTCTTCATTTTGATGAAGTTCCTGCGATGATTGCTGGATATGCCTATGGACCGATAGTTGGGGAAGCGGTTCTTTTGGTTAAAACTATTATCAAGCTCCCGATGACTCATACAATGTGCGTCGGGGAAATTGCTGACTTCATTTTTTCTAGCGCCTATATTTTGCCAGCAACCATCATCTACAAAAAGATTCGCAATATGAAAGGAGTCTTTATTGGATTTGGCGTTGCCACAATCTTGCAAATACTCGTTGCAATGACATTGAATGTTTATTGGATTTTGCCATTCTATATGAATGTTATGGGCTATCCTGCCGAACAATTATTGCAAATGTGCCAAAAAGCAATCCCAGTCATCAAAGACCTTCAATGGTCATACGCTTTCTATGGCGTTATGCCACTAAACGTCATCAAAGACGTATGCGTCTTTATCATTACTTTCTTAGTTTACCGCACAATAAGAAAAGCCTTGCATTGGGAAAAGCCAACACAAGGCAAGAAAGAATAAAGGTTATTGAATAGGCTGAGCATTTATCTCTTTTGCTGGATGTTCAAAGGTTTTGAACACTTTCTTTTCTAATACTATTGTGACTGGTATATAAATCAAATCAACGATAGCCCAGCTTAATGGGTAGGTGAAATATAGCCAGAAAATTGTATGGAAATAATCTAATTGGAAAAGGGTATAAAGGAAGAGAATTCTTGTTCCGGTAACGCCAAACAAAGTGATTAAGGCTGGAGCAGTGCTCTTTTTCATCCCTCTTAGATATTGTCCTGCAACATCCATTATTCCATCTAGCCAATAAGTAAAGATCATCAAGAACATTCTCTCTTTTCCTGCCGCTAGAGCATTTTCTTCGCTAACGGTTTCGCCTTTAGTGATAAATACTCCAAGAATTTGATAAGGAAGAAGAAGGACAATTAAGGCGCATACACCCCAGAAAATCATCATCCAAATCATTGAATACCAAAATATTTTGCGGATATTATCTTTCTTTTTTGCCCCGTAATTTTGGCCGACAAAGGAGATGCAAGCCATAGCAACGGCATCAATAAAAGCATACACGTATCCCTCGATTTGAGAGGCAGCAGAGCTTCCTGCAACAATCTCATCTTGCGAAATAAGCACACCGTTAATTGAATAATTAGTAATCGTATATAAGCTAGATTGAATTAAAACATTAGGGATATTAAAACCAAGCGCTTGAACTCCGGCTGGCAAACCAATACGGATAACATTATCTAAACATCCTTTATCGATTTTCATCTCTTTCCATTGAATATAAACATAGCCTTTTTTGTTAACCCATAGCCACATGACGGTTAAAATAGCCGAAACTGCTTCAGACATGATGGTCGCAATCGCTACCCCCATTACGTCCATATGGAAACAAATAACGAAAATCAAATCGAAAGCGATATTAACTGCCCCTGATATAAAAAGGATATACAAAGGACGTTGAGAATCTCCAATAGCCCTAAGGCATTGGGAGCCAAAATTATAAACGAGCAAAAATGGCGCACCAATGAAATATATTTTCAAATACAAGGTCGCATTCTCGATTATTGAGTCTGGCGTACCCATTAACTTTAAGAGATATGGAGCAAGGAAAAATCCCAAAATCCCCACGAAAACCCCTATGAATAAAGAAAATATAAGGGATGTGTGTAAGACTTTAGAAGCGGTGTCTTTTCTATTTGCGCCTTTAGCGTTTCCAAGAGCGACATTCGCTCCAACAGCAATGGAAACAAAGAAAGCGACAATTAAATTTATAAGTGCGGAATTTGAGCCAACTGCTGACATTGAATTGTTTCCGCCACCATATTCAGATACGGTGTACAAGTCAATTGTCGTATAAAGCAATTGCAAAACGGTCGTAAAGGCCATTGGTAAGGAGAATAGAGGCAACTTCCAGAAGAGTTTGCCATTTGTTAAGTCCATTTCCCCGAATATAGATTTTCGTTCCATAAAGATCCTTCGCTAATAAGTCAAACGCTTGATATTTTAGTTCGCTTATTTCTATTTTCAATAAGATAAAAAAGAAAAAGCCCCAAAAATGGGGCTAAAGTTAACAAATCTCTTAGCGAGCAATTGCACCGACTGGGCAAGAAGAGATGATGTCATCTGCTGCGCCTTCTTCGGCATCGGCAATAACGACTGACTTTCCATCATCATTGAAGGAGAAGACGTCTGGCATGCTAGAAACGCAAAGACCGCATCCGATGCATGCATCGGCATCAACTGTAATTTTAACCATATTAATTCCTCCTCTAAATATTTAGAGCAAACTAATTGTAAAACATAGATTTTCGCTTTGAAATAGGCAAAAAAAATTAAGATTTTATGTTAGTTTTTTATAACTTTTTAAAAAGCGAATTTATCTAATATTTTACGATTTAGGAAAGTGGTTAGTTTGTGTCGCTTAATTTTTTATAACTTTTCTTATTCTTCTTTTTCATAATGAAAAGAGCAACGATTTTTAATAGAATATTAATGTATGAAAACAAGGATGGAGAAATACAAAAGATATCGTGCAAGGATCCTTAGAACTCCTGACGATAAATTCGAGAACAAAAAGACGCGCATAGTTGAAGTTAGCAAAGAAGAATTCTCTCTTCCAACCCCTTATACGGTCTATCATCAAAAAGAGATGAAAAATTACGCTTTTAAAGGGGTTATTTTCTTTATTGCCTTAATTTTGTTTTTGATTTTGTATTTGTTTTGGGTGAGGAGTTAGTATGGAAGAATTTATTTCGATAGCAATAGATGGTCCTGCGGCAGCTGGTAAGTCAACCGTGGCTAAAAGAGTGGCAAAAGCCCTTAATTTCACATATATTGATACTGGCGCTATGTATAGAGCAGTGACCTATGCCGTAATTAAAGCGGGCAAAAATCCCGAAAAAGAAGAAGACGCTGTAGAAATATTGAAAACAATCGATATCGAACTTGAGGAAAGTGGCAAAGTATTTTGCAATAACGAGGACGTGACAAGAAAAATCAGAGAACCTGAGGTTTCTGGAAATGTCAGCTATATTGCCGCGATGAAGCCAGTTCGTCTTGCCATGATTGAGATGCAACGCAAACTTGCATCTAAAACTTCAGTCGTTATGGACGGAAGAGACATTGGATCGTATGTTTTGCCAGACGCAAAGGTCAAAATATTTCAAATTGCCTCACCAGAAATTAGAGCCCAAAGAAGATTTGATGAAAATAAAGAAAAAGGCATCAACGTTTCTTATGAAGACGTTCTAGCTGAAGTCAAGAAACGCGACTATATCGATTCTCATCGTGATTTTGACCCGCTTTTAGCGGCAGAAGATTCCGTTCATTTAGATACGTCGGATATGAATATTGATCAAGTTGTCGCAAAAATTCTTGAAATCGTTAAGGAAAAAACCGGATTGGAGGGTAAATAATGGCATTAGGAACTTTGGCATTAGTCGGATCGCCTTCATCTGGCAAATCCACTATATTCAATCGTATTTTAGGGGAAAGAAAATCTATCGTTGAGCCAACACCTGGCGTAACCAGAGATAGAATTTATGGCAAAGCCACATGGTTAACGAAGGAATTTACCATCATTGATACTGGTGGAATTGAAGTGGCAAACGCGCCATTCCAAAAATCTATCCGCGCTCAATGTGAAATCGCTTTAGAAGAAGCGGATGTTATCGCTTTTGTTGTAGATGGCAAAAAAGGCCTTTCTGGCGACGATCGTTTTATCGCCAAAATGCTTTACAAGACAAATAAGCCTAAAATTCTTTTAGTTAACAAAATCGACAATCTTCAAGAAGTAGGCAACATGGCTGAATTCTATCGTTTAGGTTTAGGTGAACCGCTTATTTGCTCAGGCGCACACGGCATTGGCATTGGCGACTTCCTTGATAAGGTAATCAAAATCCTTCCAGAAAAAGATGAGAAAAAATACGAAGGAGCAATTACCTTCTCAATTATCGGTCGCCCAAATGTTGGAAAATCATCTTTGACAAATAGACTTTTGCATTCTGACCGTGTCTTAGTTTCAGATATTGCCGGAACAACAAGAGATTCCATCGATACGCCATTCACTTATCAAGATAAATCTTATGTTGTCATTGATACAGCGGGTTTAGTCAAAAAAGGAAAAATCTATGAAGCTATCGATAAATATGCTGCATTAAGAGCGTTATCCGCTATCGATCGCTCAGAAATAGCCCTTCTTGTAATTGATGGATCTGGACCATTATTAGAACAAGACAAACATGTTCTTGGTTATGCTATGGATGCTTCAAAAGCAGTCATTGTCGTCGTTAACAAATGGGATGCTGCTAAGAGCCCAAATAAACAGGATTTTAGCAAAACTCTCCGTGATCAGATGCCATTCCTTAGTTATGCGCCAATCGTTTATACATCTGCCTTAACTGGAGCAGGAGTTAACGATATTTTCCCTCTTATCGATTCTTGCTATGAAGCATTCCATAGAAGAATCCCTACGCCAGTTCTTAACGATATTATTCGTGATGCTCAAGACATGAACCCAACTCCTGAATTCAACCACGGGCGTCTTAAGATTGTTTTCTCTGAGCAGGTCGCGGTTTGTCCACCAACGTTTGTCATGTTCTGCAACAATCCAAAAACAGCACATTTCTCTTATACGCGTTATTTAGAAAATAGAATAAGAGAGACGTTTGATTTTGAGGGAACTCCGATCAAAATAATCTATAGAACAAGAAAATAATTATCGAGCAATAGGCCAAACCTATTGCTTTTTTATTACCTGTAAGAGATAAATTTTACAATTTATTATAAATATAGATTCTATCGGTATTTTTAAGAATAGATATTAAAAAAGTTTCGATAAAATCTAACTTTTTGTGAAAAAACATCTAGAAAGCGCTTACAAAAAAATAGGCAAATTGAACAAAAATTATTAAAAAGTTTCGATTTTACGCGTATTTTTGCTTGTAAAAAGTTTTCTTAAGTGTTAACTTTAACGTAGAAATTTAGCAAAGGAGGATAATTACCATGAATAAAGCTGAATTAGTCGAATTAGTCGCTGGCAAGAGCCAAGTCGCAAAGAGAGACGCTGAAGCTGCCGTCGAAGCCGTTTTCGAAACAATCGCTGATGCACTCGCAAAAGGCGAAACCGTCAAAATCTCTGGCTTCGGAATTTTCGAGAAAAAAGAAAGAGCAGCTCGTGAAGGCACCAACCCATCTTCTGGCGAAAAGATCACCATCCCAGCCAGCAACTCCGTTGGTTTCAAAGTCTCCAAAACCCTCAAAGAAAAACTTAACTAATTACTTCGCTTAAGTTTTAAGCCATTCTTCGGAATGGCTTTTTCTTTTCAACATTCTTAATAAAATAGACGTTTTTCATGTTAAAATCTTTCTTATGAAAATCGCTGAATTCGATATCTTAAAAGACTTATTCAAAAAGAACGGTCATTCCTTATATATTGTTGGAGGAACATCTAGAGACCTTCTTTTAGGAAAAGAACCGGATGATTTGGATTTTGTAACTGACGCAACACCAGAAGAAGAAAAAGTATTCTTGCCTGAGGCTTCATATCATTTTGCTAAATTTGGCTCGATTCATCTCAAAGTTAACGGCAAGATGGTTGATATAACCACCTTCCGCGTCGAAGGAGAATATAACGATCATCGTCATCCAAGCAAAATTACTTTTGTTCGTAATATCAAAGAAGATTGCATCCGTCGTGATTTCACCATTAACGCATTATATTTAGATGAAAATTATAATCTTTTGGATTTCTCTGGGGGAAAAGACGATCTTGATAATCATTTAATTAGATTCATCGGAGATCCAAATAAAAGAATCAAAGAAGATCCCCTTAGAATTTGCCGAGCCGAAAGATTCGCTTCAAAGTTAGGCTTCGACATCGAAAAAGAAACGCTTGAAGCAATAAAGAATAACTATCATCTGCTAAATGAATTGAATCCTTCTAAATTAGAAGAAGAAGAAAGGAAAGGCTGGGTAAGAAAATGAATCGTAATGACATATTAATGAACGCGGTTAGCTTTGAATATCTCTTGCTTGATTGCTATAGCCGCTTAGGACTAGACGAGGATGAACTTGCCGTATGCTTGATGATAAAACATCTCCTTGAACAGGGAAACTATTTCGTCAGCGTCGATATGCTTTCCTTAAAAATGTCCATGAAATCATCGAAGATTGATGAAACGATTGCCTCATTGATGAAAAAGAAGTTTGTCAATTTCGTTCCTTCAGAAGATGGCGGGCTTGCCATTTCTCTTGATGCTTTAGAGGCAACCATAAAAAGGGAATTTGCCAACGGCTTAGCAAGAGAGCAAAATAATTCTTTGAATAAAGAAAGAGAACAAAGCATGCAAAAGCTCGTCTCCTTATTTGAGGATAAGTTTGCTAGAACTCTAACACCGCTAGAAATATCAACTTTAAGTGATTGGTTTAATAACGGTTACAAGGAAGATGAGATTAAAAACGCCTTGCTTGACGCTTTAAGACAAAACAAAAAGACCATCAAGGCCGTTAATAAAATTCTTATAAATAAGAGAAAGAGCGAAGACATCCAAAAAGAAGGCGCATCAAGCGTTAGCGACCGTTTCGACAAAAATATCGAAGAAACAATCGCAGCCGCTAAAGCACTTTGGGGCGATCCAAACGATGGGAAATAAAGAGAAAGAAATAATCTCTTTTCTTAAAGAAAGATATCCTGATGCAAAAACATCGCTTTCTTTTTCTTCGCCATTTGAATGTTTGATTGCCATTTCTTTATCCGCTCAGTCGACAGATAAAGCGGTTAATAAGGTAACCCCAATTCTTTTTAGCAAATATCCAGACACAAAAAGCTTAGCAAATGCTTCTCTAAATGAAATCGAAGACATTCTCCGTTCTCTTGGCTTGTACCGCAACAAGGCCAAAAACATTATTTCTTTATCTAATGCTTTGTTAGAAAAATATGACGGAATCCCACCATTTGACAGAGAAAAACTAATAAATCTTCCAGGAGTAGGAAACAAAACGGCCTGCGTTTTTCTTCTTGAAATGAATAAGGGAGATTATTTTCCTGTTGATACCCATATTGGAAGAATATCTATGCGTCTTAACTTTGCTAAAAAAGATGATACGCCAATAAAAATTCAAAAGAAACTTGAAAAGAAATTCCCAAAAGACGAATGGAATTACCTTCATCATGCTTTGATATACTTCGGAAGAGAGATTTGTAAGGCTAGCAATCCTTCTTGTAAAGAATGCAAACTAAAAGAATACTGCCTTTATTTAAAGAAACATTCGTCAACGGCTTTCAAATAATCAAGACGTGGGATATATTTCTCGATTAATTCATAACCGTTTTCTTGAATCTCTTTAACCGGAATCGATTCTCTTGGCTTTTCCTTATAAAAAGAACAAACGTATGAAGCAGGCAAAAGATAAGCCTTATTCAGAGGGACTATTTCAATAAGGAAAAAGGCAATTGCGCCTAACGCAATAACGGCATTCAGATGATCGATTTGCTGCTTGGGAATGTTTTTTAAAGGGAAAGATGTTTTCGAATGAGTGCTTTTGGCCTCAAAATCGATGTATTTTCCTTTATATATTCCGTTATAGTCTGTCGTAGATGGTTCTTGGAAAAAGGCTTCAGTTATCTTTGCTCCTTTTTGATAATCGACTTTGACGATTTTTATCGGAGTTGGCTTTTTATGAATAACGGCAATACCTTTATCAAGGTAATATTGGTTTGATTTATTGATTTCATCTTCAAACCCTAAACCGCGATTACCCGCTTTTACTTTGAGGTTATATTTCTTTTTCTCTGCTGGTTTTCTTTTTAAACCCTTAGAAGTGGTTGGAGTTTTTACCCCGGCTGGATAATGGATTGTCATTTAAAAGAATTCTCCAGCAACTCATCGTATATTTCAGGAGTAACGGTTTCTCCGGCGCTAAGCATTTTAAGAATTTCTTTGACCACTGGCTTATTTTTGCTAGATGATAACGTCTTTTTGTATTCTCTAACAAAAACTTCTTTGCCGTTCAATGCGGCTTTATATAAATCAAGCAAATTTAACGCATCGCATAACGCATCATGGGCCTTTCCATCAAATCCCAAGCCAAAAATCTTCAGGTAATTAGTTAAGGAGTAAGGATTTCCATGATCATCTTGAATGTAGGTATCAAGCAATCTTTGCAAATCAAGGTGGCGTTTGTAGATATTTCTCGCATAACGCGGATCAAGATCGCGATTTTGTTCCATTGTGGAACGAATGATGACCATATCGTGCTCTCCAAAGGTCACAAAACGACATTGTTCCCAATATTTTCCAACATATTTTCTGAAAGCCGACATGACATAAGCAAAATTCTCACCTTCTTTTTGAAGGAGCTCTTCGCTAATACCTGTTAGTTTTGTAACGACACTTCCGATTGGATGTTTGGCTTTTACATAATGCTTAAACGGTTCATGAATTTTTTTGATTGATCCGTCTTTATGTATTTCAGCTAAATAAGCTCCAATTTCAATCATTTCGAAAGAAGGAGAAGTTGCCTCTAAATCCAAGAAGACCAAGGCTTTGACGTTTTTCGTTTCTTTCAATAAAAATTCCATGCAAATATTCTACCACAAAAGCGCCTTCTTTCTTATTAAAAGAACCTTTAGCAATTACATTAAGAAAAAGTGACTGTCATTTTCCAAATTTATAATTTAAAAGAAGACATTAATGTGATAAATTATGTTTCGTTATAGGAGGTCATTAAAATGAGTTGGTTTAACAAACAATCAAGATTAATCCAAATTATTCTTCTCTTAATCCCTGGCATCAGCTGGATCGTCGAAATCTTCGTCCGTCTTACTGCCGTTCTCGAGAAGCCTACAACAGAAAACATTTTGGGTCTTATCTTTGGTGTAATCATCCCAGTTTTCGGTTGGTTAGATTTAATTTGGGTCTTATTATTCAATCACCTTTTACTTTGCAAATAAGAATAGGCGTTGTTTGAACAATAGATTTAAAACCTAACAAATATGACTAAGCCCTAGATGGGCATCACCCTTTATCGCATTAATTCTTAAGAAAAAATGATAAAGGGTTTTTCTTTTGCTTGAAATAAAGTCAACCTAAAAATAGGAATTAAAATTCATTTCCGCTACATTTGACAAAAGCGCTTACAATAACTAAAATCATCGTATGGAAACGTTTCCATATAGGAGATAACACTGTGGCATCTATCACTCTTAAGCACATTTATAAGCAATATCCTTTGATTAAGACAAAAAAGGCAAAAAAGAAGAAGGGCGAAAATAATCCTTCTCCTAAAAACGATCAACGTTATGCCGTAAAAGATTTCAATCTTGAAATAAACGATGGCGAATTCGTCGTTTTTGTCGGCCCAAGCGGATGCGGTAAATCAACAACGCTTAGAATGATCGCCGGTCTTGAAGACATCACAGCAGGCGAATTGTATATCGATAATCAATTAGCCAATAACAAAGAACCAAAAGATCGCGATATAGCCATGGTTTTCCAGTCTTATGCGTTATATCCCCAAATGTCGGCCTACGATAATATCGCCTTCGGACTCAGACTTAGAAAGATTCCACAAAAAGTCTTAGATAAAGACGGAAATCCCATTTATGTAGTTGATAAAAAGCAAATCTCCGAACTCAAGAAAAAAATCAGAGAATTAAAGAAAGATCCAGCGAATGCGGATCAAATAAAAGAACTTCAAGCAAAGATTGAATCATTAAAAAATAATCCTAGTGTCGTAAAGGTTCGTTATAAGCACATGCCAAAAGACGAGATAGATTCAAGAGTTCAAAGCGTAGCTGAAATCTTGAACATCAAGGAACTTTTATATCGCAAACCTGCGGATATGTCCGGCGGACAAAGACAAAGAGTAGCTTTAGGACGCTGCATGGTCAGAGAACCAAAAGCATTCTTGCTTGATGAGCCTCTTTCTAACTTAGACGCCAAACTTAGAACATCCATGAGAAGTGAGATCGTTAAACTCCACAACACCGTTAAAACGACCTTTGTTTATGTCACGCATGACCAAATCGAGGCTATGACGATGGGAGATAAGATTGTCGTCATGAAAGATGGCATCATCCAACAAGTTGATAAGCCAACTAATCTATATGATTATCCAGTTAATAAATTCGTCGCCGGATTTATAGGAACCCCTCAAATGAATTTCTTTGATGTCCAAATTCAAAGAGCGGAAAACACATTAGTCATCACTTTCAAAGACGGACAAACGATTTCTTATCCTCTTGGAAAAATTAGAAATATCAAATCAGGATATTTAGACGGAAATTCACATCATGTATGGCTTGGAGTCCGCGGAGAGCATATAAAAATTAGCAAAAAAGGTCTTAATGTCTTAGTTGATTTTGTCGAAGACCTTGGCAAAGAAACGCAAATTTTCGTCAAAGCAGAGAATAATGGCGGAGAATTTGTCATCGATTACCCAAAACGTGCTACATATAAAAATGGCGATACCCTTAAGGTAGATTTCGAGGGAGAACATATTCATTTGTTCGATTACGAAAATGAGGAATCAATCCTCGATGGAGGAGAAAAATGATTTTATCAATTGGTGAAATCCTTTTGGACATGATTGGAGAAGAAGGCGAGGACGGAATCGTTTTTGATTCTCACGCTGGCGGAGCTCCATTAAATGTTGCAGCCCAAATAGCCAAACTAGGCGGGGATGCATGTTTTATTGGCGCAATTGGCGATGATATTCCAGGAAAATACCTCCAAAAATATTTAAGAACTCTTTCTTTAAAAGATTACCGCCTAGAAAAAATCAAAGGAAGAAATACGACTTTAGCCTTTGTTAAATTAGAAAATGGTGAAAGAGATTTCGCTTTTTATCGCGAAAATACAGCGGATTATCTTTTACCTGTTTTAGAGGATGATTTTCTTAAGAATTTCAACATTGTCCACATCGGTTCTTTGATGCTTTCAAAGGACGAAGGATATGACTATGCGCTTTATCTTGCAAAACAAGCAAAAAAGATGGGGTGTCTCGTCTCTTTCGATGTTAATTTTAGAAAAGATATTTATTCCTCTGTTGATGAAGCAATCAAAAGAAGCAAGGATATCATCGATTTAGCGGATTTCGTTAAATTATCCGATGATGAAATCGCTATTTTTGGCGAAGATTACTTTTCTTCTTTGCCTTCAAATCATCGTGTTTTCGTCACAAAAGGCAAAAAAGGATCCGCGTATTATCATAAAAATGATGTTGTTGAAGCTAGCACATTCATCGTTGATCCAATTGACACGACAGGGGCAGGCGATGCCTTTTATGGTGCCTTGCTTTCTCAATTAGATAAAAATATAAACCCTACTTTGGATGAGATAAAAGAAATGCTTACCTTAGGTAATGCTTGCGGAGCCATCGCCACTTTAGGAAAAGGGGCCATTTCTCCACTTGCTTCCTTAGAAGAGGCTAAGAAATTCATAATAGACGGTGGAAAAAGATGAAAACGTTGTTTGGATTATTATTTTTTGCTGTCAGCCTTTCTTCTTTAGCGGAAGCCTCTTCCTTAGAGTCCTCCTCTTCTATTGAAGTGGAGTCGCTTAGCAATGGATTTGCCCTTTCTAAGAGTGAAAAATCAGCAACAGAGTCTTTCGTCTACACCGGTTTCCTTAATTTTGAATCCGGACAAGCCGGAGGATTAGTTTTTGGCGCTAAAGAAAATGAGCATTATTTCGTTTTCAACATGGATAGATATGAAAATAAAGTTAAATTGCTTTATTTTTCCTATTCTGATGGCGATTTAAATGCAAAAGAACTTCTTAGCGACTATTTCATTGGCAATGACAAAATGACTCAAAGTGAGAAAAACATGGTCGAGCCAAAACTAAGAAACCTCGATCAAGTTAATTTAAAAGTAATTCTCACATATGAAAACGAGAAAGCCTATGTTGAATGCTTTGCTGATGGAATTAAACGCTTTGGCACGGATTCCACATACGATTTAAATGCATTAGAAGAAGGAATTACCTATACTGGTGGGAAACTAGGAATCAATGTTTTTGCAGGCAAAGTCAGCCTAAGCGACATCTCGATTGGCAAATCTGATTATTCCTATTATTCTGAATTATATAGGAACCAATATCATTTCTCTCAATATGCTCACTGGAATAACGATCCAAATGGCCTAGTTTACTATAATGGTTATTACCATCTTTATTTCCAAACCCATCCATTTTCCAAATACTGGTCTGACATGTATTGGGGACACGCTCGTTCAAAAGACTTACTTCATTGGGAAAATCTTCCGATCTGCCTTTTTCCAGATGATGGAAACATGGACGCAGGAAGTGGCGATGGATATATGTGGTCTGGCTGTAGCATCGTTTATCATAAGGGCGATAGCGCGCTTATTGATAGCGAGGCCTGGTTTGGCGAAGCTTCTAGCGGGCTTATTGCATATTTGACTCGTGATGGGAGCGCATCTCAAGATCAACTAATTGTTTCTAGCGATGATGGCGGAATGAGCTGGACAAAAAGAAACATTATCCCTCAAAGCATTATCGGAATAAGTGACCATAAAGTAGACTTCCGTGATCCAAAGGTTTTCCCTCTCCTTAAAGATGGCGATAAAACCACCCTTTGGGGAATGAGCGTTTCATCAATGGGCTTAAATAAAGTTTACTTCCTTGAATCGAATGACCTCATAAATTGGAAATTTTCTTCCTCTTTTGATTTTAAGAGCCCTGAATGCGTTGACGTATTTACCCTAACTAACGGAGAAGAAAGCAAAGACGTCATCACGATTAGCGGGAGAGACTATCTTTTTGGAAAACTATCTTATACCGATAGAATCGTTTTTAAAAACGAAGACAATATCGATATTTCGACTCTTTCATATTCAGAAATGAATTCTTCTAAGATGGATTATGGACCAGATTCATATGCGACCCAGTCTTTCTATATTGATGATGATAGCTCCGAATATTACGGAAAGACGGTGTCCATTAGTTGGTTTAGCGGCGTTCCTGGTGATTCTAGAAGCGTTGATTCCGGTAGCTTTGGCGCGGTTAGGCATCCTTGGAATGGCGGAGGAATGACAATCCCTGTAATCTATTCTTTCGATGAAGAAAACGGTAAATCTTCTTTAAAAGAAACTCCGGTTACCTTAGGAAACGAAAAACTAACAAAAACAAACGTTATTTCCGAAACGTCTCTTTCTTTTGACCCAAAAACTAGCGAAAATCCATTAAAAGACGTTAATTCACATATTATCGAATTATCCGCTACAATCGATAATCCAAATGGAGCAGACGTTGCATTTAAAATAGACTTATCAAGCAAAGAATATTTAGAAATCGGATGGAATAAAAACGATGGATATTACGTTGATCGTAGCAATCTTACTTCAGCCGGAATATCTTTCTCGAATTACAATGAGAAATACGCTTCAAAGGTAATTGGCGATGAAACAAAGCAATCTTTTTATGTTTTAAGCGATAATGGCGGAGTTGAAGTTTTTGCTAACGATTTTAAAACCCCGTTCTATGTCTTAACGCTTGCCTCACCATATTCCACTAAAGCGGATTTTATCTCTTCAGATGAAATTACGTTTGAATCTCTTGAAGTTAATGAGATTTCTTCTACGTATCGCGAAAATACAGTAGATGGTGAAGGAATAATCTATCTTTCTGAAACGAATCTGGATCTAGATTTAGATTTGCATAAAAAGGAAACCTTAAGAGCGTATTGCTCCTCAAATGAAGACGTAAACTTCGAAATCGTTGAAGGAGAAGATGCCATATCGTTAGAAATTGATGGAAACGAAGCGACCATAAACGCTAAAGAAGCGGGACAAGCCATAATCAAAGCGTATTGCGGTTCGATTGAAAAAACTTGCGAAGTTAACGTTCATTCATCTAGCAGCTTAGAGGTTCCATTCTCTCAAGATGGAGTCAAAGCCGGCTCTTTCTATCAAGATGGAGAAACGATTGTTGGAAGAAACGATACGGGGGACGGATATATTCTTTCTTCAAAAAAAGGCGAGGATTTTATCTATCAAGCAAAACTTGATTTAAGCGAGGCTACCGCAGGTGCTTTAATAATCAAGGCTAACGAAAATCTTTCTAGGTATATCATCGTTAATTACGATAAAAACCTTAACGCATGCAAGGCCTGGTCAAACAAAAGAGAATTATCATACATAAATGTAAACGTGGACGATCTTTCCTCAATTAATCTTTCAACTAAGACCGAAGGAAATTCCCTTACTATCTATCTTGATGGAAAAGAATTAACAACCGTCACGCTTGATGATGATGAGAAAGAAGAAGGATATTTTGGCTTAAACGTCTTCCAAGGCAAAGCAAGATTCTCCTCCATTTCCGTATCCAACTTTGATTATGAATACCTAGGTGGAGATTTACTAATCGAAGTTAAAACGCTCTCTCAATTGAAGTCCGTGACAAATATCACAAATAAAAATACGAATATCCCTCTTGCATATTGTTCTTTATCAAACGGACAAATAACGATTAAGGAAGAATATTTTGCAACTTTAAGAGAAAAGAAAATCTATAAAATTTCTCTTAACGGATATTCTGAATCTTATGAAATTAACGTTGATGTCAAAGAAATTCCTATCATCAGTTTCAAAGACAGAACGATTGAGCAAAATGAGAATCTCGTTTACTTTATTGGCTCACGTTCAATTAGCAAAATCGAAATTAACGGTAAAGTTTTAAATGATAATCAATATCAAATAAAAGATTATTGTTTAACGATATATTCTGATAACTTCGAAATTGGCGATAACGTTCTCAAAATTGATGATGAAGAGGTTAATATCAAGGTTAATGGCGAAGTTGTTACCAAAGAAGAACCAGTTAATAACCTTAATAATCAGCAAGAAAAAGAAGAAAGCAATACGCCAAAAATAATTTATTGGGCAATTTGCATTCCTTCTATTGCCTTTGTTCTTGCATTTATCGGACTTCATAAAAAGAAAGGGGAAAAATTATGACATACACGATTAAGGATGTTGCCAAAGAGGCTGGAGTAGGGCTAGGAACTGCTTCAAGGGTTATCAATAATTCTGGCAGCGTTTCAAAAAAATCACGCGAAAAAGTCGAAGGAGCCATAAAAAAACTGGGCTATACCGTTAACGCTTCAGGATTAAGACTTCGTTCACAAAAGACGGGTTTGATTGCCTTATTAGTTCCGATCATAGAGCACCCATTCTTCGCTAAATTTTGTAATTACGTTGAAAAAGCCGCAGACGAAAAAGGCTACTCGATTCTTCTAGTACTTTCTCAGCAAAGAATCGAAAAAGAAAGCCAAATTCTTGGCCAAATCCGTAGAAAAGAAGTTGATGGAGCAATCTTACTTACGCACTTCAACCACGATATAAGCGATACGGATGGATTAAATATCGTTACAATCGATCGTCACTTAGGAAAAGATATTCCAATAATTACTTCCGATAACTACAAAGCATCAAGAAAAGGCGTACGTTATCTCTATGATAAGGGTTGCAAGAGAATAGCATATTTAGGCACTAAAGCCCCAGTATCATCCGAAGTTAACGAACGTTTTAGGGCCTATCAAGATGAAATAAAAGAATTAGGCTTAGAAGAGATAGCCATAAATGAAGCAATTCTCCATGGTCAAGAAGAATCGCCAATCGATCATTTCTTCGAGAAATGCAAAGATTTCGACGGAATATTCGTTTCTGGCTATTCAATATCTTTGTCCTTGTATAACGCTTTAATTAAAAGAGGCTATAAAATACCAGATGATGTTCAAATCGTCTCTTATGATGGAGACTTCTCTTCAATGATTAGCTCGCCTCACTTCACCTGTCTTGCTCAGCCAATAGAAGAGCTTGCAAGAAAAGCCGTCGATGTTTTGATTGGAAAAATCGAGGGTGGAAAAATTGAAAATCAAATAACCGAATTACCATGTTCTTTAATAATAGGAGAAACAACTAAATAAGGAGGAATAATTATGAAAATGAGAAAATTTATTGCGTTGCTTTTACCGACATTTTTACTTGCATCATGCGGAGTAGATACGTCAAATGACGGCTCTCTTTCTGATAATGGTTTTGGAAACGATTCCGAAAGCATTACTAACAGAAACCTTAAGATTATGTTCCATGTTGATGCCAAATCAGCGGAAGGACAAGCTTACAAAAAGAGAATTGACGCTTTTAACGCGGCTTATAAGAATGATGGAATAAAGGTTTCCGCCACATATAAAGCAAGAACAACTGGCGCAGGAAGCTATGAAACCGAACTTACAAATATGCAATTAGAAGGAACTTTGCCTGATATTGTTACATTCGACGCCCCTAATTGCGCTTCATACGCAGCTAGTGACCTTTTAGTTGATATCACCAACGCTCTATCTCAAGAAGAAGTAGATGATTTCCTTACGATCAACAAATATAACGGCAAAATCTATGGCCTTCCTATCCAAGAATCTAGCGCAGGCTTCTTCTATAACAAGAAGATTTTTGAAGAAGCGGGAATTAATGTTTCTAGTTATACCGCCGAAAATCCTTGGACATTTGATGAATTCAAATCCGTTTGCGCGTCGCTTAAAAATTCCGGCAAAGTCGTAACTGCAGTCGATATGAGATTAGACGCAACCAAAGACGAAACGGCAACTTATATGCTTTACCCGTTTATTTATGCAACTGGTGGAGATTACGTTTCTGCTGACGGCTTTACCGCTACCAACCATTTTAATTCCGCTAACACGCAAAAGGGTTTTGAATTCTTGAAATCACTTGTAACAGACGGATATACTTCATATTCAATCGGTTCAACGGATTTCTTTGACGGAAAGGTTGGGATGTATCTTTCTAGCGGATGGACAATCCCTGATTTAGACAACAAATATCCTACAACCTTCCCTGATCGTGATTCTTGGGGCCTCCTTCCATACCCAAAAGAAACTCAAGCAGCTAGTGCTACAGGCTCATGGTGTTTTGGAATTACAAATAATGGCGTTTCCGATAAGAGAGCCGCTGCCTTGCTTTTAAAATTCCTCACCTCGGCTGAATCAAGCAAAGTTATAACTGATGCAACCGGCATGGTTCCAGCAAGAAAATCAGTTGAAACAGAATATGCTGACACCGATCCAGAAAAGCTTTTGATTAAACAACTCGCTTTAAGCGGCAAAGAACGCCCAGCAACAGTTGGATATCCTAAATTTTCTGAATGTTTCCGCCAAGTCATCTCTGAGATGAAGAGCGGAGGCATCAAAGAAATTCTCGATAGCAAGGCGAGAATCCTTCAAAGTGAATTAGACAAATTAAGCAAATAAAACACACATTTATAAGAAAGGAGGAAAAATGAGCACATTATCAATATCCGCAATCGTTATTTTCATCGTTTTTATCCTTATTTATCTTACGGTTGCCATCCTTGATCTTAAAAAAGCAAAGAAGAATAACGTTAAATATCATCGCCAAGAATGCTTAGCGGCTTTCTTGATGATTTTACCTGCCATTATTTTGGCCTTCTTCTTTGTCCTCCTCCCAATTCTTTATTCTTTGGGCTATTCCTTCACCGACTATTATTTGCTAAAACCTAATGATATTCATTTCAATGGTTTTGACAATTTCGTAGCAATTTTCAAGGAAATAGCCGAAAAAGGCATGCTGTATAACGCGATTAAAAACACTTTGATTTTCGTCGTTCTTGTCGTGCCTTTACAGATTTGTTTAGCGCTTGGCTTAGCTCTCCTTTGTTCAAAAAAGAAAAGAGGAACGGCAATATTCAAGATATGTTTCTTTGCCCCAATGATGGTTTCATTAACTGTCACCTCTTACCTTTGGCTTCAAATTCTTTCTCCATCTGAGACCGGTTTGATGAATTCCTTCCTTGGATTATTCGGAATTGAAAAGCAAGAATTCTTGCAAGATCCGAATACGGCAATACTTTGGATCGTATTGCTTAGCGCCTGGCAAGGAGCGGGATATCAAATGATCATCTTCCTTTCCGCTTTAGGCAACATTCGTTCCGATTTATATGAGGCGGCAAGTCTTGATGGGGCCAATGTGTTTAGCAAATTCTTCCATGTTACGCTTCCGGGAATCCGCTCAACCTTCATTTATGTTTTGATCACCGTTTTCATTGGCGCATGCCGAATTATGGTTCAGCCAATGTTGATGATCGGATATCAAACAAACGGGGTTACCATTTCCTACTATATGTATCAAGAGGGTTATTACAACAGATGGGTCGGACTTTCTTCCGCTGTCGCCTTGCTAATGACAATCTTGATCGGTTCGATAACCTTACTTCAAAGAAAATTATTCGCGGAGAAGAAATAATATGAAAAACCTAAATGTCATAACTGAATCAGGCGAAAATATCACAAGAGTAAAGAAACCTGCAAAACGCTATGTTGGGGATGTGATTTATTACATCGTTTGCATCGCTCTTTCTTTCTTGTTCTTGTTCCCTTTGCTTTATATGTTTGCGGCCAGCACCAAAAGCGAGGAATCAATCGCTTCAAGCGCAGGGACATTAAGAATGTTCTTGCCGGATTTTTCCTCGACCATGTTTTCTAACTACTCAATTCTAATGAAGGATTACGGTATTTGGAAATATGCCTTAAACTCTCTTCTTTATGCGGTAATTGTCATCATTTTAAATGTTCTAGTTAACGGACTTTGCGGATATGTTCTTGCTAAATTGAGATTTCCAGGAAAAGGTTTCCTCACGTTTATGGTTCTTTTCTTGATTGTAGTTCCGGTAGAAACGTCAATGATTCCTCTTTATTCAATTGTTAAAGTTATGCTTGGATTAAAAGGAGGACTGTCTTTATTGGCTGTCATTCTTCCTGCCTCAATTTCTATCTACAACATTTTCTTGTTCATGTCTTTCTTCCAAAGCATCCCTAAGGATTATGAAGAAGCGGCAAGAATTGATGGCGCTAACAGGTTTGATGTATTTTTAAAAGTTATTTTGCCTCTTTCAAAACCAATTGTTGCCTCTGTCAGTGTTTTTTCCTTCATCGGAGTTTGGAATGATTATGTTTGGCCGACAATGGTTCTTCCATATGCAGGGGAAGGGGAATGGTCTTGGTATCCAATTCAAGCGGCGCTTACCTCTATTCAATCAAGCCCTGATATAACAACGGGTCAAATCATGGCCTCATTAGTCGTTACTTCAATCCCGATCTTCATTATCTATATCGTCGCTCAAAAATACCTCATCAAAGGATTTGGAACGGCCGGTTTAAAAATTTAAGGAGAATCTATGCGAAAATATAATAAATTAATTCTTCTAGCCTTACCGATGTTTCTTCTTGGGTGTAACGGAAACGATCAGCAAACAAACGATTCTTCCGAAACGAATTCAAGTCAATCGACGGAAATAAATAAAGATGAAACTTTACATTTTTCTTTCGAAGACATCGATGAAGATTCGAAAACCACTGAATCCGTAAGCGGAGACACGTATCTTATCAACTACGTTTTCAATAAATCGAACCAACAAAACCTTTTTAAAGAGGCAAACCTTCCTCTTCAAAAAGAAGGCGTAAGTGGAAAATCCCTCTATATGGATGGGTTTTCAACAAAAATTTCTTTGCCTAATTATCAAACGCCAAGCTCAGCGATAACTCTTTCTTCTTGGGTTGCCCCGCGTGTTTTTGAAAATCTTAGCGAATACGATTCTTCTTCGCCTGCAAAAGGCCATTCAAGATTGACAAGCATTTTTAATCAAGGCGATATCGAATTAGCCGAAGGATTTAATTTTGGCTACGGAAGACTTGGGATGTGGGGAATCCAACTCGCATTACATTCTTATGACAAGGATGAAGATTTTGTCGTTGGTTTTTATGATCCAATCAATTCATTATCCTTATATGAGTGGAATTTTATCTCTGCCACTTTTGATGGAGATAGAGGATACATTGGCTTGAATTTCAACGGAAAAATGGCTTATGAGGCTATTTTGCCCGATTTAGTTAATTGTCAAATTATTCCATCTGCCGAACCTTTATATATTGGTTCGTATGTTTCCCCTCTTATTGAATATGGGGTTAACCGCCAAATGGTTGGGGGTTTGCTAGATGAAGTATCAATCTACGAATGCTCAATTTCTCCGAAAGAGCAAAAAGCTTTGTTTGACAAATATTCCACCAATGGAAACGTTCCAACTTTGGAATATTCAGAAGTGGCACTAGACAATTCCGTATACTATGGCGATAGGTATCGTCCTCAATATCACGCTCTTCCACCTGCTTTATGGATGAATGAGCCACACTCTCCCTTCTATTACAAAGGAAGATATCACGTTTTTTATCAACACAATCCATCAGGACCTTATTGGAGCCAAATTCGCTGGGGACATATCGTAAGCGATGATCTTATTCATTGGAATTATCTTAAGGACGCATTAGTTCCTACAAGTGGCGTTTGCCCAGAAGGAGTTTGGACTGGAGGGGCAACTCTTGGGCCAGATGGCACGCCATGGCTATTGCTTACAGCTGGCACAACAAGCAGCACTTGGTCTGGACAAAATGTCGCTTATGCCCATTGCGTTGACCCAGATGATCCAGATTTAACTGAGTGGACAATTGAATCTACCGATATAATCGTTCAGCCAAATAACGACACCCAAGGTGAGAGAGACCAATTTAGAGATCCTTTCATTTGGTATGATGACGGATATTATTATTTGCTCGTTTCAACCTCAATTCCAGGCAAGGGCGGATCGGCTAACGTCTACAAGTCAACCGATATGAGAAATTGGGAATATAAAGGATATCTTTACGAGTGCCCATTTGATAAATACCCTGAGCAAGGCGCGCATTGGGAATGTGTCGTAATGTTGCCAATCACCAATAAAGATAGAACTAAAACTAAATATGTCCTATTTGATTGCCCTCAATATACGGTTGATGGTTACACGGTTGATTGCTATTACTGGATTGGATCATTCGATAAAGAGAACTGCCGTTTTATTGCCGATGATGACAAACCTCAGTTATTTGACTATGGAAAAGGCATTTTCACCGGTCAAAATGGCTTCTGTTACTTAAACGATGAACAAATTGCTAGTGGCGCTTCATATGAAGAAGGAAGAACAATTCTTTTTGCCATAGCTCAAGGAAAGAGCGCTGGAACCGAACAAAACAAGGTTTCTGGCTGGGCACATAACTTTGCTATGCCTCTTGAACTTTCTTTAAGCGACGATGGCAAAAAGATCATTCGTAAGCCAGTTGAAGAAATTTCTTCAATTTACGATACGACTCTTTTCGAAAGTGAAGAAAATCTTAATGCCGATGAGCTTAATAACAAAATCGAAAATGTTAGAGGAGATACTCTTAGAATTGATGCTACGTTCAATTTAGATATGACAAGCGATTCATCCGAGAGTGCATTTTCTATCCGTTACAACCCAACAACAAATGATTTAGGGACCGAAAGAACGAATATCGTTTTTGCTAAGGATGGCGTTCATGTCGATCGTTTAAATTCTTCTCTTTACGATTATGTCGATAAATCTAACTGCGAGCCTGTCGCCTTAGATTATTCAACATCTCACAAAATGACCATTCTCATGGATCGTTCTTTAGTTGAAATCTATATTGATGATGTTATTTCCATAACGACAAGAATCTATCCTAAATACAAGGATTCTGACTACTTCCATATTTTTGACAATGGAACAAATATCCATTTTTCCTCGGTGAAATTCACTTCAATGAAATCCATATATGAGGAAAATATGACGCCTCCATATTATGAAAATACCGGAAATTTAAAGGATGCAATCATCTAAAGGAGAAAAGAAAATGAAAAAATGTTATTTATTGACTTTATTCTCTGCCATTTTCCTTCTTGGATGCAATCCCGTAAACTCTTCCGAGGTTGTTTCATCTAGTAGCAGTGAAGAAGAACTAGTCGAATCTTCTCCGATTAACGGAGGGTTTGAAACTTCTGATTTAAGCGGTTGGAAAGTTTTATACGGCAACAGTTACGATGACGATTCTGTTTCCTCTGTTTCAACATTCTCCTTCAAAGATGACGAACGTCATCAAGAAATACCCGTTAATCAAACGGGAAACTGGTATCTTTCTGGAAAGGGATTTGATGGAAAACGTTCTTTTTCAAGAACCGGAGCCATCCAATCATCTAATTTCGTTTTAGCAAAAGATGGCATTTTGAGCATGAAACTCGCGGGTGGAGCCTTAGCGAAAGGCAAAGGGGAATCCGCTGCAATGAAGGATGAGGAAAAGATTTGCTATGTCGGAGTTTATTTAGCCAAGAACGATCAGATGATCGCAAGGCAAACAAACGATTATTTCTTGGAACATACTGAAAGTTATGTAAACGCCAATCAATATAAGAATGGTGTTTATAATACTGATAATTTCGTTGAATATATCCTTGATTTATCGGAATATGCATTAAATGAGGTCTATATCAGAATCGTTGATAATGATACGGATAGTTATTATGGATATCTAAGCGTGGACGATATTAGAAACGGTTCTTCCTCTTTGTCTCAAACTGAAGGGGAATATTATGTTAAAAGCCATGATTATAAGGAAACTCCAAGTGAACATAACGAATATCAAATAGCCAATGGTGGATTTGAAGATGGCTCACTCGCTGGCTGGGAAATAGTTTCAGGCAATGCCTTTTCTAACGAAGGCGTAAATTCCGAAGAAACATGGTGGAACGAGGCAATTTCCTATAATCGAGACGGTTCTTACCATTATGGTTTATATGAACCAACGTATACTGGAATAATGAGATCGTCTGCCTTTACCGTTGGTGGAAGCGGCTATATCACTTATAAACTTGGTGGCTGCATGGATCAGAATCTCACTTATCTTCGTTTCATTCTTTTAGAAGGAGAAAAAGAAATTGAAGTAGGGAGAACATCGAACTTTAAATATAACAACGACCAATTCCCATATATCGCCAATGGCATGCGTTTGCTGAACATGAATCAATATTACGTGAACTTTTCTCGTTATATTGGCGAAAAGATGTTAATCGAAGTTGTCGATATGAATTCATCTAGCGATGAACTTGGTTGCATAACGTTAGATTCAATTGAAACATATCACCAAACCAAGCCAACTTTCTTCACTGAAACGGCTTACGAATATATTCCGGAAGATAAATATGACATCGAACTTGAAAATGAATATCAAGTTAAGAACGGAACCTTTGAAAAGGGAAACCTAGATGGTTGGACTTTTGAAGGAGATGAGTTCGTTGAACTTATGAACAAAGACGGATGGTGGAATGAATCTTTCTCATATAACAAAAAAGGCGAACACTTCGTTTCTGGCGAAAATGTTGAAGGAAGAAGCGGAAAACTAATCTCATCTTCCTTTACTGTCGGTGGTAGCGGAATGATTTCTTTCCGTTTAGGGGGAGGAAGAGACCCGTTAAGTTGCTATCTATCTTTCGTTGATGATGAAACGAATGAAGAAATCGCAAGATTTGCCAACACTAGTTTCAATGATTTAGGAACAGGCCTTTTGAATAAAGGTTCTAACTTATTGAATATGATTTCATATAATGCTGATCTTTCCTCCTTCTTAGGAAGAAAGGTTCATGCCGAATTAGTTGATAAGGCAAGTAACGATTGGGGATTGCTTTCTTTCGATAGCCTTATAACTTTTTATCCAAGCAAAGAATCAATTCCGCTTGATTCTATAACTGCCGTCAATCAATTATCTTTCGTAGAGGAAGAAAATGAATATCAGGTTAAAAATGGCTCTTTTGAAAAAGGAAATTTAGATGGATGGACTCTTTCAGGGAATATCGGAAATATTTCTTCATTAAACACTTGGTGGAACGAATGTTTCAGCTATGAGAAACAAGGTTCATATTTCTTCAATGGCTGGAATGGAAATGAAGGAGATACTGGTTACCTAGAAAGCTCGACTTTCACTCTTTCAGGAACTGGAATGATTTCTTTCCGTCTTGGTGGAATGAAAAACTCAGACCAATGCTATCTTTCCATTATCGATAGTGAAACCGATGAAGAAGTGGCAAGATATTCCAACTCCAAATTTAGAGAGAACGCCCTTGATTACTATTACGAAGGAAAACCGATCATCTTGTCAAAAGATAACGTTTATAAAGCCAATATGGCTATCTATATCGCTGATTTAAGCGCATATTCCGGCAGGAAATTAAAATTACGTTTAGTTGATAATGCTACATCCGATTGGGGCTTAATTTTTGCAGATGATTTCGTTACATTCTACGAAAATGAAGCCGATTATCCTCTTCAAGCGACCGTGGCTAACAACATTTTACAATAAAGGGAAAATACTATGAGTAACACAATATATCCAAAATTCCACGTTTATGGTCCAAAAGGATGGATTAACGATCCAAACGGATTGGTGTTTTACAAAGATCAATTCCACGTTTTTTATCAATACTATCCTAATGACGTTCATTGGGGGCCGATGCATTGGGGACACGCTGTAAGCAAAGATCTTAGGCATTGGGATTACCTTGAGCCAGCTTTACGCCCAGATGAGCAAGACGATGGTTGCTTTTCAGGCTCAGCGATTGAAGTGGAAGGAAAACTTTATCTTATTTATACCAGCTTCACTAATCGCGAAGGAATAATTAGGCAACAACAAGCCATTGCCGTTTCATCTGATGGCATTCATTTTGAAAAGAAAGGCTTAATAATCACAAGCGATGAACTTCCTCTTGGTTATCTAAAGGAAGATTTTAGAGATCCTTCGGTCATTAAAGATGGTGAACAATATTTAATGTATGTCGCCTCAAGAAAAGAAAACGGCAATGGAAGAATTCTTGTTTTTAAGTCCCTTGATTTGTTCCATTGGACTTTCGTTAAGGATTTCTTTGAAAAAGATTCCATAGGAACAATGATTGAATGTCCTGATAAGGCAGGAGACATATTAACGTTTTCTGAGCAATTTTTCCCTTCGAATATTGACGGGAACAATAACATTCACGCATCAAGATATATCATTAAAGATAAAAATGGCAATTTCTCCTATGAAAATGCCTTAGCTCTTGATTATGGGTTTGATTATTATGCCGCTCAATCTTTCAAAGGAAAGAATATCCTAATGGCTTGGATGAGCATGTGGGATCGCAGTTTCATAAGCGAAAAAGACGGATATGCAGGAGAACTTACATATCCAAGAGCTTTAGAAATAAAGGATGGAAAACTTATTCAAAAGCCTTTCTTGTTAAAGGAAGATGAATTTGTAGAGATCCCGTTTGCTAAAAATCAAAAAATCTACTGCAGAAGTGGCATAATTCATCTTTCATTAAAAGAATTAGAATCCTTAGAAATGCGTTTTTATGAAGATGAAGAGAAATATGCCAAATTAAATTTAATTGGGAATGAACTTGTTTTTGACCGTTCGAAATGCGAAGAAGTATCTTTCAAGGAAACTGATGCAAATTCATTGGCGAAAATAAGAAGAATGCCAATTGATTCAGCAAAAAAAGAACACGAATCATATTTAGTAGTTGATAATAGTTCAGTAGAAATATTCTTTGATGGAAAGGTTCTCTCGTCCTTGCTTGCGACAAGTCTATCTAGTGGATTTATCGAGATTGATGTTTCCGCAAAAGATGGAAAAATCGAGTTATTAAAGATTTAACTAAAAATCGCAAAAAGCATCTTGAAAGCGATTACATACGATAATATAATTTAGAAAATGGAAACGTTTCCATACATAACTTATCATGAAAGGATAAAAAGATGAAAAGAGCAATAATGTTATGCAGTCTAGCATTCCTCGCAGGTTCGTGTTCTGTTTTGAATGACGTAGCTTTTAACGCTCAAAACAAAAACGCCTTACAACTAATGGAATCAAATAGCGTTGCTGAAACAACTGAGGTAACCTATCTTCCTGTCGGAGATGATAATTTCACTCTTGTAGATTTTAACGATGGCAAAGAAGATGTGACTTCAACTTTATCTTTAAAGAGTTTTATAAAAGGAAGAAGAGATACATTCTGGGCTCAAGGAAGATCTTATTGTGCATTGGATAATTTTATCGATTCAATCAATAATAACGGGGAAGGTTTAACGGGAACCTTTAAATCAAAATCCTTTACGCAAACTAAAAGTTATATTTACTTCACTTTTGGCGGGAACGCCACCAATGAAGTTGTTTTGGTTGATGAGGAAACAAACGAAACCGTTAAAACATTGAAAAATACGTATTTTAAGGATCCTGAGGTTTCTTGCAACATGCTTATTTATTCGATGGAAGTTCCTGAATCTAATTTGGGACATACCATGCATATTGAAGTCAAGGATTTAACGACCGTAGGTTTTGGCGGAGTTGTCTTTGGAGATTTACACGTTAACCAAACCAAAGAAGAAGTGGCAAAAGCCTATTCGGTTTATTTGAATAATATTTCAATTTCTGACGAACTAAATTCTGACAATCTAAATAAAACAGCAAGAAACTTCATAGTTGATCTTTATAATAATGAAGAGAACACCGATTTATATGAATTTGCCAGTTATAAACTAACCGATGCAAACGTTACATTCGACCAAGGAAACGATAATCTTTCAACTTTAGCTTTCGATGACAAATATGCTAAAAACTTAGGAGATTTCCGTTTTAATGGATTCATCTCTTCCGATACAGCATATGACTGGAATGAACAAATGCCATTTAATAATGACGGTTACTTCTTCAACGGAAATGGCTATTCGGAACGTAGCGAAGATGCTAAATTCCGTTTCTTGACTAATAAATTCACTCTTTCTGGAACTGGATTGGTTTCAATCAAGATGGCTGGGCGTTCTGCTCAATTGCAAGTTCTTGATCCATCGACAATTGGAACAGATAGCCCAACAATATTAGAAACTTTAGATAATGCCTCTTTTGCCGATTGCGAGGGTGGAGTTGAAAACGTTTATTTTAAAGGAGCCAATTACAACACTTTGCAAAGAGTCTATTGGGATTTAAGTGAATATGTTGGGAAAGACATCGTTTTAGCGATTGCCGATAAAGATACTGATAAAAATTGGGGAATGCTCTTCTTTGACGATCTCATCACAAAATACGATGAACTCCCTTCATTTACTGTCGATGTCTTTGGACAAACTTATAAAGGATCCGAAACGACGTACTATGGCGCATTCACTGATTTATACGTAAAATCCGACGATACAAACTATAACGAGACATTTAATGAGGCATACACTTTCTTAAATAATTATTATTACAACACCGCATCGTTGGTTAATGACAAGAAACACGACTATCTAGCAAGCAACTCTTCTGATGAGGCTAAGGATACTCGTAAAGCGTACCAAACACTTTCAACTGAAGCAAAAGAAATTGTCGATTCCTCTGAAGATTTCTATTTCTCCCTCGAAGGAGATGATTGGCAAAATTACAAGCCAACTGTTACTACAGTAAAAGATCGACTCTTCTCTTCCTTCGTTTCTTATGTTGAAGATTCATCTACAAAAGCAAAATTGTCTTACAGATATACTGCAACAACAACTGATGAAACGACAACCTATGAAATTTCTGATGTCGCTTTGAGATTTGGCGGATACATTCTCAAAGATGATTATGACGCTATCAAAGAAAACGTCACTAGCTATGGCGTTTATCTCAGCGTTAATTTGCCAGAGGGTTATTCCGATTTACTTTCAGCACTTAAAGATGGCGCAACATTTGGTGAAAATGCACTTAGCACAAGCGAAAGCAGCGTTTCAGAAGAAGGCCATCCAGTTTCAGCATCTTCTTCTGAGAAAACGACCTCAGACCAAAATGAAGATTATTACCTCTTCAACGCATATCTAGATGTGACTGAAGCAAATTATGCAAAAACTGTTTATTCAGTTGCCTTCATTAAACTAGATAACGGCGAAATTATTTATTTACAAGAAAGAAGCGCTTCAGTTGCATCGTTAGCTCAAGAATATCTTGATGATACTTCCATTAGCAAAACTGATGAAATTAACGCTACTTTGCAAATACTTGCCGATGCTAAATAAGGTGGAGGATATAAAAAATGAAAGAAAATAAAATGAATAATTATGTTACTCCTATCGCAACGATTATTGTTTTCGACAATGAGGATATAATTCGCACAAGCGGAGTCGGAGATCCTGGATTTGGAGCCAACGGAGATAAATGGCATGTTACTCCTGGCGACGATTTTTGGGGATAATAATGAAGAAAAATAAATTTCTCTTACTTGCGATTCTTTCTCCTCTCCTATTTAGCTGTAACGCTAAAGAAACAACATCGTCATCATTCAACAATTCCTCTTCAAGCGCTAGCATGAGTTCCTCTTCAAATGAAGAATCGCATCCTTCAAGTAGCGATAACCCCGATTCTTCAAAAGAACTTTCATCAAGTTCAGAAGAAAATTCTTCTCCTTCTACCTCGGATGATATTTCTAGCGAAGAAACATCTAGCAAAGAGACAACAAAAGAAGAAGGGACTGTTGAACTTCCTTACATATGACCTAGAGCACCTATTTAAATGGGTGCTTTTTTAAATCAATAATTCTATATATTTATATAAGGCAATCGTGAATCTGTTTACTGCTAGCGTAAAAGATTCAAAATTGATTTTATTTTTTTGCACCTTTAATATTTTGTTTCGTTTCAATATAATTGAAAGAGCATATGGCAGACGATTTAAAACTTAACGAAAAAGACATACTCAGCAAGAAATTCAAAAAAGATATCAAAGGATATGACGCTGCAGAAGTTGATTCATTCTTAGATATCGTAATTAATGATTATGCGACGTTTAAGCGAATAATTGCTAGCCATGATGCTGAAATTGCGTCTTTAAAAGAAGAAATCAAACGCGCAAGCGCTATTGATGGCAAAAGTAATGTTGCCGCTTTAAAAGAACGCAATCGTCAACTTGAAGTGGAGAACGCGTCCTATAAAAACAAACTTAAAGGTTTGACTTCCGAAGATAAGATAGGCAAAGAAAACTATGTCTATATTAAACGTCTTCGCGAATTAGAAAATTTCCTTTATCAATTAGGATACGATCCAAAAACGCTTAAGTTGCGAAAATAAAGAAATCCGGTCCAGGCGATTGCTAGGAAACTAGAGGAAAGTCCATGCTCGCACAGCCTGCGATGGCTGTAGTGTTTGCGCAAAGCCAATAAATAAGCTTTGGCACGTAGGAGTACGTGACGGCAGCGAATTAACTCACGTAGTTAAGGAACCATAAAGTGCCACAGAGACGAGCTTGTTAGCGATAACAAGGTGAAACGTTGGTAAACCCCACAAGCGAGAAACCCAAATTTGGTAGGGGAAGAAGGGAAAGCGAAACGAAGCCTACCCTTCCAGGGAAACCTGAGATTAATTATCGCCCTCGACAGAACATGGCTTATCGGGCCGGATACTCACTAAGAAAGGAACGAATATGAATATACCCACGAAGATAACCACCGCTAGGATCGTCTTGGTTGTAGCTCTTTTGGCTTTTTTGCTCGTTTTTGATTTTTTGCCAGACTATGCTCCGCTTTGTTTTGGACCAAATGGTTCGATTAACATCGTTTATTTTATTGCGATGATCGTCTTCGTGATTGCTTCAGCGACTGATTTTCTTGATGGATATTTAGCAAGAAAGTGGCATCAAGTCACTGACTTAGGCAAATTCCTCGATCCTGTTGCGGATAAGCTTTTAGTTAACTCTATCCTTATTTATCTTCTTGTTTCTAGATATGGGAATATGTCGATTCCTGTATTTGCAGTCGTAATTATGATCGCAAGAGATTTAGTTGTTGACGCGTTAAGATTCGTTGCCGCAAGCAAGGGCATTGTTTTAGCGGCTAATATTTTCGGAAAATTGAAGACTGTTTTCCAAATGGTTGCTATACCCGTTGTTTTATTAAATGGGTGGCCATTTTCTTATTTTGATTTAAATTGGAATCCATATTTACGAATTGGAAATATCCTTATCTATTTAGCTACGGCAATGTCTTTATTATCGGGGATAATTTATGTCGCTCAAAACATTTCTGTTTTTAAGGAGGAGAAAAAATGATCGATTCCAATAAAGCGGAAAAAGTAATTAAGGCTTTTGCTAAAGAAGGCTTAACTATCGGTGCTGTTGAATCGTTAACTGGTGGGTTATTTAGTGCTTCACTATGTATGGTTCCTGGCGCTAGTAAGGTTTTCCGTGGTGGAATAGTTACTTATGCGACTGATTTAAAAACAAAATTAGACAACGTTCCCTCCTTATTAATAAAAAGATATGGTGTTGTTTCTAAGGAAGTCGCAAATTCAATGGCAATCAACGGAAGAAAGAAGCTCGGAGTTGATGTTTGCGTTTCCTTTACCGGAAATGCTGGCCCAAGCAAAGAAGAAGGTGCTGCCCCGGTTGGAAGAGTTAATATGTGCATTGCTACCAAATATGGGATTATTGAGATGCAACAAGACTTCCATATGTCTAGAAACGAAATAAGAGAAGCGGCAGTCGATTTGATGTTTGATCGATTAATTGCAATTTTTGAAGATTAAAAATGGCATTTTTTGAAAAATGACGTCTATTAATAGTTGAGGAGAATATTTATGGCAAAAAAAGAAACTGAACAACTCATAAATGAAAAAGATAAAGACGCGGCTCTTGAGGCTGCTTTGCGCTCAATAGAAAAAGCATATGGAAAAGGATCGGTCATGAGAATGGGTGAAAAACCACATGTCGATCTCGACGTTATTCCTTCTGGCTCTTTGCTTTTAGATCAAGCGATTGGCATTGGGGGATATCCTAAAGGAAGAATCATTGAGATTTTCGGCCCTGAATCCTCTGGTAAAACAACTCTCGCCTTACATGCCGTTGCTGAATCACAGAAAAAAGGCGGAAGAGCGGCTTATATTGACGCCGAACACGCAATCGATCCTGAATATGCCGCAAAATTGGGCGTTAACATTAACGAATTAATCCTTTCCCAACCTGACTCTGGTGAACAAGCTCTTGAAATTGTCGAGATGCTAGCTGAATCTAATGCGATTGATGTTATCGTCGTCGACTCTGTTGCAGCATTAGTCCCTCAACAAGAACTTGATGGAGTTATGTCAGACAACCAAGTCGGCCTTCAAGCTCGTCTTATGTCAAAGGCCATGAGAAAATTGGCCGGTATCTTAAGCAAATCTAGCTGCTTAGTCATTTTCATCAATCAGCTTCGTGAAAAAGTTGGCGTTATGTATGGCAATCCTGAAACAACTACGGGTGGAAGAGCGTTGAAGTTCTATGCGTCAGTAAGGCTCGATATCAGAAGACAAGACGCCATTAAACTTGGAACGAATATTATTGGTAATAGCGTTCGTGTCAAAGTAGTTAAAAACAAAGTTGCCCCGCCATTCAAATCTTGTTCAATCGATATTATTTATGGCCAAGGCATTTCTAAAGATGGGGAAACGGTTGATCTTGGCGTTCAATTCGGCTTTATCCAAAAAACCGGAAATTGGTACGACATTGACGGAGAAAAAATTGGAAACGGACGTGAAGCCGCTAAGGCCTATTTCCGCGAGAATCCAGAAAAGGCTGAAGAAATCAACGCTAAAATCCGCGATGTGTTCAAATCTGGCGGAAGTGTTGAAAACGCTAGCGAGGAAGAATAATCCATTAATCTTATTTCCTGATTTTTCACGAAATAAGATTTTTTAATACATTTTCTCTTCTTTATTTTCTGATAAAACTTATAATATCAATGTACTGAAACGTACTGCCCATAGATTTTGGGAGCTTTATTATCGGGTAATCCCGTCAAATAAATTATTCTAAAAACCGAATTTCAACCTATTTCTTATGGGCTAGGTTTAGTTTTTGGTCGTATTTAAGGAGTATATTATGAAATTTTTAGAAGGAGGATCTCTTCCTTGGTGGTCGTTGCTAATAGTTGCCATTCTAGCTTTAGCAATCGGCGCTGTATCATTCTTCCTCGTTAATCACTTAACTGGAAAAAACAAAGTCAATTCCGCCACAAAAGAGTCTAAACAAATCATCCGTGATGCTGAAGTTAAGGCTGAACGCATTACAAAAAACGCTCAAATTGACGCTAAGCAAACAACTTTTGAGATGAAACAACAAGCTCAAAACGAAATTCGTCAAATGAAGCAAGAGGCTCAGCTTCAACAATCTAAATTGGATGCTAGAGAAGATGCAATTGATGCAAGAGATAACGCCTTGCTTGCAAAAGAAAACGCTCTTGAACAAAAGAATGATGTTCTCAACAAGAAAATCTCTGAGAACGACAAAAAGAGCAAAGAACTTGATGAAAAAATCGATGCCATTCTTGCTGAACTTGAAAAAGTCTCTGGAATGTCAGTCAAAGAAGCTCATGACGAAATCATGAATCGCGTTGAAAGCAAGATGCAGATTGAGATTGCTCAATACATCAAAAATGCTGAAGACGAAGCTCACGACACGGCTGAGGCTAAAGCTAGAGATCTTCTTTCTTTAGCTTGCGATAAATATGCTCAAGACGTTGTCACGGAACGCTCCGTCGCCGTTATTTCCCTTCCAACAGATGAATTAAAGGGAAGAATTATTGGTCGCGAAGGAAGAAACATTCGTGTTCTTGAACAAACTTTAGGCGTTGACTTAGTTGTTGATGACACGCCTGAAGTCATCACTGTTTCTTGCTTTAACCCAATCCGTCGCGAAATTGCTAAACGCACTCTCGAAATACTTGTTAAAGATGGTCGTATCCAACCTGGTAGAATCGAAGAAGTTGCGGCTAAATGCAAAACTGAAGTTGAAAACGATTGCTTCAAAGCCGGACAAGATGCCGTTAACCGCTTAGGCTTAGTCAAAGTCAACCGCGAAATGATTGCTATTCTTGGCAAATTAAAATACCGTACTTCCTATGGCCAAAACGTTCTTGATCACTCGATTGAAGTTGGATATCTTTGCGGTATTATGGCCGCTGAACTTGGCCTTGATCAAAACTTAGCCCGTCGTGCTGGTTTATTGCACGATATCGGAAAAGCTCTTGATTACGAACAAGAAGGAACGCATGCTTCATTAGGCGCTTCATTAGCCCGTAAATTTGGTGAAAATGAAGTTGTTGTTAACTCAATTGAAGCTCACCATGGCGATGTTCCATGCAAGAGCGTTATCGCTCATTTAGTCATTGCTGGCGATACTCTTTCTGCCGCAAGACCAGGCGCTCGTTCCGAAACTCTTGAAACTTATACAAAACGTATCACCCAACTTGAGGATATCGCTAAGGAATTTGACGGCGTTCAACAAGCCTATGCAGTTCAAGCTGGTAGAGAAATTCGCGTTATGGTTATCCCAGAAAAGGTCAGCGATGCTGAAGCTATAAAAATGGCTCAGCAAATGCGTGATAAGATCGAAAGCACAATGACTTATCCAGGTACAATCAAGGTGTCAGTCATTCGTGAATATAGAGCTGTGGAGACGGCTAAATAAGATGCGTATTCTCTTTTTAGGAGATATAGTTGGAAAGGTGGGTCGCGATGCGGTCCATCTTTCTTTGCCTAGACTGGTCAATAAATACGATGTTGATTTCGTTATTGTTAATGGCGAAAATGCCACGCATGGCAAGGGGCTAATTGAAAAACATTACAAAGAGTTGCTCTCTTATGGTGCTGATTGCATTACACTTGGGAACCATTGGCATTCAAAAAAGCAAATTGATGGTTACATCGATGATGCGGAAGCTCTTGTTCGTCCATTAAACCTAATGAATTACAATCACGGTTTTGGAAGCGTCTGTTTCGATTTGGACGGTTTACCAGTTCGTGTTACCAACATCCTTTGTCAAAGTTTCATGCAAGAAGAAGTTATAAATCCATATGATTGTTTAAATAAACTTCTTCTAGAGAATCAAGAACCTTGCATTCATTTTGTTGATCTTCACGGGGAATCAACCTCAGAAAAGCAAATATTCGCTTATAATTTTGATGGATTATTAACTGCAGTTATTGGAACGCATACGCACGTTCAAACTAATGATTGCAGAATCCTTGATGGCGGAACAGCCTTCATGGCTGATGCTGGGATGTGCGGAGACCCTAACGGGGTGATTGGATTCGAAAAGAATTCTGTCATCAATAAGATGGTTTATGGCAAAACTGGCATATTTCAGATTGATGATGAGGCTAATATGATGGTCAATGGCTGCATTATTGAGGTCGATGAAGAAACCTTCTTAGCAACAAAAATTTTCCCGATTAACCAAATGGTAGAAAGATAGAGAGAATATGAAAAAAGTAATATATGAAAACGTCGCATCGCAAAAAGATGCAGCAAAACGTCCAGAAGTGGAACGCACTCTTTCGAAAAATGATGTTCCTGATATTTTAAAAAACTTTGCTAAAGGCCGTTATTTCTATATTCGAACATATGGTTGCCAAGCAAATATTCGTGATGAAGAAGTTATGGCCGGGTATCTTTCTGATGCGGGATTTGTAAGAACTTCCGATCCAAGACAGGCTAACATTGCAATAATCAATACCTGTGCCGTTAGAGAAAACGCTGAAGATAAAGTCTATGGCGAAATTGGTACATTCAAGCAAAACAAAGACAAGGATAAAGATTTCATGCTTGTTCTTGCTGGATGCGTAATGGACGAAAATGATGTCGCTCAAAACTTAACGAAAACCTATCCATGGATAACGTTGGTTATTGGCACGCATGATATTTCCCATCTTAATTCTCTTTTAGCTTCCTCTTTAGAAAAGAAAGCATCTATCGTTTCAGTTAGATCTTTTGCTTCCGAAGTCGTAGAAAATATGCCTTCTGTTAGATTGGATTCCGCAAAGGCCTTTGTTAATATCTCTTATGGCTGCGATAAATTTTGCACTTATTGCATCGTTCCTTATACAAGAGGAAGAGAACGTTCAAGAAAGATGGAAGATATCGTAAGAGAATGTAAAGAATTAGTTGAAAAAGGCTACAAACAAATTACCTTATTAGGCCAAAACGTTAATTCATACGGTTTGGATTTTAAAGACGGTACGACATTTGCAAAACTTCTTAAAGCAGTCGCAATGACTGGCATCCCTCATTTAAGATTCCTCACTTCCTATCCATCTCAATTTACCAATGAAATGATTGAAATAATGGCAACATATCCAAATATCGACCATTGGCTTCATTTCCCAGTTCAGTCTGGCTCAAGCCATGTTTTAGGCAAGATGGGAAGAAGATATACGAGAGATGATTATCTTAACGTTGTTAGAAAAATCAAAGAACGAATCCCTGATATGGCTTTGACAACCGATATTATTGTTGGCTTTCCATATGAAACAGAAGAAGATTTTGAAGAGACGCTAAGCCTTTGCAAAGAAGTGGGCTATTCAAGCGCATATACCTTCATTTATTCTCCACGCCCAGGAACTCCAGCCGCTTCATGGGAACAAATTCCACCAGAGGTCTCACACGAAAGATTTAACCGTCTTAAAAAAGTCATTGACGATTTAACGGAAAAATCTTCTGAGGAATGTGTCGGAAAAACATATACGGTTTTAGTTGATGGGCCTTCAAAGAAAAACGAAGAAGTCCTCTCAGGTTATGCGCCAAATGGAAAACTAATCAATTTCCCTGGTCCGAAATATCTAAGCGGTTGCTTTGTTGACGTAAAAGTCAAAGAATCGCATGTTTATTCATTAACTGGCGAGATGGTTGAAGATCCTCTTATATCCAAAGCAAAAGATGTTTCATTTTTGCTTTCTTGCTCTCCATTAATGAAAGAATATCTTTCACTTGATGAACAAATAAAAAATGACCAAGAGATAAAAGAATTGGGAGAAAAACTCGTTGAAGCGAAAAAAGGCATGGCCAATTCAATGTCTGATAAAGAAAAATATCTCACATATAAAAACGAATACAAGGATACTCTTACGAAAATTCAAAACCATCCTTTGTTAAATAATCACGACAACTTAAAAGAACTCGTAGAAGGAGAACTTTTGATTGTCAGGGAAGCACTTAAATGATTATCGTCTTAACTGGTCCAACGGGTGTGGGAAAATCGGCTTTAGCGATTTCTTTAGCGAAAAAAATCGACGGAGAAATCGTTAATGCGGACGCTTTTCAAGTTTATGAAGAATTAAAAATCGCAACCGCTGCACCTAGCGAAGATGAGAAAAGAGAGGTACCCCACCATTTATATTCTTTCGTTCCTTTAAGTGAGGGGTATGATATTTCTCGTTACCAAGTCGATGCAAGAAAATGCATTGAAGATATTTTATCAAGGAAGAAAATACCAATTATCGTCGGTGGAAGTGGCCTATATATCCGTTCAGCCTTATATGATTACGACCTTTCTATTGATACTTCAAATGTCGATATGAGCGAGTACGAAAAGAAAAGCGATGAGGATTTGCATGATATTTTAGAAAAACTCGATCCAACTGAAGCGAAAAAAATCCCTTCTCAAAATCGTCGAAGAGTTTTAAGGGATATTGCAATATGCTTAGCGGCAAATGAGAGCAAGACGTCTCTTTTAAGCAAACAAAGCCACGAGCCTATATATGAAACAAAGTTTTTCGCTTTGACTAAAGATAGACAAATTCTTTACGAATTAATCGAAAAAAGAGTTGATGCAATGTTCGAAAAAGGATTGCTTGAGGAAACATTGCCATTAATTGAAAAATATGGGGAGGATAAACCCGCTTTTCAGGCGATAGGCGTAAAAGAACTAATCCCTTATATTCATTCTGAGAAAACATTAGAAGAAACCATCGCCCAAATTAAAGTAGACACACGCCATTACGTAAAAAGACAAGAAACATTCTTCCGCCATCAATTTCCAACAATCCTCGTGAAAAACGAAGAAGAAATTCTTTCTTATCTTTCTAAATGACTTTAATTTAAGAAAAATAAGTTCTATCTTTAAATAGAAGAAAATAAATAGGAGGTTAGCGAATATGTCACTTTTGAAAATAAATGAGATCGCAAAAAGAGCATCGATTCCTGAAGAATACGTTGAACCATACGGTTTTTATAAGGCTAAAATTGATAATTCGCTTTATAAAGACCTCGAAAATAAAGAGAATGGCAAATTAGTTCTAGTTACTGCCATAACTCCAACAAAGGCTGGGGAAGGTAAAACCACGATGTCAATCGCTCTTCAAGAAGGGTTCGGAAAGATTAACGTTCCTTCTATGCTTTGTCTTAGGGAACCTGCTTTAGGACCGGTTTTTGGAATTAAAGGAGGAGCGACTGGCGGAGGAAAAGCTTCTATTGGCCCTTCAGAAGATATAAATCTCCATTTTACCGGAGATATGCACGCTTTGACCTCTTCTATAAATTTGATATCTGCCGTAATCGATAATTCTATTTTTCAAGGCAATCCTTTAAATATCAATCCCGAAAAAATAGTTTGGAAAAGGGCGATGGATATGAATGATCGCGCTTTAAGAAATATCGTCGTGGCAAACGGAGAAAAAGACGGAGTTAGAAGGAATGATTCCTTTTTAATTACGGTTGCCTCAGAACTTATGGCCATCATGTGTCTTGCTAAAGACGAATTTGATTTTCACCAAAGATTATTAAAAATCATAGTTGCATACGACATGAATGATAGGCCAATAATGGTCAAGGATTTGAATTGTTCTCATGCGGTTATGCGTTTGATGAAAGAAGCCCTTAAGCCTAATCTTGTTCAAACGATAGAAAATGAACCGTGTTTTGTCCATGGCGGTCCTTTTGCCAACATTGCTCATGGATGCAATTCGCTTATTGCAACACGTCTTGCTTTAAAAATGGCCCCAATCGTTATTACTGAAGCGGGATTTGCCGCTGATTTGGGAGCGGAGAAATTCCTTGATATCGCTTGCCAAGAAGGTGAGATGCATTGCGACGCTGTCGTTTTAGTTGCAACAATTCGCGCCTTAAAGATGCATGGAGGAGTTCCTTTTGCCGACTTAGAAAAAGAAAATGTCGACGCTCTTAAAAAGGGCTTTGCAAATTTAGAAGTCCATGCAACTAATATTCAAAAATTTGGTCTTCCACTAATAATTGCCATCAATCATTTTGAATCTGATTCTCCAAAAGAAATTGAGGCATTAGAAGCTTATTGCAAAGAAAAAGGCTTTGAATATTCCTTTGTCGATGCCTTCACGAAAGGCGGAGATGGCGCTATTGATTTAGCAAACAAAGTTAAGAACCTATTAGAAACAAAACCTTCTTCTTACCACCCGCTTTATGCAAAAGAAATGCCGCTAAAGAAGAAAATCGAAACTATTTGCCAAGAAATTTATCGCGCAAAAGGTGTCGAATATTCTCCTAAAGCTGAAGAACAATTGAAAAAATACGATGAAATGGGCTATGGGAATGCTTATATTTGCATGGCTAAGACCCCTAATTCGCTTAGTGATGATCCAAAACTTTTAAATGCCCCAGAAGGCCATACCATTCACATACGTGAAGTAAATCTTTCTAGCGGAGCAAACTTCATTATTCCTCTTACTGGATCAATCATGACTATGCCTGGTCTCCCTAAGGAACCTGCAGCTATAAAAATGGAGAAAGAACCATGGTAATTACTGAATATAATCTTTTTGATGAGGTCGAAATGAAAAAACCTCATCCTTGTAGCACTCATTCCAAGCGTTTCCAAATCGTTCGCCTTGGGGCAGACGTAAAAATTAAATGTCTCGGATGTGGAAATGTTATCATGATCGACCGTGACAAATTCAATCATTCCTTAAAAAAAGTTATCGGACCAATGCCAAATGAAAAATAATTTGGCATTTTTTCTTTTTCTACGTCTATTAATAGATGGGGAAGAAGAAAAATGTTTAAGGTTAAAAACGTAACGAAAAAATATGGCAAGGGTTCTAATGTTTGCGTAGCTTTGGAAAACATTAGTTTTTCATTGCCTTCTAAAGGATTGTTTTGCATTGCTGGAAAATCTGGCTCAGGAAAGTCAACGATTTTAAATTTACTTGCGGGATTAGAAAAACCTACAGAAGGAGAGGTATATTTTCAAAACAAGAATATAAGCAAAGCAAAAGATGCTGAACTAGTTGATTATCGAAATAACTGGTGCTCTTTTGTTTATCAGCATTTCAATTTGCTAGATGATCTTAAAGCAAAGGAAAATGTCTTATTGCCTTTAACAATACGCGGAGAAAACAAAAAGAAAAGAGAAAAAGAAATAGATGATCTCTTTTTCAAATTCAAACTTGATAAACACAAAGATAAGAAAGTTGGTTTACTGTCAGGCGGAGAAAAGCAAAGAGTCGCCTTAATTAGGGCTTTGATCACATCCCCAAAGATACTTTTCGCGGATGAACCAACAGGAGCCTTAGATAAAGAGAATGAAAAAATAATCATGGATTCTTTGAAAGAATTTTCAAAAGACAATTTGGTTATTTTAGTCACGCATAACGAGAACTTAATCGATAAATATGCCGATGATGTGATGCGTTTAGAAGATGGAAAAGTAATAAAACCGTTTAAAGCTTACCCTGATGAGAGAGATAACATAACCATCAAGAAAAGAAAGATGTCATTTGGGTGGATCAAAAGAATTTTCGCTCATAATTACGTGAAAAATAAAGTTAAAAATTCTTTTGCGATACTTTCTGGAAGTATTGGTTATCTTTCTTTATTGATTTGTCTAGGCTTTTATTCTGGTAGCAAAAATGTTTTATCAGATGAAAAAAGCCACACCTTAAACTATCTTCAAGCATCAATTTCCAAACAAACGAAATATAACCTGGATAACTCTCCTATTTCTCTCATTAGAAACGAAAGACCAACATTAAGTGAGTGTGAGGATATTTTAGAGAAAATTCCCGAAGTAAAAATAAAGAATGATTATTCTTATTTCTTGCCATCTTATCATTCTTTTTCATTAAATGGTTTTCCTTATGAAAACGCAAATCTTGTCCCTTTATTAGATATAACATTGAAAAATAGAACGCACTCATTCGTTTCAAAGGGCCAAGCACCTTCTGGAAACTCCCTTAATTATTGCCTAGTCAATGAGGAATTTGAAGAAAAGATAGGAGAGGATGTATTGGGGAAAAGAGCAAAAATATCCATCGAAACAACGGTTGAGAGAAATGGCTTCAAAGATAACATTGAAATAAATCTCTCATTTCTGATTATCGGCGTGGTTAAAGAATTTTCTTTTTTAAACAATGCCAAGATTTATTATTCTTACCCCTCCTTTGAATCTATGCTTAAAAGAACGCATCTTGATAACCTTGATATGGACTTAGGCACATTTCTTTTGAAGGAAGGTAACAACTCGCCATATCTTAATTATTCATATAATTTATTTTTCGAAGAAGATGAAGCGGATAAGATTAAAGAAATATCAGATTCTTTAACTAAACTCGATAACGGGTATATTCTTTCTTCAAACGCCTTTACTGTTAATTCTTCATTTGAAAATTTAACAAACGCTTTTTCAATGTCTTCGATGCCATTTGTTTTTATTGAACTTTTTGGAGTGGCTTTTATCTTATCATCTTTCACTTATCATTCATTTTTAGAAAGAAGGAAACAGACTGCCATTCTTACTTCATTGGGCGCTTCAAAGAAAGAAATAAGAGTGCTTAGTTTAAGTGAACCTCTTTCATCGAGCCTCATTAGTTCTTTAATTTCTTTAGGACTCTCGTGGCCTGTGTCGTATTTGTTTTCAAAATTGCTTTACCAGAAATTCGGCATCGCATCTTTTGTTTCGATTCCTTATTTGAACTTTCTTGGCATACCGTATTTTCCGCTAATTGCAGTATTTCTTTTTTCTTTGCTTATTGCCTTCTTTTCCGCGGCTATTCCTTTATTCGTTACAAGGAAAAGAAACTTGTTAGAGGAGCTTAGGGACGAATGAAACAACTATCTTTTGTGAACTTATACAAGAATTTTCATGGACAAAGTTTATTGAAAGGCATTTCTTACTCCTTTTTAGATTCAGGGCTATACTACATTCTTGGTGATTCTGGATCAGGAAAGTCTACTTTGTTAAATATATTGTCTGGATGTGATGATTCTTATGTCGGCGATGTTTTCTATCAAGGCAAACCCCTTAAAGAACTAACGGAAGATGAAAGAAGCGATCTAAGGCTAAAACACTTTGGCTTTATTCGACAAAATTACGATTTGCTTGAATTGGAAACCGTTTATGAAAATGTTGTTTTGCCTTTAGTTGGTCTTCAAGTAAAGAAAAAGTTAAGAAAGAGAAAGGCTTTAGAAATAATCGATTTTGTTGGCTTAAAAGAAAAAGCCTATCAAAGAGTAAATACTTTATCTGGCGGAGAAAAACAAAGAGTAGCAATAGCTAGGGCTCTAGTCACTGATCCAAAAGTAATTTTTGCCGATGAGCCAACCGGCGCGTTAGACAAAAAGAACAGCGATGAGATAAATAAAATACTAAAAGAAATTTCGAAAAAACATTTAGTAATCGTCGTTTCCCATGACCAGGAATCTGCCGAAAAATATGCTGATGAAATTCTCCATCTGCAAGATGGAATCTTAAACACTAGAGAAAATGTCTTTGCTAACGAATTAGGCACAAAGTATGTTACTTTTTCCGTTTCAAAAAAAGAAAATATAAAATGGAGTTTCCTTACTTGGTTAAAACATGCAAAAAATCTTTTCAAAGCCAAGAAAATACGGTCTGGAATTAGCGTAGGCATCATCTCATTTTCCCTTTTGTCACTCGGTTTATCGATTTACGTTCAAAGAGACCTTCAATCGGAATTAAATAACGCCTTCGACGAATGGAATGGCGTTAATGGGATAGTGGTTGAAAGAAATGGCAAAAATGAATCAACCTTTGGAACGATTCTTACGCCGAACGAAGATGAAGTTCAACATTTGATAGAAAACAATCCTTTTATTGAAGATTATGGAATTAGTTATCTTTGCTCTTATGAAAATTACTTCAAAGACGTGAATGAATTCTATTTTGATTCTTTTGGAAAGAAAGTTTTAATCCAATCATTAAGTGTCAGAAATATTAATGAATATCGCTGGCTTGATGTTCTTGAAGAAGGAACGCAAATTTATCCAGAGAAACCGAAAGTTCTTGAAAATGAACAAATAGTTCTTTCTTTGAATTATCAAAACATGATAAATATTTGTGCTAGTTTGCATATTCAACGAACGTTTGAGTCGCTTGGACAATATTTAAAGGTAAAACCGCTAGAGATTATTCTAGAAACTGGCAATGATTCATGGGGATATGGCGATTCTCAATTGTTTTCCGTTGTCGGAATTCTTCAAGAAGAAAATCAAACCATTTATCATTATCGTCATGATTGGAACGAATACGTTTTTGAAGACTGCATGGGCTTTCCATCCAGTTTAGAAGATGATTCTTCATTGCCGTGGATTCTTAGAAAGAATTATTATGTTTTGCCTAGAAACGGCAAGGAGGATTTCTTTCTTAACGCAAGGAAGAATAATTTGCTTGATAAATATGTCTTTGAGAGGGATTCGTATGAATTTGACCAAACACATAACGAGAAAAATGAGGTTTCAAAGAGCGAACGTTTATATGTTTTTATAGCTGATAAACAATCTATAAAACATCAAACTATAATAGAAATATCCTCAAAAAAGAATTTAGATGATTATTCTGTTTTTGGCGAAGGATCGTATATTTCTTACCCAGGGTCGATGATTGCAGGTTTCATAAATCCTTTTTTCCTTAGTGATTCAAAAGAAGAAATCTTTACGATTAGTGAATCGATGAGTAAAAGTTCAAAAGAAAGTGTGTATTCCGACGTCAATTTACCAGTAAACGTCTCTATGGGGCATTACTTAACAAAGAAAAATGAAACCTTAAATATATCTAGCGATTTTTCTCAAATTGTTGAAGGGGAAGTTCCGACAAAATCAAACGAAATTTGTTTGTCAGAAAAACTTTTTGCAAAATTTAATAAATCAAAAACTCTTTATTGTGCAGGAGTTATCGCAAATTTTGAACACGAAAATTATATTGAGAACGATTATCGTATTGGCGAATTGAAAGTTGTTGGAATAATCAAGGGAAATGAAAACTCGATTTATGTTAGCCCATATTGGACAATCGATTATTGGCGTGATTTTTTAGGAATGTCGTCTTTTTCATTAGAGCCAAAACAAGTCATTTTTTATTGCGATAAAAACGAATCGAAGAAAATGATGCCGATACTTTCAAATAAATATCCATCATTAAAGTTTACAAATCCTTCATTAGTTATAGAATCCTCAATCTCCAATGTCATTGAATACGTTGAGATAGTCTTGTATTTTGCGACATTTCTAACTCTTTCAACATCATTTTTCCTCTTTATATCTAGCACGTTGTTGCTTGCTTTAGAAAACAAAAAAGAAGCGATGCTGTTGTTTGAACTTGGAGTTAGAAGGAAAAATATAGTCGATTGCTTTGGGAGTCACGTTTTGCTTACAAGTTTGTTGTCATTTGGCGTGTCTCTTTCTTCGTTATTTAGTGCCGAATATACGATTAACAAGACATTGCAATCAAATTTTGGCAATACTAGCAACTATTTTAGAGTGGATTTCATGCCTGCTTTAGCCATGTGCGTATCAATTTTGTCAGGAATCCTTCTATCGATGTTTTTCTTAAATCGTTGGATTATGAATAGCGATTTTTCACGAAGCAACGTTTTAAAATAACGATTGAAGTGTAATGAACAGACATTTTCATTTCTCGTTTGCAAAATTGATATAAATATTGTCCAAATCAGCAATGTAATAATTTTACAATTGTTTAGTATATTTCGAATTCTTGTGTTAAAATTGTTTCCGGTCTTGATAAAAAACCGGACCAGGAAGGTTTTAAACATATGAAGGGAACAGTCAAAAAGTTCTTCAAAGATAAAGGATTTGGCTTTATCCATGCTGAAGACGGCAAAGACTACTTTTTCCATTATAGCGCTATCCTCATGGATAACTACAAAACCGCAGAAATTGGCGAAAATGTTGAATTCGAACCAGTCGAAGGCGAACGTGGCTTACGTGCTAGCAATGTCAAAAAAGTTAACTAATTAGCACAATTTAGACACAATAACACCATTTCTTTGCAAATGGTGTTTTCTTTCGTTTTATTTCGCCTTGCTTAGAGATATAATCTCTAGCGTAAAAAAGGAATTTATATTGATATGTCATTAAAAGCAGGAATAGTCGGTCTTCCAAATGTTGGAAAGTCCACCCTTTTCAACGCTATAACAAATTCACACGTTTTAGCCGAGAATTATCCTTTCGCAACCATTGACCCTAATAGTGGAGTTGTTGTTGTCCCAGATGAACGCTTAGATTATTTGTGTTCGAAATATAACCCAAAAAAGAAAGTTAACGCTACTTTTGAGTTTTATGATATTGCCGGTTTGGTAAAAGGCGCTTCAAAAGGTGAAGGCCTTGGCAACCAATTCTTGGCAGCAATTAGAGAATGCGATGCTATCGTTGAAGTTGTTCGTTGTTTTAATAACGCCAATGTTTTGCGCTATAACGATGAACCAGTTAACCCAAAAGGAGACATCGAAGTCATAAATCTAGAACTTTCAATGTCGGATTTAGATTCGGTCAATAACCGTATCGGAAAACAAGAAAGCAAGGCAAGAATCACTAAAGATAAAACGGCATTATATGAAATGCCAATTCTTACCGCCCTTAAAGAAACCCTTGAACAAGGCTTACCTGCCCGTTTAACTAAAGGCCTTTCCTCTGAGCAAATGGAATACGCTAAAAAGAATTTCTTCTTGCTTACTTTAAAACCAATTCTTTATGTCGCTAACGTGGCTGAAGATGACTATGGAAATCTCGATAATTGCGTTAACTATCAAGCTGTAAAAGAAGTAGCCGATTCTGAAGGCGCTGTTTGCATCCCTCTTTCTTGCGGTATCGAATATGATATTTCCCAACTTGAAAGCCCAGAAGAAAAACAAGAGTTTCTTGATACTCTCGGAGTTAAGGAATCAGGCTTAGACCGTTTAGTAAAAGCTTCATACAAACTTTTGAATCTTTCAACTTTCCTTACTTGCGGAACCGATGAATGCCGTGCCTGGACCTTCCGTAACGGAATGTTAGCACCTCAATGCGCTGGTATCATCCATACCGATTTTGAAAAAGGATTCATCAAAGCTGATATTTACGCTTTTGACGAATTCAAGAAAGTTGGTGAAACAATTACGAAAGATACCTTCATTGGAAACGGCAGCGTTGGAGATCGAATTGAACAAATGGTTCGTGAGGCAGGAAAAATCCGTTCCGAAGGAAAAGAATACGTTATGAAAGACGGAGATGTAGTTTTCTTCCGTTTCAACGTTAGCAAAAAATAATTTATGAGAATTGGTTACGGAGAAGACATACACATTCTAGTTTCGAATAGAAAATTGATTCTTGCCGGAACGGAGATCCCGTATGAACTCGGATTAGAGGGCCATTCAGACGCGGACGTTGTTTATCACGCTTTGTCTGATGCCTTATTGGGGTCCTTGGCTTTAGGGGATATTGGAAAATATTTCCCACCGTCTGATGATTCAATAACGGGGATTTCTTCTGATATTATTGTCAGAGAATGCTATAAGAAGGTAAAAGCAAGAGGCTACAAAATAGGAAATGTCGATCTATCGATTATCGCCGAGAAACCTCATCTTGCTAAATATATCGATACAATGAGGGGCAATGTAGCAAGGCTCTTAGAAACATCGTTTGATAACGTATCCGTAAAAGCGATGACAAACGAGAAATTAGATGCCATAGGAGAGGGCAAAGCCATAAAGGCTATTGCCGTCGTGTTAATAGAAAAGGAGTAAGCATGTCAAACGAAAAAGAATTACAAATGGTTCTTGCCGAAGCAGCAAAAAAACTTGGCTTAGAAATCAAACCTGAAGAAATCGTTATTGAACGAAGCAAAGATCCAGCTCATGGCGATTATGCGACAAACTTAGCCATGAAATCAGCTAAAGCGCTTCATAAAGCACCTAAACAAATCGCCGAAGAGCTCACAAAAGAAATTTCCTCTTCAAAAATAGAAAAAATAGAAATTGCTGGCCCTGGATTCATCAATTTCTTCATGAAAGCGGACTCTTTGAACGCAATCGTAAAAACCATCTTGGATGAGAAAGAACATTATGGCGATGGCGAAAAGAAAAACATCAAAATCAATGTTGAGTTCGTATCCGCAAATCCTACTGGTGATCTTCACTTGGGCCACACTAGAGGAGCTGCATTAGGCGATTCAATTGCTAATTTATATGCTAAAGCTGGATATGATGTCACAAGAGAATACTACGTTAATGATTGCGGCAATCAAGTTGAGCACCTTGGACATTCAATCAGAGAAAGATATCATGAACTCTATGGAGAGACACCTAATTTTGCCGAAGATGATTACCATGGAGTTGATTTGATCAAAATAGCCGAATCTATCAAAAATGAATTTGGCGATAAATATCTTATCGATAATGAGGAATCACACGATTTCTTCATTCATTACGGAATTGAGAAAGAACTCGACAAAATCAGAAAAGATATGGCTGATTTCGATGTTAAGTTCGACAAATTCTCATTTGAATCCGATATTCGTAAAGGCAGCACGATTGAAGATACAATTTCTTTCTTGAATGAAAAAGGCTATGTTTATCAAAAAGACGGTGCGACATATCTTAAGACGACCGCTTTCTTAGACGATAAAGATAGGCCAATCATTAAAGCGGATGGCAAATACACGTATTTCATGCCTGATATTTGCTATCACTACAACAAATTAGCTAGAGGCTACGATTTGATTATCGACTGCTTAGGTGCTGACCATTTTGGATATTTAAACCGCATGAGAAGTGCCATCATGATGAAAGGCTACTCGAGCGATGTGATTGATTTTGAAATCTATCAAATCGTCAAAGTCTTTAAAGATGGTGAAGAGGTCAAGATGTCTAAACGTACTGGCAAAGGCATAACGCACAGGGAATTGATTGAAGAAGTCGGCAAAGACGCCGTTCGTTATTTCTTCTGTGAAAGAAGTTCCGATGCTCACCTTGATTTCGATATGAATCTTGCGACATCCAAGAGCAAAGATAACCCAGTTTATTACGCTCAATACGCCTCCGCTAGATGCGCATCGGTTCTTGATATGGGAAAAGATATTGAAATCGATCCAAGCGCAAAATGCCTCACAAATGAAAAAGAAGGAGATATTTTAAAGCATCTTTCCGTATTTCCTAGTATCATTAATAGCGCAGCCCTTGCAAGAGCCCCTTACAAGGTTGCAGGCTACATTCATGATTTAGCGAAACTTATTCATGAATATTATGCGGCAAATCGTATTATCGATAGAGACAATATCGAATTAACCGCTTCAAGACTTGCGCTTATGAAAGCTTGCCAAATTGTTCTCAAGAATGCCTTGGGATTGCTTGGAGTTAGCGCACCAGAAAAAATGTAAAACATATAAAGGAGAATAAATATATGAACAAAAAAAGCATGATTGACGTCGCATATGAGGTAATTGAAGAAGAATACAGAGCATTTTCTTTCAAAGAACTTTATGACAAGGTTACAACAATCTTAGAATTTGACGATGAAACAAAAACGAGAAATATCGGTATTTTCTATACTCAATTAACAGTTGACGGACGTTTCCTTTGCCTAACAAACAACACATGGGATCTTAAAGACAGACACTCTTATGCTGCTTCACATGATGAATCCGCCAAAGAAGCTTATGGCGCCATCGAAGAAGAACATTCTGAAAAGACTGAAGAAGATGCCCAAGAAGAAAAGGAATATAACGCCGCCATCGAAGGAAAGAATGACGACGTCATCCCTGAGAAAGATGAAACCGAATCCGAAGATGCACCAACTGAAGGTGATGATGAAGAAGAAGGACCTTCTTTGGATACCAAGGATATTTTAAAATCCATCTAATAAAACCATTTAAAGAAAACAAAAAGGAGGAATCAATGAAAGATTCCTCCTTTTACGTTAGTTTGCTTTTATTTATTTTCTTCTAATCTTAAGAAATACTTGTCGTGGGCTTTGATAACGCGAACTTCTTTGACTGATGGATCAAGGGATACGATAGAAACTGGTCTAACATATTCGTTTTCAACTTCCTTATCATCAATCTTTTCTTTTAACTTTAATGTAACAGTATCTTTTTCTTCATGTTTGACATCAAGCACATAAAAGAACTTAGGTAACTCCTTATCCTTATCTTTTGGTTCAACAACTAATACTGCGCTATAAGGATAATCTTCCTTCTTTGCCTCACCATATATTTCGATATGGGTTTCATCGATGAATTTACCTTTGATATTACCGGTTCCCATTCCAAATGCAGCGCCTTCTTTGAACACTTCAAAGGTGATTTCTGCATTATCGTTATAAAGTTTTTCTAATTTAGCTTCACGCGATGAATCGGAAATGTTTTTACCGATGTTTTTGAAGAATTTTTTAAAGCCATTCTCCTTTTTTTCTTCTTTCTTTTCGTCTACGACTTCGACTTCTTTGACTTCCTCTGACATTTTATCTCCTTCGTCCCTCTCTTATTTACAATTGTAACTTTCTAAATAACAAATTCAATTGATAATTTTAAGAAAAATTATGTTTATATTTATATAATAAATAAGTTATGAAACTCTTTGTTTTTGATGTGGATGGAACATTAGTTCACAATGGAGGAGAAATATCTCCTAAAGTTAAAAATGCAATTCAAACAAGACTTGATTTAGGGGATTCAATAGCTATTGCCTCAGGAAGACCATTTGTCGGAATTAACCTTTATTTGTCAGAATTTATAGGCGATAAACGTTATGCGATAGGCGCTAACGGAGCGGCAATATACGATTCCTCTGGCAAAAATATCTTCTCAAGTTCTTTGCCTATCGAAGACTGGTTTTCTCTTAGAAACAAATACAAAGATAAAATCGAGAACTTTGGCGGAGCGATTTATGCTTACGACATCAATGGTGACGTTCTTGCCTTCTCTAATTCTTCATGGACGGAAGATGAAGTCAAATATAATCACATTAACGTTTCTTTGATTAATGATGAGGTGATAAAAAATAACCCTAGAATCCTCAAAGTTATGTTTGCCGCCCCAAAAGAAATATTATCTAAACTAGAAATCGATAAAGATGATAAAGAAAAATACAACATCATTCTCTCTGATCCAAAATATCTTGAGTTCGTAAATCCGAATGCGGATAAAAGCGTAGGCGTTAGTTATTTAGCGAAGTATCTTAATATATCTGATGCAAATATCTATACGTTTGGCGATCAAGAAAATGATGTGAGAATGATAAAAAATTACAATGGAATCGCTATGGGCAATGCCATAGAATTATGTAAGTCCAATGCCAAGTTTGTCACAAAAGACGTGAGAGAAGATGGCATTGCCTACGCATTCGAAGAATATATTAATAAGAAGGATCAATAAATATGTACGAACATGAATTAAAAATGATGATAAAAGCCGCAAAAGAGGCCCAAAAATGGATTCTTGAAGTTTACCATACCGATTTCGAGGTCATAACAAAGGAAGACAATTCTCCTGTTACAAATGCCGATAAAGGGGCTGATAAAATGATAAGGGAAGTTCTTGCTAAAGAGTTCCCTGATTATGGTTTTTTGACGGAAGAGAGCAAAGATACGAATGAAAGACTTACAAAAGAATTCATATTTGTTATTGACCCAGTTGATGGAACAAAAGAATTCGTTTCTAGAAATGGCCAATTCACGACAAACATTGCTTTGGTAAGAAATCACGAAGTTGTCGCTGGAGTAATTAATATCCCTGTGCTTGATACTCTTTATTTTGCTAGCAAAGGAAATGGGGCATTTAAACTTTCTTCAGATGGAAACAAGACGCAAATCCATGTTTCAGACAGAAATGAGAATCTTCGTGCTTTAAGATCGGTTTCTTTTTTCAACGAGAAAGAAAAAGCCATCTACGACAAGCATCCCGAATTATATTCATCGATAAATCCTTTAGGTGCGGCAATGAAATTCTGCCATATCGCCGATGGGCAAGCCGATATTTCTTATCGTTGCTCCGCTAATACAAAAGAATGGGATGTTGCCGCAGGCGATATAATTTTAACTGAAGCAGGAGGAGTAATGCTTGTTCCTCCAAGCATGGAAAAAATGAAATATAACCGTGAAGATGTTTATAATCGTGATGGCTATGTGACCGCAAATAAAAAAGAAAATATTCATTATTAATCTTATAAACCATAAACAAAAAAGTAGCCTATAGGCTACTTTTTTCATCAGGAACATTATGTTCTTTCCCTTTTCTGTCTAGATAAGCGTTCATCACGTCTTCTGGAACGTTCATTGTCGCATCGCATCTAATAACTCCAGGAACTTCTTCCATGAGAATAATTTCGACTCCTTGGGAAATATCAGCATCAGCGTATAAGCATCCATTACACGCTCCAACCATGCGTACATAGACGACTCCATCCTTAAACCCGATGAATTCAATGTCTCCGCCTTCTCTTTGTAAGAAAGGGCGAACCTTGTCTAAGACTTCTTCGATTTGTTTTTCAATTTGTTCGTCTGCCATAATAGTGAATATTTTAGTTTCATTATTTAATAATCGCAATAAATATGCGTATAATACTTTCAAATGGAACAATTAATCCCTCTTTCTAAACGTACTATTCTTGGCGCCGTATTAACGCTTGACGAAGAAGGCTATAAAGTTACCGCTAAAGGGCTTTGCCTGATTTTACTTGGCGATAAGAAAGTTAGTGATATGGCTGAATCAAAAGTCTTCGGTTATCTTCCCTCGATTACCTCTAAGCAATTAAAAGGAAGAATCCGTTATTTGATTGGATTGGATTACTTAAAACTTGATTATGATCCATCGCTAGATGTTCATTTTCTAACGTTATCTAGCAAATGCGATGACCTTAATTTGAAGCCTTTAAAGAAGAAGACCCCAAAGAAAGAAGAAGAGGAAATTTATTATATTTATAAGGATGAGTTCCTTGCTAAAAAGAAATAGATGGCGAATCTTCTGTTAGAAGAAATAATCCCGTGCCATCTATTCCCCTCTCTAAATTTAGGGTGAGATAATCATAAAATATCTAGTGACAATATGTCAATAAATAAAATTATTATTCCGTTAATTGAAAAAGTAAATGCAACATATCTGTATAGGTTGTTGCATTTTATTTTTCAGCTAACAACTTGTTGTATTTATCAAATGCAGAGTTATATATTCCTGTTTCTTTATCATTAAAATATATGCACATAAAGGCTTCTTTTAGATGTTTTGGTTTATATGAACAAATAATTTTTGCGCATATATCGGCTGCCTCTTCAATTGGATAGCCATACGCACCAGTTGAAATGGATGGGAATGCAATCGTTTCTAATCCTAACTCATCAGCAATTTCTAAACACTTTCTATAACAACTTGCAAGAGTTTCAGCTGGTGTTGGATCTGAATAGTAACGTGGCCCAACCGTATGGATGATGTATTTATTTTCCAAATGATATGCTTTAGTGACTTTTGCATCTCCTGGCCTACATCCATTAAGTGAGCGGCATTCCTCTAATAATTCTGGTCCCGCTGCACGATGGATTGCATAGTCTACTCCACCACCGCCCAAAAGAGATTCATTAGCAGCATTTACAATCGCATCTGCTTTTGCTCCAATTTTGGTAATATCCATGTTAAAAGCTGTAATTTTCATATTTATTTGTTCCCTTCGTTCAAGCTTTAGCACCCAACATTACTTGGGTTGTCGGTGGATCCTAGGGCTTGTCCCTAACCACACTCTTTATTTATATGTTAATTGTATATTTTTCATCTTAGGCATTCAAAGAGAATCTTTTTATAAATGTTTTTTACGTTAATTGAAAAACTGTCACCTAACGATGTCACATTTCATTTTTCGATTAACATAAAATTATTATTTTTTTCTTGCTTTTTATTTTCAAAACGATATAATTCCAATTCCTGGCCAAAAACGCCAGTTATATATAGCAAAGGAGGAAAACGTATGATCAAAAAGCAATTTAAGAACTTACAGACCGCTTACCAAGATAAGCAACGCGACGATAAACAATTATCCGTTTTAGCGTCCTGTCTGCTTGATGACTGCATTAATTCAATTGATTCGATCAATTTCTAATGCTCATCAAATTTCGTGGCTAAATTCTTAAAAGAAATATGCCATCAATTTAAAATAACGTAGCCCATTATGAGCTACGTTTTTTACTATCTTTCACCTAATTGTTTTAATTTGGCGATTATTAATGGGATTGCCTCTTCGGGGGTATAAGCGTTCTTGGTTGCTTCTTCGATTGGGCAAAAACCAGTATTGAAATGATTAACGATATTTTCAACCAAATTATCAAATTTAACTGGTATTCTATAAGTATTTAAGACCTCTAAAGCTGATCTAGAAATCGTTCGGCAATAGATTTCTTTAATTTTAAGCCCCACATATAAAAGAGCTGCTCCTCTTCCGATGACTTTATCAGCGGCAGAGAAAGAAGATAAATCTCTGCCGTATCTTCTGAGTAAGGGATGCACGCCCCTCAAGATGTCTGTTTCAGTCTCTTTATCAGAAACTAAGACTAAGGTGTAGCCTCCTCTATATAGTAATTCTTTTGCTTTTTCTAGATTAGTCATACATTTCTCCATATTTCTTCGTCAAATAATCAATAAATGGTTTGCTGCTTAATTCGGAACCCGTAACTTTTTTAATCCAATCGTTAGGCTCCATCCAATCGTAGCAGTAGTCGTTAGCGGCTAAATAAGCAAGAACCTCATCCATCTTGTTTTCAGAAATGAGTTTCTTTACGTTGATGTCTTTTTCCATTTTCTCAAATATCATCGCACCATAAAGGTTTCCTAATAAGTAAGATGGGAAGTAACCGATTTCGTTATCCGACCAATGGATATCTTGCATGCAGCCTTCGCTATCGTTAGGAACATCAACATTGAGATATTCTTTATATTTTTTATTCCATATTTGAGGAACGTCTTCGCATTCAATTACTCCATTGATCAAATCACGTTCAATTTCGTAACGGATAATGATATGAAGGGAATAGGTAAGCTCATCGGAGTCACAACGATTTGGAATTGGTTCAACGCGATTGACTAAATGGTAGAAGTCATCAACTGACATGTTTTTAAATTCAGGATCAAGGTTTTTGGCGCATAAATCTTTAAAAATAGGCATAAATTCATAAGATCTAGCGATAATGTTTTCATAAAGCCTTGAGTGAGTTTCGCAAATAGCGGCTGTTCCAACGCCTTCAAGATAGTTATCATACATTTCTTGAGGCTTGTTTTGGAATTCTAAGGCGTGGCCCGCTTCATGGATCTCTGAATAAGCGGCTGCTCTCCAGTCCTTTTCGCTGTATTCGGTCGTAATTCTTGTATCAAATTGAGAAATATCGATTGTGAAAGGATGCATAGATTCTCTCAAACATCCTTGTTCTAAATCGTATTTTTCCCATTTCAATAAATCATCGGCCAAATGACGTTGAAGGTCAATTGAATAGGGTTTTAGCGGGGGTATTTGGATTTTTGATTGCTTTTCTAAGACTTTTGGCAAAAGAGTTTTGATGCATTCTTTGACTGGTTCGAAAATGATATCTAAAGTTTTGCTTCTCTCACCTGGTTCATATGCGTCTAATGCGGCATCGTATGGCGTTTCCATATCGCCTTTCATCATCAATTTATTGATTTTGCGGGCATTCTTGATGCATTCTTTCCAATATGGAAGCCATTTTTGATATTCGTTTGTAGGTTTGTATTTTCTCCACATCTCGTTAGATTTGTAGAAAGACTTCTTACAAGCGACATATTCCTCAATTGGCATCTTTTTTAGAAGTTCAACGTCATATGAAAGGGATTTAGCAAGTCTTTCTTCTTCCTTAGAAAGATCTTTTTTGTTTAAAAGAGCCTCTAATTTGCTAACGAACTCCTCACTAGAAAAAATCTTAGCGACTTCTTCGTCCAATTCTGAAGTTAATTCGGATTCTAATTCGATTGATTTAGAAGGGCATGCTGTGGCTAAGTCAAAACCAATTATCGCGCCTAAAAACCTAGCATGTCTTATTTTCTTTAGATACGGTTCTAATTCCTTAAATTCTTTTGAATGTTCTTTCATGAATATCTTCCTTTTTGCTTATTTTTTCATCCATTAGAAATTATAGGAAATAAGAGAAGAAGTGTCCATTAACGTAATCTGGCATCAGATAGATTAAGAAGAGATGAAAAAAGTTGAAGAATCTCTGCAAAAACCATTACAAAGTAGCAAATTGCCACGCCACTTCCAGATAAAGAAATTCCGTTTGCAATCGCATATAAACTTATAGAAAGGCAATATAGAAGGAAAATCAAATAAGAAAATACCAATGATAAGTATGATGTTTTCTTCTTGAAATGATGATAAGCCAAAATAGAGGCTAACACGCTTGAAGATAAAGCAAGAATTGAAGAAATAATCATAGTTATATAAGTTAAAGAAAACTCTATATCGCCTTTGATTATTGGCTTAAAAACGAAAGATAGGAAGAAAACGAAAACAAGGAAAGAAAGAAGACCGACAAACATCGCATCAGAATACGGAATTCCCTTTTTGTTATTATGAACATTAACTAAAAGATATATTCCGTAAATGACAACTAGAAGAGATATTATCGTTAACATCAATAAATCTTTCGATCCATATGAAATCGATAAGCCAAAACCATCGTCATAGTAAGAATCGATAGCGGTTAGGATATATCCAACCAATGAAGTAACAAATCCAATAAAGCCAGATAATATAAAACCAAGGGGTTTTAAGCGAGTATATTTTTGATTTTGCATCATTTTTCTACCTCCTCATTTTGCTTTTGTGTGTCTTCTGGAGATAACATTTTTGGCCAGGCTTTAACTAAAACGCACGTGACAATAGTTGATAAAACGATATTTGGACCCATATAGGCAAGGTTATAGATAAAAGAATAAGCCCATGCGTTGATGTTGCTATCTTTAAAAGACCAGGCGAATGATGAAGCGTCGCTTCCCCAGAATATCGCGCCAGATAATACGTGAGACATATATTTCGCAAATCCGCCAACAACGCATCCAAGGATGACATATAACATCATTTTTTTAGAAGAACCTGCATTTTTCTTGATTTCATGAGTGAAAATCCCAGCAAGCGAAACAAGAGGATAGGCAATCCAATAATCAAGTGCAACCTGAATAAATGTCATATACCACGATGCACCAGAAACGACATAAAATCCATCGGCAATATCTAATAAACCCATGATGAGCCCTGTTATTAAGCCAGGAAGGAAACCCCTGCGATATGAAATAACGAATACGCAGACCATCGCCACTCCTAAAGATCCGCCATTAGGAAATAAAGGGCTAGAATAAATGCCAGCCAATAAATCAAGAACGTAGCCTAATGCAGAAAATATGGCGATTTCAGCAATGGTTTTAACGTTCCAAGTTTTTCTTTGCTTATCCATAAATACCTCCTAGATAAAGAAAAACCGCACGATTTAGAAAATGTGCGGGGAACGTTTAAAAAACATCTACCTACGCTAGCATTATCTAGATCAGGTTTCGGGTCGTCACGAATTAGTGACCTCTCAGCAATCTTAGGGATGCTCCCCGGGCTTTTAACCGCATTTATTATAACACCGTTTATTTACTTGCAATCAGTTTTATCGTTTTTGCTTAAAAACATTAAAAACCGTCCGTCGTTGACTTTTATATATCCTTCCTTTTTCTTTAATTCGTTTGAGATAGCTAAACCTTCTCCTTTAAGAATTAAATGGTTATCTAAATCATAAGCAAAACCCTTAAGAGTTAGTCTTCCCCCGTTTTCGATTGGGAAAAAGGAAATATATTTATATGAGCGGTCGTTTAAAATCATTTCGTCATCGATCATTTTTATTAAAGTGTCATCATCTTCGACGGAAACTCTTTTATCTTGCATGACTAGTTCAAGATTGGCATAAAAATGTTCAATTCTTCTTCCTTGGATTCCACCAAGTAATACAAAAGAAACGTCTTTTTCATCTTTCCAAAGACTATAGGCATGTTTGGTATCAGTATCGTCTTTGATTGGATTCAATTCAATAATCCGTTGGACTTTTGCATGGATTTTTGAAATTTCAGCATCTGAGCAAGAATCAAAATCCCCTACCGCATAATCTAAATCGAGGCCGTTTTCTAAAGCTAAAATGCTTCCCTTATCGATGCCAACTTTGATTGAATCAACAGAAAAAACATAGTTTTTTAAATCTATGTTATTTCCGATTATTAAATAAACTTTCATTATTAGTTCAAAGAAAGGCTGATTTCTTTGATTGTGAAATCAGGTTTTAATACGACAGAGAAATAATAGGTTGAATTTGCATCCAAACTGAAATATCCATCATCAAGCGTGGTTAAACCAATATCGCTTGGCATATTGAAAGATGATGGGGAATAGAAATCCGATCCAGCGGAATTGCTTAAACGATAAGTGTAATTATCTCCTTTTGGCTTGTAAGCTAATTCAAAAGCGAAATTATCATTGCCATACGTTTGCTGGTAATCGCGTGTGATATTAGTGAATGTTGTTTTGTCACTTAGAACGCCATCGTTATAAATTTCTAAAACTGGAGTGGCGGAATTTAATTGCCAATATTCCTTTGCCTCAAAAGGAACCCCCGCAAATAATGTTTGCCCATAGAAATAAGATGTATCTTCATTATAAGAAGAGACATTCCCATCTTCTAGTGAATTGCCATAAAAATCAGTAAGATAATCAACCGTTTTGTTTGTTCTTAAACTTTTGATGCGGTAGCCATTATCTAATGTTTCTAGAGCTAGTTTAGAAACATCGCTTGTTAAGGCCGTGACACTCTTAGCGGAGTCATTGCGGTATAAAGGGTTGGTAACGGTTGATTTGCTAAGCGAAGAATAAAGAGCGTTAATTGTCCCTTCATCGTTCTTAAAATACGAAAAAGCGTAAGAGGAGAACTTATTGAAATTAGTAATTAAATAAGTGTTCCATTTATAATCGAGGTCACTTTCATCGGCGAAATTTCCATTTACCAAAGAATATGTAACGCCAAATTCTTTTGCTCCGGAAGCTTTATAAAAACTCTTTTTATATAAGCCGTATTTTGTCGTTAAACGCCCGGAGGTTAACATATCGGAAGGATTCTCCAATACGGCGATCATATTACGCGTGTCGTATGATTCTGTTATCCAAATTTGATTTTCAAAAACGGAAGAAGTAACCGTTTCATTCTCGATAATGATTTTGTTTTTGTATAACGCGGTTATTTTTGAACTTGTCGATTGAGATTTGCTTATCGATTTTGAATTAATGGAACCGTATAACTTTTCATCATCTTTTGATGAAGAGGAAGATACTTGGATGCTAGCGATATCGAGGATGTTTTCGATAACGCTTTTTTGAACAAGACTTTTTTCGTAATTGTTCAGAGGGTTTTCATAGTCATTTATATCACTCGCGCTGTCTTTTGAAGGGCTACAAGAAGCTAGCAAACATCCAAACAGGGAGAAGATTATTAATTTTTTGTTTTTCATATCACAATAATTAAAGCACAAAAAACACTTTTGTGTTACAAAAGGATAATCATATAAGCGTTGAATTTCTAGCATTATTTATCAAAATTTGAGATAATCACCCTTGTTATGGCCTTATTAGAATTAGAGAACATAGAATTTAATTACTCCGACAAAGAATTGTATCGTCAAGCGTCTTTAAAAATGAACCCTGGCGAGCATTGTGTTTTAGTTGGTGTCAATGGGTGTGGAAAAACCACTCTTTTAGGCATGATTGTCGGTGATCTAATTCCCGATAAAGGCAAAGTCATCTGGGAATCTGGCACGACTTACTCTTATCTCGATCAGCAATTAAAGGTCGCTCAAGATATGCCAGTCCACCAATATTTATATGGCGTTTATGAAGATCTTTTCCAAAAAGAAAAACAAATGGAAAAACTTTATGAGCAAAGCGCTTTAGATCCTGACAATTTCGAAAAATACCTAGCAAAAGCCGAACGAATTCAAGAAGAACTTGATAGTAAAAGTTTCTATGCTCTCCAAGAAAAGGTCGGTCGTTTAACGGATGGACTCGGTTTTGACAAAGAACATTTAGACGCCCCACTCGCTCAACTTTCTTCTGGTCAAAGAGAAAAAGCCTATTTAGCTAAAATGCTTCTTGAGGAAAAAGATGTTCTTATTATGGATGAGCCAACAAACTTCCTTGATCAAGGACAAGTCGCGTGGCTTGCTAAATATCTTTCAAACTATCCGAAAGCATTCCTCGTCGTATCGCACGACCAAGAATTCCTTAAACAAATAGCCAATGTCGTTTTCGTTTTAGAAAATCAAACGATAACACGTTATAAAGGAACATTCGAACATTACCTCACTCAACATGAGTTAGATAAAGAACAATATAAAAAGGATTATGAGGCTCAGCAACGTTATATTAAAAAGGAAGAAACGTTTATCGCTAAGCATATCGTAAGAGCAACCTCGGCAAAAGCCGCAAAGTCGCACCGCGCAAGACTCGCTCATTTAGACGTCATGGAAGCGCCAGGAAAAGAAGAAGGCCGTGTTTTTATTTCTTTCTCTTACACTCATCCGGTTGGAAAGATACCCCTTAGAGTCGAAGATTTGGTGATAGGTTATAACAAACCTTTGCTTGACCCGATTTCCTTCGAATTGAATGAAGGCGAAAAGATTGCCATTCTTGGCCAAAATGGCGTTGGCAAATCAACTTTCTTGAAAACGATATTGGGAGATATTCCATCTTTGGGTGGCAGTTTTTCCTTTTTACCAGGCATAGTTGTCAACTATTTCAATCAAGATGAAAAAATTGATATGAGCATGACTCCTTTTGAATATCTTCATTCTCGTTACCCAGACTATAACAACACAGAAATTCGCAAAGCCTTAGGCAATTGCGGAGTTAGAAAAGAATTAGCTTTAAGGCCAATGAAAGAACTATCCGGTGGAGAAGTGGCTAAGACAAGATTTGCCTTAATGACCTTCAAAAAGAGTAATTTCCTTGTTTTGGACGAGCCGACAAACCACCTCGATCAAAAAGCAAAAGATGCCATTTTTGATTGCATCGAAAGATATCCTGGATCTGTAATTATCGTTTCGCACGAAAAAGATTTTTATGACGGATTAGTTGATTACGAGATGCATTTCTAAGCCAATCTCTTTATTTCCCTAAAACCAAAAACGTAGAATAAGCCCCTGAATAATGGGGTTTTTCTCCAATAATCATAACCGGTAATATCACTATTAAATATAGCGGTCATTTTACGATAATTCATATCCAAATCAGTTAGAAGATCGAAATATGTTTCGTAATTGTTATTGTTTTTATAATCGGTGGAATTAGCAAACATTATCAATTGTTTTTGCAAAGTTGTTAAAACCATTATCGAAGGCTCGATATCGCTAGTTTTTAGTTTATTTAAATTTAAAGAATTGACCTCTTTGACGGTAGCTAAAATTGACTCATCTTTGATATCTTTTTCCATCAAAGAAAATAGTGAAACCAAAACATCTCTTTTTTCAGTGAACAAGATGGAAATCGCTAAAGTCTTTTTCCTGATTTTTTCTTTGAAAGTTGCGATACATTCAAGGGCATAGAAAAATCCTATAGCGTAAATTGCTAGCAAAATTGATATCACGTAGAAGAAAACCTGCCACCATTCCATGAAATTAGTTTAGTTTTCATTCGAATAAAAGGCAAATTATCTTTTTTGACGACATTTTCTGAAAGCAATGTAACATATTCTGAAATTGACACGTTCATATAATGAAGGTAAACTATTATCACTCTTAAGAGTGAAGATTATGAAAAAACCTATTGTTGCAATTCTCTATGATTTCGATTCCACGCTAGCAACTAGCGATATGCAAAATTTTGGGTTTATCCCATCTTTAGGCATGACCCCAGAGGAATTCTGGGCTAAAACTGGAACTTTCTGCGATAAAAGCGGAATGGAAAGAACGCTCGGCTATCTTTACGTGATGTTACAATCATGCAAAGAAAAAGGCATCGAAATGAGTAAAGAATGGCTTAGAGAGCAAGGAAAAGCTATCGAATTTTGGCCTGGTGTGGTTGACTGGTTTCAAAGAATTAACGACTACGGAAAAGAAAATGGCTTGAAAATTGAGCATTACCTCGTTTCTTCGGGCAATAAGGAGATTGTTGAGGGGTGCGCTATCGCTAAAGAATTTAAGGTTATTTATGGCTGTGAATTCTTCTATGACGAGAATGACAAAGCCGTTTGGCCTAAGTTAGCGATTAACTTTACCCAAAAGACACAATATTTTTATCGAATCTCTAAGGGTGCAGTCGATGCGAATGATGATAAGGGCGTCAATGAGAAACAGCCTGATCGTCGCGTCCCATATTCAAACATGATTTATATCGGAGACGGAATGACGGATATTCCTGCGATGATTGTTGCTAAGAATAGTGGCGGGAAATCAATTGCCGTCTACCCAAGAGGGAAAGAAGACAAGGTTGCTAGCCTCTTCCAAGACGGACGCGTTAACTACGTTTGCCCAGCCGATTACCGCGCAGGGAAAGAACTTGATAAGGTAATGCATCTTGTTATTCAAGGCATTGCAATCAAAGAAAGCCTTGCAAAAAGAGAAAATCATAACCCAGCTCAGGACTAATTTATGGAAGATAAGAAAAACATTGCCGTTATATTGATGGGCGGAAAAGGAGAAAGATTTTCTTCTGAAACGCCTAAGCAATTCATAAAAGTTAACAATCAAGAACTTTTCATCTATTGCGCTAAAACGTTTGCTTCTATTTCGGAAATAGATCAATTTATTTTTGTGGTTCCTGAAGGATATGAGTCACACGTTATCTC
>CAVJFO010000003.1:122607-125141 GCA_963648925.1 Hallerella sp.
ATGGCGAAACGGTTAGCACATACGCTAATAGAAAAACTGTTTACCTTGTGCAAACTCCGCAAGCGTTTAAATTCTCTTTGATTGATGAAGCCTTTGAAAAAGCGAAAGACTCGCTTGCCTCATATACTGATGAAGGATCGCTCCTTTTAGACACGTTGGGGATAAACCCTAAGCTTGTTATAGGCGATAACATCAATATCAAAGTCACCTTTGAGCACGATATCGATATATTGGACGAATAATTATGGTTAAAGTAAAAGTTGGAGATATTCTTGAAGGAACGGTAGTGAAGGTTTACCCTCGTTACGCCATTCTCTTGTTTGATGATGAATTAACGGGCTTGCTTCATATCTCTGAAGTTTCTAATCACTACATCCATTCGTTTACCGATTATGTTAAAACCGGCAGCATTTATAAGGTGAAAGTTATTTCATTTGATGAAGAAGGGCCTTCAATGAGGGTTTCCTTAAAAGCACTAACTAACAACGAACGTCGTGATTCTATTGCACGTATGCGTGTGAAGGAAGAAAATATTTCCTGCGATGCCTTATTTGAGGCGTTGCCAAAATGGATTGAAGAAGAAAATAAAAAAGAAAAAGGAACATTATTATGATAATTGAGACAAAATTAGATCATTTAGTCGATAAAGTCGATTTTTCTGAATACCAATCTCGTGTTAATGAGATTAACGAGATGATAAACAATCGCTCTGGCGAAGGAAGCGATTTCCTTGGCTGGTTAGATTGGCCAGTAAATTACGATAAAGAAGAATTGGAAAGAATCAAAAAATCTGCCCAATATATAAGAGATAACTACGATATTTTAGTTGTATGTGGCATTGGTGGATCCTATCTTGGTGCTAGAGCCGCAATCGAAGCACTAAAAGGAACATTCCGTTCAAATAAGCCTGAAATCATTTATTTAGGACAAAGTTTAGATCCAACATACATTCAAGAAAGTGTTGAATATCTAGCTGATAAGAAGTTTGCCGTAAATGTTATTTCAAAATCCGGAACGACAATCGAAACTAGCGTTTCATTCCGTCTATTGAGAAATCTTCTTGAAAAGAGAGATGGTGTTGAAGCGGCAAGAAAAGCCATTTTTGCCACGACCGACAAACAAAGAGGCGCTTTATTTACCTTAGCAAAGAAGGAAGGATACGAAATGTTCGTAATTCCTGATGATATCGGTGGAAGATACTCCGTTACAACAGCCGTTGGCTTACTTCCAATTGCCGTTGCTGGAATTTCCCCAGATGACATTCTTGCTGGATCAGCACAAGCCCGTTTAGATACTATGGATCCATCTTTAGAGAAGAATGAAGCTTATAAATATGCCGTTACTAGACATGCTATGTATGCCAAATACGGAAAGACTGCTGAATTCTTTATAACTTATGTTCCATCCTTTGTTCAACTTGGCGAATGGTGGAAACAATTATTTGGTGAGTCTGAAGGCAAATGTGGAAAAGGCTTATTACCAGATTCAGCGACATTCACGACTGATTTACATTCCTTAGGACAATTCATCCAAGAAGGAACTCATTCATTCTTTGAAACCACCCTCCATTTAACGCATCACCGTCATTGGATCAAGGTTCCTCATGATGATGAAAATCTTGATAACCTTAATTTCGTTGAGGGAATGGGCCTTGGAAGCGTTCAAGATAAAGCCTTTGAAGGCACTTTAGAAGCTCATACAAAGGTTGGAGGAAACAATAACGTTGTCCTTGAACTTGATAGAATGAACGCCTATAACCTTGGCTATCTCTTCTATTGGTTTGAAAAAGCATGCGCCATGTCTGCTTATTTACTCGGAATCAATCCATTTAATCAACCAGGCGTTGAAGTTTATAAGCGCAACATGTTCCATTTATTAGGAAAACCTGGTTATTGATTTCCTTAAAAACCTTCATTTTATGGGGGTTTTAAGAAATATCAAAAAAATTTAAAAAAAGTTTAGATATTTGATTGACTTAAAAATAGTCGTTAAGTATAATAGTCAAGCACGTTTTAAGCGAGCACCATGTGGATGCTTAGCTCAGCGGGAGAGCATCGCCCTTACAAGGCGGGGGTCGTAGGTTCGAACCCTATAGCATCCACCATCTCTTACTAAAATGCGTGTACGACTAAACATGGGCGAATAGCGAAGTGGCCAAACGCGGCTGACTGTAAATCAGCTCCTTCGGGTTCGGTGGTTCAAATCCATCTTCGCCCACCATCTCTTTGGTTCCTTGGGGTGTAGCCAAGCGGTAAGGCAACAGACTTTGACTCTGTCATACACTGGTCCGATCCCAGTCACCCCAGCCAAACATATCCTCCGTTAGCTCAGTGGTAGAGCACTTGACTTTTAATCAAGGGGTCGAGAGTTCAAGTCTCTCACGGGGGACCAATTAACAGTGCCCGAGTGGCGAAATGGTAGACGCAAAGGACTTAAAATCCTTCGGGCGAATAACCCATGCCGGTTCGACTCCGGCCTCGGGCACCAACATTGTAATCATATCACTCTTGTTTAAGGGTGATTTTTTCTTTATT
>CAVJFO010000004.1:0-25989 GCA_963648925.1 Hallerella sp.
TGATTGATACATTCAAGCTAGCTAAGTTATCAATGTATAGATCTGTTGATAAAAATATTACAAGAAACTATGGATCATGATTAATGAGCTTGAAACAGAAAATATCATTTCGATTGATAAAAATAGCTATAACGCGGTGAATATATCGAAATCTGATTTAAGTGATGAAGATATCAAAATTCTTTTTGCAAATATCATTCAAAGAAAGATGCAAAAACATCGTTTTTAGATACACGTCTCCCTTATTTTTGATATTTGAATCAAACAAAAGAACGTTTAGTTGATTTGAAATTTCATTAATAAGTTAAGAATTCTTTAGTTTTAACTAAAAAATAAAAAGGAATTGTCATTTACATGGTGCTATACTATATCCAACGTTAGCAACGTATGTAACTTAACAGTTAAATAAAGCAAAACGTCTTTTTATGAAGAAATACGACAAGAAGAATTACATAGGTGTTTTTGGAATAGGGATATTATTGTTATCTTCTTTTTCTCTTTTGTCTGTTGGTTTTTCTACGTGGTATAGCGGGATTGGGGAAGCTAAATACGCAAACGTATCTTTAGAAGTCGGAAATGTGCAAGAAGTAGGAAACTACATCGCTTATGATAATAAGCCTATATCTATGCCTGAATTATGTGAAGATGGAGTGGTTGATAGAGAAAACGAAATGATCGGCCAAACATGTGATATCGTTCTTGGATTTACCTTGGACATGACTGATTTGGTTACTACTTTAAAAACATATTATTCAACTGATTTAACTGATTTCTTTATTACTACGACTTTGTCTGCGTCTTTTAGCTGTGACGCTTTCTTTGCTACTTATTTGACCGATTCAACCTTGGATTTAACTGTTACTAAATCCGATTCTTCAACTAGCGTCACTGAAGGGATCAAAAATTCATCTACGCCCACTGTTACGTCTAAATCACATGCTGCTAGATTTGCTATCTCTAATCCTGGCGAAGATGCAACGTCACTATATTTCAAAATCACGTATTCTTTTGATTTTCAACATAAATTCAAATCAGACGTGTATCCAAAACTCACTCATAATGCGTTGATATTGTCTTTTAAGGCGGGGGTGGAAATCTAATGAATAAAAAAAGAGCCATTTTTGCGTTGAACTTAATGACAATTGCTTTAACTGCAGTCGGCCAAAGTACTTGGATCACCTTTGATAACTCCAAAAGTGTTACTTACCAAAGCACAGTTAAACTGCCTTCAGATCTGAAAAAAGTCGCATACACGATCGATGAAAATAAGGCAATCACTTATTATTTAACAATCGAATCAGCCTTAGAACATACCACATCAGGAACAGTTTATGTTGTGCCTGGAACAAATCCCACTATCACTAGGGATTGTGAGATAAAGCCCGGCGTCACTCTTTGTATGCCTTATGACGATAATGGTGACGGAACTCATAGCGATTACACCAATCTTGAAAACCAGTCAAACGATGGTTTTGCTGATAAAGATGCCTCATCTGTTACGAAGAATAGAAAAAATTTAGTTACAATTGCTAAAAAAATCACCTTAACGAATAACGGAACTATGGATATTGCTGGAAAAATTGGCATTGGTTCTGGTAACCAAAGACCATCTGGTTTTGCGTTAGGAGATTATTGCGAAATTCTGATGCAAGAAAATTCCAAGATTCAAAATAACGGAACCATTAACTTGTATGGCTATATCAAAGAAAGTGCAAAAGATAATGGGAGTTCAGTCGAAAACTCTTCTACTGGCAGCATAAAAATGCCTTTTACAATTTACGATTTTAGAGGTGGAACATATTCGTCTAACGCATATACTAAAAGCTCAATGCCTTTTAATTATTTTGACTTTCCTAATTGCCACGTTACTCAAGTTTTTAACTATGGTTCGAAGTTAACTGGTATAGCATTGCTTTATGCTTCCAGTTCTTATTATTCTTCTGAAGTTTTGGCTTTGGCTACAGATAAGGATGACTGTTTGTTTAAATTATCAAGCGGGAAAGTTACTTTAAAATATAATCCTTCGAGTTTTGGATTCACGACAGCTGATGTTACAAATAACACCACTACGTCTACGGCGAATTATACCGATATCATCGTTGAAGGCGATTTAAACTTAGCCTCGTTTGTAATCAAAGTTTCATGGTATACATTTAATTCTGCATCAGTTGAATGCCCAATTTGCTATAAATATCAAATTATTCAAAAAAGTGGGACATTAACAGTTGATAATAAAATGAAGTTTTTAACTGGCTCATCATTAACGATCGCTAATGGCGCGAATTGCATAATGAATGCGGAGACAACTTTTTATCAAGGATACGCCCCACTTATGACAATCGGGAGTAAAGATGTTTCCCCGCAAAAATTAGGGAGAGCTAAACTCGTAGTTAATGGTAACTTAACTATCAATTCTTCATTTGGCGGACTCATCAATACCGATGAATCTAGTGGCGTGGTGATTACTGGTTCTGATTTCGTGGATAATTATATATCGCAAGAAATGATCGATAATTCTAATTGGAATAGACATGTTGAATACGCTGAAGCTTTTAAAAAGACCGATACGCTTCCGTCAACTTTTAGGCTGGTAAAAGAGAACACGTATAACTTGTTTGGCAATTACTGGACCGATAACTATACGGATTTATCTTCTTTAACGATCGATAATCCGTCAGGTACTTCGAGCAACAAATCTTCTGCAACGTATACAGTAAATTTAACATATGATTATGCTGATTATTCAAGCTCTGATTTGGTGGTCACGTGGTCAATAAAACCTGAAATAGATTTAACAACAAATGGCAATAGTGTTACTTTTACGACACCTGCGGCTACATCGGAATCAATCATTTATATATTGTCGTGTGAAGTTAAATTTACAAGACAAAATGGCGATAATTCTACTATGACAATAAGTTCTGGGAAATATGAAGCCTATTATGATGACAGTTGCGTTCTTGCCACAACCATGGTCATGATGGCAGATGGAACATATAAAGAAGCAGGAGCATTGAATGTTGGTGATGAGGTCATGTGTTTCAATCATGAAACTGGTAGAATGATTCCTAATAAGCTGATTATCAATTCTCATATCGATGAAGAACCTGGATTGTATGATGTAGTCAATTTGGAATTTGAAAACAATAAAAAGACTTCCTTAGTCGATGAACACGCCTATTTTGATGTTGAAGAGAACAAGTATATTTATCTGAATAAAGATAATGCGACCAAGTACATCGGACACAGATTCGTCTTCATTGATCATGAACTGAAACGATATACTTTAAAATTGAAACATGTCTCAGTTGAGAAACTGCTCACAAAATTAGCTGCTCCGGTCTCTGCTTATCATTTGAATGTCATCGTTGATGATATGTTGAGTATAGAAGGTGGAATTGCCGGCCTCTTTAATGTATTTGAATATGATCGAGATACCCTTGCATATGATAAAGAATCGATGGAAGAAGATCTTCAGAGATATGGCTTGACAGATTATGACCAGTTCAAAGACTACTTCCCATATGAAGTCTTCCATGATTTCTTGCCTTGCAAATACTTTAATGTTGCCTGTGGCAAAGGCTTAGTCACATGGGATATCATTAAGTCTTATATCTCTAAATGGAAAGATCAGTTACTAGAGAACATGTGATAACACTCTTTAAAATGAGATAAATAAGTGTTAAAGTAGGAAAAACAACCGTTATGAAACAAAAGAAAACCGCACGTGATTTAAGAATTTCAGGGGGGGCTGCTATTACTTTGTAGCATCTCTCTTTTAAGCGTTGGTTTTTCTAGCTGGATTATTTCTGATACTAGTGATGAGTTAGCTAATATAAACGTTTATGCGGGTGAGACAAAAGAACTCCCTATCTTTTCTGATTTAAGGATTAGCTATAACTTTATATTAAGCAAAGATGGAATGGTCATTGATTCTACGATTGTAGAAGAAGGTGATATTTACGTAGATCTTACTATCAACAACTCTTATATGGATACGTTCTCCTATGTTGCTGATAATTGTTTTTCTATATTAACGACACTAATTCCTAGTAATATTGATTTTCTTCAATATATTACTAAGGTTTCTCCTTCAATTAGTAACAGCAATACCACTATAACAAATGAAACAAGTTCAACATCTTTCGTGAATCTTTTAGAGAATCTTCCTATAAGTGAATCTAGTTCAACACCACTTAGATTAACGTATACGATTAGCGGAGATATATCTAGTTTTTACGATAATGTTCCAACCTTATCCTTTAAAGTGGAGGCGGTTAAATGATAAGAATCCATCAACGTATTAACCGCCTTTTGTCTTTTCTTTTGCTTTTTGCTACGACTTTAACCCTTGGTTATAGCGCCTGGTTGGTAGAAGATAAAGAAGCGGAAATCTCTGAGTCATTACAGACAAATGATAAACGAGCAGTCTGTTATAACAAGACAACGAGCGTTAAATACACAACTATCGAAAAAGCGTTAAATGTTGCTAATAGCGGTGATGAAATATTCGTCATTCCTGCTTTGAAGAATTCCGATGGATCTATTTATGAGATAACAATCAAATCTAATTGCACGGTTAAGGAAGGAGTCACTCTATCCCTACCTTATAGCGAAGAAACGTATTTTAATGATAAGGATCATAGCCAAACGAAAAATGCTGGGTTTGCCGATTCATCAGAAGAGAAGATTAATGAGTTTCGTCAGACTTTAGTTGTTATTGATGCTGGCGTTAAGCTAGAAATTAAAGGAACGTTAAACATCGGTGGCATAATTGGTTCACCTAACCAAGGGCTTAGTGGACAAACATCAGATAAATATTGCGAAATTGATTTAGGAAGAAGCGCTATTCTTCAATCAAATGGAGGAACAATCAATTGCTATGGCTATATAAAAAGAGTCGCAGAAAATAACGGTTCATCGTTAGTTGTTACAAATAATGGCGTTTTGCTTACTCCGTTTATTATTTATGATTTCAAGGGCGGAAGCAAAACCAAAGAAATATGTAAATTAGTGGATGAGATAAAATATTGTCCTTTTCAAATTTTCGATCTTTGCAACATTCAAGTTAAAACAACCATTTATTCTGGTTCATTTTGGAAAGCGTATGCATCGTTATATGTGGACAAACTTTCACTATACGTACCCGCCACATTGAATTTCATTTCTTCCGAATCTTCGAATACTGCCCTAATACTTGAGAGTGGTTCAGTAAACGTTGATTATTCTTCCTTGAAACACAAAACAACAATAGACATTAATGGAGAAAGCAAATTCGGCAGTCTTAATATGACGGTTGCAGGAATGAGCATCGACACTAGTAAATTTTTCTTCCCTATTTCTTACTTATTTGATTTCAATATCAACAAAAATGCCATCCTCAATGTTCCAAATAAAGTTAAATTGATGAATGGCTCTAATTTAACAATTAACGATGGAGGAACTCTGAATTTAACAAATTCATTAATTATTTATAAGGATTTCACTGAAATTAACACTGGTTATATATATCGTTATGGGAATTATACTGATAGCACAAAGGCAACATTAACTAATAATGGCGTTATCAATGTTTTGAATGATGGAGGAATTGGTGGTTATATCGATACCACATCAACGACAGGCGTATTGAACTATTTAACTGAGAATTATGAAATAAAATCTCCTGAAGATAGCGATAGTTTTTCTGATAGTTCAGCTCCTTATCACATTCAAAATGCGAAAGGATTATTAACGACGGATAAAAGCACTTTTGTATCCGACAGTAATATTTCTTGCAATTACTTTACTGCTGTTCAAAATTCATCCAATACTTCAGTTTTTGGATGGAATTATAGTGAAAATGCAGCTGTATTGAAAGGAATCAAATCTACTGGTTCTGACCAAACTACAACATGCGGAAGTAATACTCTTGAAGCAGACATATATAACGAATCCGTTTCTGAAGTTACTTATGATTGGTCGCTTGATCTAAGCTCTGTGGCGGATAGTGATAAAGACAAAATAACAATAGTAAATAACGGAAAAACCGCCACCATTCAGAATGTATCCGTTAGCGATTATACAATTCCGGTTACTTTAAAAATTACAGATTCTCTTAACATACAAAGAGAAATTACAGATTCATTTACAGTTAAAGCCAAATTAGCGAGTGATGTACCTGTTGATATTGATGGGGTAAGTTTTACGGTTGAGAGAAAGGTTGATGGGGAAGATGAATATACTACGCTTGATCTTGGAAAAGAAGAGGATGCCTATATTGATAAGAATAAATATTCCTTCTATTCCGGACAAACGACTAATACTACTGGTACGAAGATGGATTTATCCGATGTTAAGGATGTGTATTACAAACTAAAAATCAACCTTCTACCAGAAGGAGGTTACTTTGATAATGTCCAATATTCATGGTACCTCCCGCAACAAAGGGTATTGAGTACGAACTACAGATTAAACGAAAACGATGAATTTATAAATTATTCAGCGATTTCTAAGGGCGGCCTAGTTTCTGAGCCAAATGGCAGCAATTCCCCTGATATAGAATTTCTAGTTCGTGGCAATTCAACCAACGCAACTATAACTGCCTGCTATTTGCAAGCTAAGCTGTATATATCTTACACAGATAGCAATGGCACACAGGTAGAATATAAGCCTACTACTAATACATACTTTGAATTAAGATTCTATTTAATAAAAAAGTGACATGACGAAGACGAAACATGCAATCGTTACTTTTAACTGTTGTCAAGAAAGCGAGGAATGATTATGTCAATTAATCCACCTATAGATACTTAGTAAAGAACAATACTAGAAGTTACTTATTAACTAAACGTAAAACGAAGAAATATCGGAAATAAGTAACAAATTCATCTCGATAGTAACAGAATTATTACTTATTAATTAAGTATGTTTAAAAATTAGCTAAAAAGTTCTATTGACTATCAATTTAATAAATAATATATATATATATATATATACAAATTAACTGCGTCATACGTTAGTTTTAGGCGCAGGAAAGGAAAAACATGAAAAAAGAAATCAACTCTAAATCCAAGAGAAAATGGATTATGGGAGGGTTAGCTGCATTTGCTTCAGTAGCATTGCTAACCACCGGTTTTGCTGTATGGGTTATTGGAACTACACAAACAGAAGTGAAAGAGAATGTTAAGGTTTCAGTTGACACGGCTAACAACAACAGCATCGTTATGCAAATTGAAATGTCTGATTCTGAAATTAAATTAGCAGAGCCTGAAGCAGTAACAGGAAAAATCGTTAATGTTAAGGCAGACGACGCAAAGGAAAATCCATTGCGAATTGGTTATAACACAATAACCATTTCTTATGGCACATCTTACACTTTCGATTACAAATCGATTGAATTTGAAATTGTAGATCCAGAAACTGACGAAACAGGCTACGCAACGGTTAAGACAGCTGAAGGGGCCAATAAATTAAGTGGCACTTATGCTCGTTCAGGCACAGAATTTACTTATATCGAAGCGCCAAACGCCATCGATATATCAAGATTAACAGCAACTGAAAATGGTAATACAAAAACCATAACACTTCCCGAAAATACACTTGATTTTAAATGGGGAAGTTTCTTTGATGGAAAGTCGCCAGCGACGTTCTATAATGAAAAATATAAGGGCGAAGAAGATTATACAATCTTAACAAGTGCCGCTGATGAAATTACCACAGAGTTGACCGACATGAAAAATCAATTAAACGGTAAGCAAATCAAACTTGTCGCTAAATTATCGAAAACTGCTGTAGTTCAATAATTGACTGTTAAAGGAATTGAAAATTATGAATAAATTTAATAAGGGAAAAACCGTTGGCATCGTTGCTGCATCTTTAGCTGCAGTAAGTTTAATTGGCGTCGGTTTTTCAACATGGATTATTAATACTACCAATACAGCAACTACTGACAGCATAACTGTAACTGTTGCAGAAACTAAAGATATTTCTGTTGTGATTTCTGATGCAAAAGTCTCTACAGACGACAATTCCGTTAAATTTGACGCTGACGCAACAAAACATGGTAAAGTTACCAACCCTCTTCTTTCTTGTGAAACAGGTGATGCGGAAGATTTATCTTTCACGCTTACCTATAAAGTGACCGTAGGTGTTGATGCTGCAAAATGGGAAATTAAAGCGGGAATTGACGATACTTCTGCTGGTGCAAATGGCAAATTCACAACGGCAGTTACTACAAGAAAATATATCGACCTTCCAAACACGCTTGGGTTAATTACTGGAACGAATGCTAATGGCTCGCAAGTTTGTTTAAATCAATCAAGCACAACCGGCAGTAATGGCCTAACGTTTACTGTTGATAATACGACAGACAAAACCAAAAATATATATACTGTTACGCAAAAATTTGATTTCTCCTGGGGCCTTGCATTTGCCAATAAAAACCCTGTTGAAGTCACTGCAAATGATGCCATTTATCCTCAAGACGGAACTGATGGAACGACAACTGTTGCTGCCACTCTTGAAAATTTAACCGCTAACACCAAAGCCATGAAATCTCTTGGATTATCAACATTCAAGGTTACACTTTCAGTCGGAAATGCTGAATTAGCTGCTGAATAAACTTATCTTTGCTCTTTTTACTATTACTATTTATAAGGAAACTGATTAATGACTACTATTGAGATAATTACTTTATTTATTACAGTAGTATGCTTAATCAGTTTTTGTGCAGTTTTTACAATATTATTTCGTCATTATTATCGCTCTAACATTGACTCGATTAATTCTGGTAAGGAAGATATCGATTTAATTGATAATGCGATTGATGAAGAAAAAGAGAAGAAGAGCAAGTCTAAGAAGGTATTTAAATTAGTAGGAAAGATATTCTCCTATGTAGTTCTTCTTGGGGTATTTACGATATTTGCTATTTCTTTAACGGCAAAAATAAAAGACGACTCAATGCTTATTGGGGATTCAACCGTTATTGTTATCGCTTCAGGATCAATGTCAGAAAGAAATAACAATATCGTTAAGAATAACCCTGAATTAACCAATCAATTCGATACATATGATTTGATTGGAATAAGCAAGTATAAGTCTCAAGATGATGTCGCTTTGTATGATGTTGTCGCATATAAAAACAAGAACAACGTTACGATCGTTCACCGTATCGTGGAGATTCATACCGATTCTTCAACTGGGGAAGTGACATATCTAACGCAAGGCGATTCAAACTTGTATGTTGATAACACCAATAACTCCCAATATAGCGGTTATCTTACATACGATAAGATAATTGGCAAATATGACGGAAGAAGATTTAAAGGAATAGGGGTATTTGTTATCTTCTTACAATCTTCAGCTGGTGTTGTTACCGTCTGTTCGGTTGTCTATTGCGTCCTTATGTTTAATTATTTCTCAAGCAAATATAAAAAAGCCATTGAGAATAGGACAAATATGCTTGTTAACCTCATCGATTATGACTTAAGCAAGGAAAATACTGACGATATTTCCTCAAATTACCACGAAACTCTTCTATATAAAGGCCAAATTTACACTTTTAAAGATGGTGAATATGTAGGAAAAGAGGAATCTGGTGTAGAATATAAAAGACTTAAAGACCGAATGGTTTTCATCAAGAAAGAAAATGGGAAGACCAATTTAACGGTTTTAAATACGTTAGATAATACATCTAGGATATTTGAAGATGTTTCCGATGATGATATTAAGGACCTTGATAAGTTCCTTAATAGCAACGAAACGGAAAAGAAAGGGAATTAGGGAGTAAACTTATGTTTAAAACTCATTTCACAAGAAAAAATCTTATTAGCATTGCCATCGTTTTCTTCTATGGCATCTGCATCCTGCTTGCAGCCTTAGCAATTGATGGGAATAATCCCTTCTTTGTTAAGAATAACCCCATCCAGAATTTAGCTGCGGCCTTATTTCCTGTTAAGGATATTAACGGAGTTACTGAAAAAGGCGTTCCAGCAGGATCGATAAGAGCATATATCCTTATAGTATTATTCGTTATCTATTTTGTTTTATTTGTCGCGGCAATCATTTATGAAGTAAGACTTGCTAAATATTATGATGAGAAACCTACATCAAAGAAATGGTGGATTGTGTATGGCATCACCTTCCTTGTTTGCGGAGGGTTATGGTCTGGCATTTCAATGGTTTCTCAAATATCAGACAAACCATATGGATATTACATAGCAAATTCTTATTTATTCTTATTTGAATCTATCTTCTTAGGATTTATCGTTTTCCTTATCTTAGGACTTATCATTTTCAATATTTGCGTGCTTGTTATCAATTTCAAGAATATTGACAAGCCATTTAAGTTCTTTGATTCATCTAAAGAAGAGGAGAAAAAAGAAAAAGAAGTCGAAAACGAAAAGAAATTGGCTGAAGAACAAGGCAAGCTTGCCGAATCCTTTGGCGAAGGAAACGCTAATTCTCCTATTGGCGTAGGAGGAAATGCCAATAGCAATGTTACTGGCATGGCTAATTTAGAAAACGACGACTCATCTCCATTAAAAGAAAAAGAAAGGGTCTTCCCTGGCCTTTGCTCGATTGATTATGCCAATATGACCCTGCCTACTGATTCTTTTGAAGAGAATCTTGAATTAAATGAGATTTGTATTCGTTTCCGTAACTACTTAGCTGCTAAAGAAGGCTTATATTTCTCTCCATTGTATATTCAAGAATTTATCGCTAGCTTAGCTGCAACGCGTTTTGTCATCCTTGAAGGTTTATCTGGTACGGGTAAATCCTCTATTGCCCGTTATTTCTCGGAATTTATCTCTGAAAAATCATATTTTGAAGCAGTTCAGGCGACATGGAGAGATAGAACATCAATCCTTGGTTACTATAACGATTTCTCCAAAGTCTATAACGAGACTGAATTCTTAAAGAGATTATATGATGCGACCTATAAGAAAAATCATCTTAACGTGATGGTTCTAGATGAACTTAATATCTCACGCGTTGAATATTATTTTGCCGATTTCCTCTCAGTCATGGAATATCCTCTTGATGAATGGAAGATCAAAATAATGCAATTCCCATATGATTTTGACGCGCCTATCCATCTTCAAGATGGCATTATCCAAATTCCTGAAAATACTTACTTTATCGGTACGGCAAATAAAGATGAATCTACATATACTATCACCGATAAGGTTTATGACCGTGCGATTAGCATTGAGTTCTTTGATAGAAACGAACCATTTGAAGTAGAGGGAAATAGCGAGAAAATCACTCTCTCATATGCTCGTTTGCAAGAATTATTCGCTAATGCGATAAGTGATGAAAACGCTCAATTATCAATTGAAGAATATCAAAAGTTCAAGACTCTTACCGATTATACCTATGATACATTCGATATTACATTCGGTAACCGTGTTCTCCGTCAGATGCAACTTTTTGTTCCTGCTTTCGTTAAATGCGGTGGCAAGAAAGAAGAAGCGCTTGATTTCCTTTTCTCAAAGAAAATCGTTAGCAAGCTAGAGGGACGTTTTGAAGACTATGTCAAAGATGGCTTAATCAATCTTAAGAATCTTATTTCAAAGACGTATGGCCCAAACGCTTTCCCTCAAAGCAATGCTTTGATCGATAAGTTATTACGAAAACTTTAATGTATGGATAAAACGAGTGTTTTTCTTAGCAATTTCAATCTTTCCCTAAAAGAGAAGATGGGCGAGAAACCCACTGGTTTTTTTCGTGCGTTAGATTCATTCACCTACTATGAGGCATATGACTATGAAAAAGAGAAAGAGAAAATCAATGAACTGAAAAATGTCGTTGATAAGATTATTTCCATTGTCTATAAGCCAATGTTTCATACGGATAATAATCGTGTCGTTTTAAGAAGCGAGCTTGCAGGCAAACTCCCTTATGATTTATTTACGGATACCTTAAAAGAACCCCAATTCTGGAAACAAAAAGGAAATGAGATGGCCCCAGAATACGCTTATGCGTATGAGAATGTCGATAATATCGATATCTATGAGAATAGATTTATTTCTCATCTTATTGATGAGATCGATGATGAAATAAGCTACGCCTTAGATAATATGGCCTCATTAAACGAATCGCTTGATGAGCATTATCAGAATAACCAGTTATTGTTTGGCAAATATTCATTCTTACGAAATATCCAAAGAATGTCTTACCCATATACGTCTTTTACTCTCAAAAGCGCTAAGGCTAACAAAGATATTTTCACTTTAGCAAGAAAAGTTAAGAAGACGATTAAGAATCTAAGAGGAACCAATTTCTATAAGGTAACATCAAAACATCCCCATTCTGGGTATTACAAACCGACCAATATTCTTATTCATGATAAGTTATATTCATATTGTTACCGTTACTATTGTGCGAATTACAAGAAAAACGAATCAAATAACCGCCAAGAAGATATCCTTTACTTCAATTATTTCTTTATCTCTTTCTTGTCTTACCTAAAAGAAAAGAAATTGCTTAAGAGCAAGAATATGCCTAAGGTCACGTTTGATTACGAAGGAATGATTACTTTCTCTCCATTTAAGATCATTCAGTCTCCGTTTACCTTCTCTTTTAAAGAAAATAAGGGAGACGTGGGGTTAAATATTGATGTAAGTTTAAAATTTGATGAGCATGAAGAATGTAGTTCTCTTTATCTTTTGCTTAGAGAGAAAACCACGTCAAAAATGTTAAATAATATCAATTCGATTAAGAAGAATGTTAACTCAAAGATGGTTTTAGTGACTGAAAATAATCTTTTAGCCAATTACGACTCAATCCTTACTTATAGCCATTATAAGAAAGAAAACGATAAGTTATTGGATGATTTATTCTCTTTGATGACAATCCTTATTTATACGGATGATGAGAGTTATTCATCTTTATGCCCAGTATGTGGCAAAAACAAGATTGTCTTTAATGGAAAGAGATATCTTTGCCAAGATTGTCATAGCGAATACGTGACGCATAATATCGATAAAGATCCTCTTTTATGGATCACATCATATAGAAAGGAATGCTAAAAATGGGAAATGAGATTAAAAACTTTTCTCCTTTTATGAAAGGGAAAGAGAAAAAAGAAGAAACCGTAGCTAAAGAAGCAGTCCTTTCGATTAAAGATTTGTATAAGTCCTATGGCAAAAAAGAAGTTCTTAAAGGTATCAATCTTGAAGTATATAAAGGCGAAGTGTTTGGCTTTATTGGCAAAAACGGGGCAGGTAAATCAACGACTATCGATTGCATTGTCGGATTGAAGGATTTCGATAAAGGGGAAATTATCCTTGCTAACCATAACGTTAAAGAGAATCCTCTTGATGCTAAAATGACTTTAGGATACGTGCCTAGCGAGCCAATAACCTATGAAGTTATGACGGGATATGAATATCTTCAATTCATTGCCTCATCGTATAATATGTATCAGGAAGCATTCGATAGCAACTTTGAATTCCTTAAGAAGAAATTCATGATTGGGGATGCTGATTTGAACCGCAAAATAAAAGAGTACTCGCACGGTATGAAACAAAAGGTATGCTTAATGGCTTCCTTGATTCATAATCCTAGCGTCTGGATTCTTGATGAGCCAACCGTAGGTTTAGATATCATTGTTTACCAAACCCTTATGGAAATGTTAAAGGAGTTTGCAAAGAATGGCAAAACCGTCTTCATCGCCTCCCATAACATCGATTTGATAGCAAGGGTCTGTAACCGTGTTGCCATTATCAATAACGGGATCGTAGCCGAACTTATCGACTTTAGCAAAGAACCAATGAAAAGAAAGAATCTTGGCAATATCTTCTTTTCTACATATGGGGCAGAAAAAACGGAATTATAAGAGGGCTTTATGTTTTTAGAGTTACTAAGAAAGGAATTCATTCAAAGAAAAAACGACGAAAAGCAAAGCGTGCTTGGCTTAGCCTTTTCGATCTTTTTCCGTATTCTTTTGCTTGGCTCTTTTATTGCTTTGGAATGCTATATTGCACTTTCTCTTGATAAAAAGATAAATCAATATTCATCATACGGTAGCTTTGATTTCTTGGCGATGTTCCTTTTTGCTGTGATGTTATTAGATGTTATTTTCACGATGGTTAAGGCTAGAAAGACGATATTTGATGAAAAAGACAATCAACTTACCTTGCTTTTGCCTATCTCTCCATCAACCCAGGTTGTCAGCAAAGTCGTTTATTTATATATCGAGTCGATTATTTTTAGCTTGGTTACTGCAAGCCCCTTATTGATTTGCTATGGCGCAAGTAGAGGTTATATCCCTTATTACTATGTTTTCTCTATTTTATATCCATGCCTTATTTCAATATTCTCTGTTGGATTATCTCTCTTATTGAGTCTTCTTTATCAGCAAATATATAAGTTAATTAAGAGAAGTGATATTGCTCAGTTACTTTCCGCGTCGGTTATTGTTATTTTACTTTGCTATCTGTATCAATTCGTTTTGAATTTGTTCTTAACCGCGTTAAATGATTCATCGATTGGAGGAATGTTTTCTTCTTCTTTCGTTGATGCTTTGCATAATGCTCGTTATTTCTTGATGCCAGTTTATTATTTGCTTGATATGGTAACAATTAAGAGCAACATTGCTAGCGATATTCTCTTTTTCTTGGGTTTTTCCTTGTTATTTGCAACATTTGGAATTGGCTTAACAAGCGTTATTTATCTTCATGAGCTAAAAAATGACAAAGAAAGTAACAAAGATAATGAGAAACCTCTAAAAAAGAAGAAGTTATTGTCTCCATTCAAGATGTTATTAAAGAAAGAAAGCGATCTTCTTTTCAAGGATGAGACAAATCTTTTCTCCTATACGTCTTTGCTTATCCTTTGTCCATTCCTTACTCATGCGGTTATCTCATCTTTAAATGGAATCATCTACGATAATCTTCGTTTTTATGCGACTTATTTTCCTGAGCTTATTTCCGGGATCAATTTAACTTTGATTCTTCTTTTCTCTAGCGTTATCAACTCTAGCGCGTCTAAGGCAATGAGCAGGGAAAGGAAGGCATTAATTATCGTTAAATACATTCCTGTTTCCCCGTTTAAGCAGATATTAGCAAAATTAATTATGCCAATTTCCTTGTCTTTGGTTTCTTTATTACTTACCGACATCGTTCTTATTTCAAGTGGAATCATTAGTGTTTCAGTCTTCTTTTCTTCCTTATTTATTGGATCTTTGATGATTGTTTTCTCCAATGTTTTTGGCATTTATTGCGATATGCATGACATGAATACGGAAGAAAGGAAGATTAAATTGTCACCGATTAACGATTTAATCCCACTTATCTTGCCATTACTCATATTCGTTTCATTCTTCCTTTTATCGGTCTTTGCCCTCTTCCCATCATGGGCTTTGTATTTATTTGCCTGCATGATGTCTCTAGTTTTGCTTTCTCCTTCATGTATTTGCTTGAAGAAGAGGTATCTAAGCTCTTTTAGAAAAATGGAGGTAAGTAATTAGAATGAAAAAACGCACGTTAACTATTCTTCTTGTCATACCTTTCGTCATTTCTTTGATGACTTTCGTCTCCGTTAAGATTCTTGATAACCAAGTCGCGGTTGATATTTTAGATATCGAATGGAAATATAAGGATAACGAGGGTTTCCAAATCGATGATGTCGGATATGAATTAGAGGCAACCCCGATAATCGATGAAAATCTCATTCTTGCAAAGGGAAATAACCTTGTTTGGTCAACAAAGAAGGTCAATCAAAACGATGATGAATTTGCAAGAATCCAAGAAGAAAACGGGAAGTATTACCTATACGCCCTAAAAGAAGGAACGATTGAAGTTATTTGCTCAAATGAAAGAGGAAGTAAATCAAAACGTTTCTTAGCGACCATCTTTGAAGATGGCGCGATGGTTATCAATCCTCTTAGAAAAGGCAGCGGATCCTCGATTAGCTCTACAAAATATTACGGTTTGTATGATTATCAAGATGGTAAGAAGACTGATGCGACCTTTGAAATTGGATCTACCTCATACTTAGAAAACGGCAAAATAAGCAACGAAAATCGCTTAGTTGAATCTTCTTCGAACATTTCTTATTCAAATGGCAAAATAACATTATTAGATGCAGGGGATGCCTATATTACCCTTGAAGAGCCATCTTATCATCACCGTTCGACATATTCTTTTGAGGTTATTGACGGAGTTAACGTCTATTCCTATAACGATTTGTTATTAGGCACGAATGAATCAAAAGATGGGGAGAATGTCGTTTTGCAAGTTAACCTTGAGTCTTTAAAGAATACTTATTCTTTTGATTCAGGAAAAAATAGATACGTGAATGAGAGATTAACATCTAGCAAAGACAATACAGAATTATTTGGAAACTACGATTTTGATAGGCAAACGTTCTCTTTCGATAAGGAATATTACAAATTTGTTTCGACCTATGATACAAGTTTCATCGAGCAATATAACGAAGAGATGAATACATCGGTTTCTAAGGATGTTATAGCAGGCATCCATCTTAGAAAGAACCTTTATGGCAATGGCTTTAGCATCAACATGAATGGGCTAGCCTATCCAAATCACGGTGAGATTGATAAATATAGCGGAAAAATAGTTCCAAAGAAGAAAGAAGATGTTTCTTCTAATGAAGGATACGATTATTTCTATGGTCCTTTGCCATTTGTTAGCATTGGGGATATGCAGTCTTTCCCTCTTATAACTGCTTTAGGTCAGGATAATTGCGGTTTCTATATCGATGATGATAACGTCATTATTGATGATGTGAAAATATCCAATGTTGATGAAGTCGACAATCTCTATAACCTTAATTACACGGGTAGCGTTCTCGATATCAAAGGAAAGAATGTGACCGTGAGGAATTCAATTATTGCCAATGGCAAGACGTGTATCAGATCTTATGATAGTGACAATCTTCTTATCGATAATTGCATTCTTAAGAATTCTGGCGAATTCACTCTTTTATTGGGAAGCGATCAAAAAGAAAGCTACAACACGAATAGAAGAATAGATGATTATGGCTTAGATAAATCTTTTTCCGAATTCTTTGATGATCTTGATGAATCTAAGCAAAACACTGCAAACGGAGTACTCAATTCTTTCCTTAACGCGACAATGAGCGGGTCTTTAAAAGATGGTGATTACAAGACAAAACTAGAATTGATTCAAAAATATCTCGATAACGATAAGTATAAGGATGTTTATGCGAGCAATGTGACAGTCAAAGATTCTTTCTTTGGGCGTTCGGGCGTTTTCTCTATTGCTTTTGAATCATTCTTCAACGGGCCTTTGCTATATGGCAAGATACCAACGATGATGACTAAATTATTAGGACAATATCTTTCTTCTTGTCTTCCGAGCAAACTTGGTGGGACAAGTAGGCCAACTCATCTAACCTTAAAAGGAGACACGCGTTTCTATGATTGGAAAGACATCGATAAAATCGATGTTTCGTCATTGATAGAAGAAAATATCTCTCGAACCCTTAATCAGATGGGGTATGGCGATAAGAATGTCACGATTGATGATATCTTCCCGATTAAGTCAATTCTTAAAAAAGAGGCAAGCAAATCTAATCTTATTTATCAAAAAGATGGGTCTTCATATATAAATACCGCGATAGCCTATTATGGCGGAGGGATGAATAACTCGAAAGTGGATATCGAATCAGATCAAACCTATAATACTTACAGTAACGAGCTAGAAGTATCATTGCTTGATGAAACGATTGAAAATAACAAAGGTGGAGGCCTTTCCTCTTTGTTTGTCGATTGTGTCATCATCACCATTGGCACCCATCCATTTAGATTTATAACCAATAGCTCAAAAGAAAAAGACAACCCATTATTATTTGATAAGGTTCCATCTCTTGAAGGATTAAAAGAACATTTGTAGGAGGAAAAACTATGAAAAAAAGATTATTAAAATTGATGTGCGGCGTATTTGCCGCTTGTTCGTTCCTTACTTCGGTCTCTTCATGTGCTTTTATCGATACTGGAAGTGGAACGACTATCAAAAACGTTACGACAACCTACGATGAATCAACCGGAAATACGATAATCGTTATCACCTTTAATGATGAAACGATGGATCCAGTCACCTTTATCATTCCTAGAGGAAAAGAAGGGGTTTCCATTAAAAACGTTACTTCAAAGATGTCTTCGGATGGCAAGAGCATCGAGTTAACGATTTCTTATACTGATGGAAAAACTGCGGATACTGTTTTATCTATCCCCGTTTTACAAGGGAGAGGCGTTAAAGAAGTCATCGTAGATAAGGATGAAAATGGCAATCCAACAATCAAATTCATCTACACGGATGGGACGGAAAGTTCTTTAATCACTATCCCTGGAGGAAAAGATGGAAATGGAATTGAGTCTTTTGAAGTGTCAAATCCCGATTCTGATGGCAATATGAGGGTTGTTGTTACCTTTAGCGATGGAAGTAGCAAAACCTTTACCATCAAAAATGGAAAAGATGGCATTTCCGTGCTTAATGTTACGTATAACGAAGAAAAATCAGACGCGACCCATTATGTTTTAACAGTTACATATTCAGATGGATATACGGAAGATATTTATCTTGATCGCCCTCGTTCTAATTATTGGTTTACTGGAACTACAACCCCAGAGAAAGATGCTAAAGCAAAAGAAAACGCGGTTGAAGGAGATTTCTATTTAAATATCACCAATGGTTATGTATATCAGAAACAATCCGATGGAAGCTGGTCTTTCCTTTTTGGGATGAAGACAGACGATTCATCAAAAGAAGAGAAATATTACACAGTCTTATTCAATCCTCTTGAGGGGAAAATAAACGGTTCATCAAACATTTTGATGGCAAATGTCCTTGAAGGAAAAACATTAAGTTTAACAAGCATTCCTACTCCAACATTAGAGGGAGCAAGTTTTGCTGGATGGTATACTGATTTAAATAATGTCAATTCAGGTAAATTTACCGATATGACACCGGTATATTCAAATTTGACTTTATACGCGAAATACGAATAGAAAAAGTGTACGTAAAAATATGCGTGTCATTTTTATATTGCCGTGACAGGAAGCAAATAAGAATCATCTCCGAGAGGATAAACGGATTTGCAAGTGCAAATGATACCTTTAGCCTCAATCGGATAACGACCATTTTTTAATATGCGTGTCGTTTTTAAATCGTTAGATGAATATTGCTCTCCGCTTTTGCATTCGATAGCCGTTAGTTTCCCATCTTTTAAAATAATTAAACCAATTTCGTTTTGCTGGGAGTCACGATAATAATAGAATGAAATGGCTTTGTCTTTACGAAGATTTGAATACGATTTCATTATTTCATTTATGATGTATGTCTCCATCATATGGTCTTTTAGATAGGAGGCAATAAGGGTTTCCTTGCTGCCTATTTTTGCAAGATAACATGCTAATCCCGTATCGGAGAAGTAGATTTTTGGGCGTTTTACGATTTGACGTTTGATTGAAGAGTCGCTATATGGTTGGAGCAAGTGGATGATGTTGCCTGCTTCAAGGACACTAAGCCAACTGCTAATTGTTTTGACGTCGACTCCTATAGCTCTAGATAATTCCGTACAATTTAATTCTTGACCAGTTAGAGAAGCCAACAATGTCATCAAATTTAAAAATTTAGTCTTGTCTTTTACTTCTTTGATTTCATCTACGTCTTTTGTAAGGTATGATTCGATATAATCGCTATAGAAAATTGATGGATTTAGATTTGGATTGTCATATAGTTCAGGATAAAATCCTTTAACTATATAACCATATAAATCTAATGTCGGTATTTGATATGAAGAAACTCTTTCTAGATTATCTTTTGGGGAGATAACGAATGGTTTTTCTTCTTTTAACATGATTTCGGACATAGAAAGAGGGGATACATGTATGAAAGAAACTCTTCCACGCATTGACTCCGTTACTCCTTGTTTCAATTTATATGCCTCTGATCCGGTTAATATATATAAAGATGTTTTGTTTCCTTTTCTTTTTTGTTCATCAACCTCGCCTTCGATGTAATCGAATAATATGGGCGCTTTTTGGATTTCATCGATTATTAAAGGTGCAGGATGCAACGAAAGAAATGCTTGAGGATCTTGAAGAGCAGAAGACCGCAATATTGGATTTGCTAATGAGACATAGGAAAAACCAAGCTCTTTTTCTATTTTATCGGTACAAATAGTGGTTTTTCCGACTTGTCTTGCGCCACTTATCACGACAACTGGCTTTTCGTTAATTGCTTTTTTAATTTCTTGATAGATGGTTCTTTCAATCATTACAATTACCTCATTTAATAAATATGGAGTTCAATTCCATAATTATTATAAATCTTTTATTCAAATATTCAAAAGCCAAAGATTTAATTATTAAATTAGCAGTTTTCCATTATGATGCGTATATCCTTTTATCTTTTCTGGTTTTTGCCATATTTTTGAATTATTAAGGAGATTTTTGCAAAAATAAACGCTTATAAACGGCAAGAATCATACTAAAATCGCAAAAATACGCAAACATTTTTTAGTTGCATTTTGACTTAACGTTACAATTGTTACTAATTTAACTTGCAATTAAAATTTAACTATGTTTCAATTAGAGTACAAATAGGAGAAATAAAATATGGGGACAATTTCCTTTGCTGCCCAACTATTAGCGGCAGTATCCTCCATGCAACAAGCCCGACAAATGGCTCCTTCAAAAATTACTTTTGAAGAACAACAGCAAATAAAAAAGCATTTCGAAAAAGCCGATTCACCGCTAGAGTATGAAATTTTGCTAGATTCTGAATGCAATGCCAAATATTTGTTGGTAACGACTTTAGACGAATATGCAATTCTTGACCGTGAATCTCTTTGCATGGTTGAAACTGGAAATGGCAAGCCTTATTCATCTGAAACTGCTTGCAAAATTTACAGTAATTCAGCATTTGGACCACATTATTTCGAAACTGACGGAACACAAATTTGGGAGCCTTCAAATAGTGCTTTAAAAGTGAGTGTAAGCAATGTTGGGACATGCGAAAATGGTTTTAATTATGACGCAATCACTTCCGCATCTGAAATACCTAGCAACGCTCATAAATGCGATAATTATGAATATTTTATAAATTTAAAGGATCATCATGGGTTTAACAGAAGTAGTATTTGTACATTGATAGCCAATGAAATTTTACTTGGTTATTATGATACTTTTTATGATGATTCTTTCGTTCCTGAAAAATGGGATAAAGTGTCTTTAGCTTACGGTTCGGAAGTTTCTTGGAAGTCGTGGAATTATTCCCCAGGAACTGGTAAGGAAACGACAAATGGCGGTGAAGTCGAAGATAATAGGATGCGTGATTATATGCTCGATTATTGCGTTAAAAACGTTAGTTCCTCAATAGAAGAAGATGGTTTGAATTGCCTTAATCAAGTTAAAATTTTAAAAAATCACGTTGAAACGCAGGGTGTTGGCTATGAATTAACTTGTGTTGAGGGAAATTTATATGACTCTATAAATAATAGAAATCAATCTCTGATTAAATCCACAATCGATTCTGGAAGGCCGATAATAGCAAATGGTGGCAAGCATTCTACAGTTGCCTTCGCCTATGACGACAATTATGTATATGTTCATAGCGGATGGGGGTCATATGGAAAAACACCTTGGACAACTTATATTTCGTGGAGCTTATCATGCACGCCTTCATCTATTGACTTAAAACCAACTGGAAATCATGTCCATTCTAATAATTATTACAACGTTTCAAAAAAACGTTACTATTGTCCGTGTGGATATTATTCTAATGCATACAGCGTTTCACTCGATAAACTTCCGAATGATAACTTAACGCTCAAGGACGGAACTGATGCTATCTTGAGGTGTTCCAGTGTCAATAAACAAAATGATGACTCGTTGTTATTTTCGCCGAATAGCGCATCAGACGCTTATTTAGAAATCGATGTTGGTAGTAAATATATAAAGTCTATATCCTTCTGTTTTAGGTTTGATACTACAAATTATCTTCCGGAAGCATATATAGAATGGAAGAAAAAAGATGGTTCTTGGAGCAATTATTACGCTCCTATTGAATTGGCCACTAAAACTTCTGAAGTTAGATTGAGAACTTTCACGGCAATTAATGCTCCAAAGCATGCAAATGCAATAAGAATATCATTTAATTATGTGGAATATCAGCGTCAACAAATGGCTGTATCGAATATCAGCGTAGAAATAGGGTAGAAAGGGGTATTTATGAATAAGAAATTTACTTTATTTGCGACATTTGGAATTATTGGCTTTCTAACATCTTGCGCAACCCCTATTAATTGTCCTGGATATGTGACAAATACATATGATGATTATGAAAGTTTTATCGATGATGTTGAAAAACAAAAAAATATAAGTGGATTGGCGTTTTATTTTCTTGATATAGGAAACGTCCTTAATAAGGAATACGTTTCAAATCCATCGTACATTTTAAGTGGGATTGATTATTGTACTTCATGCGGAGGGGGATGCAAGAAAGAAAATGGCCATATATTAAGCGCACCGCTTTATCCTAGTTATCAGGACACGATAATTATAGAGCCAGGAAGAGAATGGGATTCGCCTTATGTCGCTAGCGACTTAACAATCACCATAGATTTCATTGAAACGCGGGGAGAAATGGCGAAAGGCCCATCAAATAAAATACCTTCATCCGTAGAATGGGAAGATGTACGAGTTGAAGAGTATCAGGTGAGGCGTTCTTATAAATATGGTGACTATCTTAATGCCGAATTTAAATATTTAACTGTTGGACAATTAAATCCAACAGATGACGAAAGGTATTTGGTCGATAAGATAGGTGGCATCGTTGAAGATATTAAAAACACGATCAAAAATGCTCTTTTGACAAAATATGGGGAAGAAAACTGAAACGTTACCGGCATAACGTAAACCCGATATTAAATATCCAAAAATCATATGTAAAACCCCTCTCTTTTTGCTAAAGGAGAGAGGTTTTAACTCTAAGCGTTTTTGCAGAAAGCGATATAGGCTTTATATGCCTCAAAGACATCGGCCTTAGAAACGATTTCCATTGGGGCGTGCATATTTAAGACGCCAATGCCCGCATCAATGACGTTCATATTGTAATTGCCCAAGATATAGGCGATTGTTCCTCCGCCGCCTTGGTCAACTTTGCCAAGCTCGGCAGTTTGGAAATGAACTTTTGCATCATCCATGACTTTTCTGATTTTTGCCATGTATTCAGCCATTGCATCGTTACAGCCGGATTTTCCTCTAGCTCCTGTATATTTGTTAAAGACAATACCATGACCTAAATAAGCGGAGTTCTTTGGGTCATTAACCGAAGCGAATAATGGATCGAATCCAGCAGAGACGTCAGAAGATAACATTAAGGTATTTTCGAAGGCGTGACGTAATTTCAAATCGTTGTAGTTGGTTTGCAAATTAATCAATTCAGCGACAATGTTTTCAAACCATTTTGATTGAGCGCCAGTTGCTCCAACTGAACCGATTTCTTCTTTATCAACTAAGATAGCACATGTTGTGTATTCGCATTCGCCTGCGTCAATAACCGCCTCTAAAGAAGTGTAGGCGCAAACCTTATCGTCATGTCCATATCCGGCGACCATTGATCTGTCTAAGCCGTAGTCACGAGCTGGTCCGGCTGGCAATACTTCGATTTCAGCAGAAAGGAAGTCTTCTTCCTCGATGTCGTATTTATCTTTTAAGAGCTTTAAGATATTAGCTTTGACTGGCTCTTTTTCTTCATCCTTAAGAGGGATTGAACCAAGTGTTATATCGAGGTTTTCCCCTTCGATGACTGTTGCGGCATTCTTTTGAAGTTGATTAGCTGATAAGTGAATAAGCAAATCAGAGATACCAACGATTGGATCCCCTTCGTTATCACCGATATTGATATCTACGGTCGTGCCATCTTTTTTGCAAACAACGCCAACTAAGCAAAGAGGGATTGTGACCCATTGGTATTTCTTGATTCCGCCATAATAATGGGTATCAAGTAAAGCAAACCCGTCTTTTTCGTATAATGGGTTTTGCTTGATATCAAGTCTTGGTGAATCGATATGTGCGCCAAGGACTCTTAAACCTTCCTCGATGTCTTTCTTGCCAATTACGAATAAAGCGATATTTTTGTTCTTGTTTGTGACGTAAACTTTGTCGCCTGCTTTAAGTGTTTTGAATTCTTTGATGTTTTTGAAGCCTTTTGCTTCGGCTTCCTTGATTGCAAATTTAACGATTTCTCTTTCGGTTTTGTTTTTAGACAAAAAAGCCTTGTATCCTTCATTAAATTCCATAACGGAGGCTAATTCTTTTTCGTCATAACTTTTCCATGCGTTTTTATTGTACATAGTTTTCTCCTTACTAACTTCCATATTATATTCTTAAAAAGAGAAATATTGTAGTTAAGTGTGTCAAACTGCGTTTAATTATTTTGCAACAATATGTCAAATAATGTAAAAACGGACAAATAGCCATAAAAAATGTTGTAAAAACGGACAAAATACACGTTAAATATGTTGTAAAAACGGACAAAACAAGGCAAAAATATGTTGTAAAAACGGACAAAACAAGGCAAAAATATGTTGTAAAAACGGACAAGCTTCATTATTATCTACTATAAGAAGATAAAAATATGTATAGAAAAGCAAAAGATAAATTAAACGAATGGTATGACAAAAGCTCGCATGCAATAATGGTTACCGGAGCTAGACAGGTTGGAAAAACATACATTATAAGGGAGTTTTTAAAAGAAAAAGTAGGAGAGGATAATTTTGTTGAATTCAATCTTTTCGAAAATGAAACGATCAAAGAAACAATCGAGAATTCAAAAAATAACGCTGATTTGCTTTTTAGATTGTCTGCTTTGTCGGATAAACCTTTCAAAAAAGGCAAGACTGTCATATTTTTAGATGAAGTTCAGTCGTGTCCAAATATCGTCACTGCAATTAAGTTTTTAGTTGAAGAAGGATCGTATAAATACATATTAAGCGGATCTTTGCTAGGAACCGAACTTAAAGACATCAAATCTATACCTGTCGGATATATGAATATTCTTCAAATGTATCCGATGGATTTCGAAGAATTCCTTTTAGCGAATAATCTTAATGAAAACGTTATTGCTCGTTTAAAAAATAATTTCGAAACGCTTACTGCTGTTGATGAAGTAATACATGAGCGAATATTGGACGCATTCTATCTTTATTTAATCGTTGGAGGAATGCCTTCCGTAGTAAAAAAATACCTTGAGACGAATAATTTAAAAGACGTCGTTTTTGAACAAAATGCGATCAATAATTTGTATAGGCAAGACATAAGCAAATATGATGCTGAAAATAAACTATATATCAAAGAAATCTTTGATTTGATACCAAGTGAACTCAACAATCAAAACAAACGTTTCATCATGAAAAACTTGAATGAGAATTTAAAGTTTTCTAGATACGAAAATAGCTTTTTGTGGCTAAAGGACGCGGGAGTTGCCTTGCCTACATATTGCGCGAATGAGCCAAAAAGCCCGTTAATATTAAGCAGAGCGAGAAACCTTTTCAAATTGTTTCATTGCGATGTCGGTTTGCTTTCTAGTCAGTATATGGATGGCAATTTGCAAATAAAGATCTTGAATAAAGAAAAAGATATCAATTTTGGTGCAATATATGAAAACGCCATCGCGGAAGAATTAACTTCAAAAGGTTTTCCTCTTTACTATTTCAAGAGCAATAAGATTGGAGAGATAGATTTTTTGATTGAAAAGAACAATTCCGTGATACCTTTAGAAATTAAATCCGGTAAGGATTATATGAAGCATTCAGCTTTAGATAACCTTTTATCCGATAAATATAATATAGAAAAGGCGTATATTTTCTCTAACGCAAACTTATCAGTTAATGGAAAGAAGATCTATCTTCCTATTTATATGATTATGTTCTTTCAAAAAGATAGTTTGATAGACATGAAATATAAGATTGATTTAGCGGATTTATGATTTGAAAAAGGCCATTCTAAATTGA
>CAVJFO010000005.1:0-45655 GCA_963648925.1 Hallerella sp.
ATAGGCATTAATATGGTTCAGAAAGAGTGATGACAACATCGCCAGTTGCAGTATAAACCGCATTGAAGCTATCAAGACTATAATCGCCTCTTGCAGTTTCTCCACCAATCGTGATTGTTTCAATCTCTCTTCCGTAGTCCCAGTCAGCAAGGTAGAATCTTGTGCCATAAGCAATGTGTCCGTTGCTTACTTTAACGTTTTCACCTGTGTCGAAGTCCATAAGAATATCGGAACCATCGCCTTCATAGTCTGCACCAGAAATGCTAAGGCTGACAGATTGAACTTGATCAATAATGATTTCAACATTGCCAGAAACTGTAACTTTATAAGCGGTTTCTCCTCCGATTGTAACTGTCGTTAAAGAAGAAACTTGTTGACCATCAATTTCGACTTTGACATCTAGGGAGTATCCTTCAGCTGGAGTATCTTTAACTACAAAGTAGAAGACATCCATATCATAGATATCGTCTAAAGAGGTAACTTTAGAGGATGCATCAGTGCTTGTATAGTATTCGATTGAACTTTCAGATGGAACAGTTAAGGTTCTAACAGTTGCTGCTTCACCTTCGCTAATTTGGATTGTGGCTCCGCCAGCTGGGAGAGTAACGCTACCGGAATATTTTCCGGTTTTTGCATTTAAGGTCAAAGCGATTTCAGTCGTTGTATCAGCACTAACAAGAGTTGCTTTTACCTTCTTAGAATGATCGCTTCCAGCAGTAATATCAATGTTGACAGATTCATTTTCTTCGAAGGTATCTAAGGTTACGATGGAATCAGTTAATTTACTTCCGCTTGTAGCGCCAGTAATCTTAACCGATTTAACTAAATCGCCTGCGGTATTCGTATAGGAAAGAGTTGCTTTAACAATATCGATAACTTCTGCCTTGATGGTGACATTGGCATCTGGCATCGTGAATGTATAGGAATGGCTTCCCCAAGCTGACGCGTTGATTTGCGTTTCAACTTCTTCGCCATTTGCATCTGTGTAGCAATAATAAACAGAGCCGATTCTTGTGTTTGTCGTGTCCGTAAGTAAGAAATCGAAACCTACATCATCTCCAGGGAAGAAAGAATTGATATCTCCATCAAAAATAAGTGAAACCTTATCTGAGTCAACTGAAGAATCTAAAGTAACGTCTTTCTTTGTGACAGTAACTGCTTTTAAAGCGGTATTTCCATAAAGATAACAATTGAAGATATATCTGCCATCGGTTGCTTTATAGTAAGCTTCTACGCCTTCTGCGAGTCCTTCAACTTCAGCGCCAACGATTTCGCTAACTTTGTAACCATCTTCAACGTTAAAGGCGACATAGAATCTTGTGCTATTTGCAACACTTGTGATTTCGCCACTTAATTCAAGAGCGGTTTGACCTTCGCTATTGTGAGAATAATTCGTTTGAGAATAGAAACCGATATTAGAAAGATGTTCTGTTGAAGCAAAGTTGATTTCATATGAAGCGCTTGTTGTGATAGCGATTTGGACATCCTCATTAGGAAGAGTGATCGTGTAGTTGGCATAATCCTTTTGATAATAGTAAGAATAGTCATATGGTTGAACTGAAACTGCGGTAACAGTAAAACCAGATTTTGCGATAAATTTGAAAGTTATCGTGTCTCCGCCCATGAAGGTTGTTGGCATAACAGATTCCGTATCATCAAGATTCTCTGCACCTGTGTAGGTAATGGAATGTTCGACGGCTTCATTAACGTTAATCGTTAATGTTCCGTTTTCAGTTAAATCGTATTTTCCGATTGAATAAAGTCCTAAATCATTCTTAGAAAGAGTTGAGTCGATTCCATCAACCGACAAGATTGGTTTGCTAAGAATGTATCCTTCATCGACGATGATTGCAAAATCAACATTTTCGACAACCCAATCACCGATTTCTTCGTCGTAATCGTCAATAGGTGCGTATTTTGCGCCAGAGACAATGCCAAGAACCGTGTAATGTTCGCCTTGTTCAAAGGTGATTGTGTATCCTTCTTCGGATGTTGGATTGCTTTCAACGATGGAAATAGTTAATTCTTCGTTTTCTTCCACGTTTTCTAAAGTATAGAAACAAGAAAGATTGTCTGAGGCCCAAGACATATCGGCGATTGTCTTGTTAACGGCGATTTGGAATGTTCTGTCGGTAACGGCTTCCTCAAAGGTTAAGGTAATTGAAGAATCTAATTTGACTTTGTCTCCTTCAACGACGTTTAGCGTTGCATCGCTAACAAAGTTGTTGATTTTCTTGACTGTTGCAGTTTTAGCTTCTACTACGCTTGAAGAAGATTCGCTTGAAGATTCTTCAGAGGATGAGCTGCTCGATGATGTTGCTGAGCTTTCTTCACTCGAGGATGAAGAGTTGATTACTTCTCCGCAGCCTGCAATCATTAATACAGAGGCTAAGGAGATAACCATTAATTTTGATTTTTTCATGATTTTATATTTTCCTTTCATTAGTTATATTGTGGTATCGCGGTATAGAAATAGATTCCACCCATAGCAGAATTCGTCATCGCTATTACGATATCGCCGTTGACGTAATAGTTAAGATAAGATTCGCTTGTATAGGTATAATCCGGATCATTTGCTAAAAGTGTTTCGTATTTGGCGTTGTAATTGTTGATGTCGCCATCATCGAAACTTGTAACGCTGTGGTTGATATTAAGATTCTTAGTATTCTTTAATTGACCAACCGTGTATTTCCACGAAGCGTCTAAATCATCATCGAAGAGGAATGGGATGTCGCGATCGACATCAACTTCTTCTCCATATCGATTCTTTTTGCCTTCAAAGAATGATTTCATCGTTGGATAAATATCGCTTGATTGAGACTCACTCCATTTGGTTGGGACTTTGAATGTGCCCATATTCTCAATTTGAGCGAGCAAGGAATCGGATATTTTGATTGGATTAGTTTCGCTTGAGTAGGTAAAAGTTGTTACTCCCTTGCCAGAATAATCGTCTTCAAATATTCCTTCCACGCCATACGTGTAGTTGAATTCGCTTATCTCGTCGCTAATTTCATCTCCGTCTTTTTTAAGAGTGAAACTCATAACGCCATAATCTCCACCATTTTGCATACTGCCTTCTTGGGCTTCAAATCTTGAATGAGAAATAGGGAGATACTCTTTGAATTTATTGCCACTCATTCCTTCAATAGGAGAGATAACGTTATCTTTCAAATCGAATACTAACGGCGAAGCGCTTATGTTGATCCAATAATCCTTAAGCGTTTTGCCATACATAATTTCAGAACGCGGTTCGACAAGACCATCTTTTGTAACACGGAACTCTTTTACTCCGATTACATTTCCATCCGTATCTTTAATGGCATATTGTCCCCTACCAGTAATAACGGAATTATAGGAATTACCTTCTTTAACTTTAGTGTTAGTCTCTTTATAGACGTAATCCTTGGTATAGTAAGTGGTTATTTTTGTTTGAAGGGCTCTAGTGTCCTTACCTTCGTACCATTCTTCCGCGACGGTTTTGAATGAATTATTTTCATAATCATTTATCTTATTGAAAACCGTTTGAATCTTCGCCGCATTAGAAGTAACTCCATAAACGGATGGTTCACCTATTGCGCGATAATCAACGAGATCAATCGTGAATTCATAATAGGCGTTCTTATATAAATTTGGGGTGTACTGAACCAAAAAGGAGGAGGTTTTAGCGATGATTTTGCTAATTTGCTCACTTTCAGGATCGACGTATAGCTTAATCGAATCAAAATCTGTAGATGATATTCCTAAATAGGTTATGGAATTAAGAGAATTCCCTCCATTAAGACCATAATAGATATAAGCTTTCTCGGTTTCGTCATAACGGAATCCTTCAAAATCAAAATCTTTGTAGCCAAAGTCTAAATTGGAGAATGTTTGAGCATAATACGTTTCATCACACACTTGGTTTAAAGCGTTTATTCCTTCAATATATGCCGCGCCTGATGATGAACGGTGAATGAAGGTTTCGCCTGTTGGGCTTTTGATGTGGATTTTGTTAGGATTGTAGTCCAATTCATATGTGCCATCATCAATCGAAGATGTTCCATCAACCAAATTTAAGGAGACTGATGTTGTGCTTGATAAATAAGTGTTACGAATGCTATAGGTATTGTAATAACTGAATGCCTGCCCACCTATTTTTCCATCTATTGTTTTTAAGAATTCTTCAGCAGTCAAATCACTGCTTTTATTGATGCTTTTAATCGTCCCTTTTGCATAATTGGACGGATACGTGTATGCGTTATTTTCAAATTTTGAGAATTCTACAACGATATTATTTTCGTCGTCGTATTTGATTGACGCATGATTTACTAGTCCTGAGGATACGTTCGTGTAATTGCCAAACATCAAAGCTAAAATAGTAAAGACATTTCTTGAAGACGTATACTCGACTGTAACTTCTTCTCCAGAAGATGATAAGGTCAAATCATCTTTGCTAGCTCCGTAATTTGGATTATTCAAATAGGAAAATAAATTAACCGTATGAAAATCAGCTAAAGGAGAATCTGATGGATAGCCATCTTCGTCTTCTCCTTCGACTAAATGAGCAAGTTGATATGAATCGTCATTTTTTGTGGCAGTATAAACGCCTGTTGGCGCTTCTTGGTATATTGTTTTTCCCTTGAAATAGTAAGTCGATGAAGAGTTTTGAAGAATATAATCGTTAGTATAGATATCCTGAACCTTTTTAGAAAACTCGATCGTGAAATTGCCGTTTTCCGCTAAAGACAAGAAATCATTATAAATATTATCGACAGTTAACTTCTTCTTCACTATCGTCTCTTCTGAAGAATTAGACGAGGAAGATTCGTTTGAGGAACTCGATGAAATTTCTTCGACGCTTGAATTTTCGCTTGCTGATTGATTGTCATTATTAGTACAGCCAATTAGTAGGAAGGAAGAAAGTAATAATACAGCTGATTTTCTTTTCATAATAAAACCCCCTTTTAAAATTATATCGACCTAAAATAATCAATAAAACGTAATTAATTACCATTTTTAAGTTATTTTTAACATTTAAGCAACGCTTGTATAATTACATTATTCAATTAAGTTCTAAATTATGGGATTATTAAAAACTTTGTAAAGATTTATTTATTTTTTGATGATTTTTTAAGAAAACGCTTACAAGTTTTACTGACTTTATTTTATAAATCATTTAATAGGTCGAAAATAAAGAAAAAGCCTTAAGGAGGCACAATCCATAAGGCTTAATGTATAAAGGAGGGCAATAATTATCTTTGAACGCGGCCAGATCCATCTCCGCCAGCGAGTTTGTTGACTTCGTCAACGCTAACGAAGTTGTAATCACCTTCGATAGAATGCTTTAAGGCTGAGGCGGCAATTGCGAATTCAATTGCTTGTTGTGGCTTATAATCATTCAATAAAGCATAGATTAATCCGCCAGCAAAGGAATCTCCTCCACCAACGCGGTCAACGATATGAAGATTGTATTCTTTTGACATATACGCTTCGCCATCGTATATCATTCCGCACCACTTATTATCTGTCGCAGAGATAGATGTTCTCATTGTGATGCAAACATATTTGAAGCCAAACTTCTCTTTTAATTGTTTTGCAACAGAGATATATCCATCTTTGTTAAGCTTGCCAGTTGTGGTATCGGTTGCTTCAGCTTTGATTCCAAAAACGTCATTGGCATCATCTTCGTTTCCGATAAGGACATCGACATATTGCATAAATTCGCTCATGACAACCCTAGCCTTTTCTTTAGACCAAAGTTTGCTACGATAATTAAGGTCACAAGAAACTGTGACGCCATGTTTTTTGCAAGCAACTAAAGCTTGGCGGGTGATTTCAATGACATTATCGCCTAAAGCTGGTGTGATGCCAGAGAAATGGAACCAATTGACTCCTTCAAGAATCTTATCCCAGTCATATTCATCGGCACTAGATAAGGCAAAAGCACTATTAGCACGGTCATAAATGACTTTAGAAGGTCTTTGCGAAGCACCTTTTTCAAGGAAATAGATTCCTAAACGATCGCCGCCACGAACAATCTTTGACGTGTCAACGCCATATCTTCTTAAAGAATTTAAGGCAGCTTGACCAATTTCGTGGGATGGGAGTTTACTGACAAATGCTGCATCAATTCCATAATTTGCTAAGGATACCGCAACGTTTGCTTCTCCTCCGCCAAAGGTGGCTTCAAGATGGTCGCATTGAACAAAACGTAGATAATTGTCTGGTTGGAGACGTAACATTAATTCGCCTAAAGTAACTGCTTTCATTTTATTTACCTCTTACAAGCTCTACTGCTTTTCTGGTTTTTTCTTCGATTTCTTCGAAGCTTCCTTTCATCATCCAAGATCCGCCGCAAGCGATGATATGAGGATAAGAAAGATATTCAAGGATATTTTCTTCGTTAACTCCGCCCGTTGGCATGAAGGTAACTTGTGGGAATGGTCCATTAAGCGCCTTGATTGTTTTCAATCCGCCATAATTTGAAGCAGGGAAGAATTTTAAGGTCGTTAAGCCAAGTTCTAATGCTTGCATGATCTCGCTTGGAGTAACGCATCCAGGAAGATAAGGAACGTTATGGGCTTTGCAAACTTCAAACACGGAAGAAGAAAGCCCTGGGGAAACGATGAATTTCGCGCCAACTTCTATTGCTTCTTCAGCTTGTTTAGCGTTAATGACGGTTCCAGCGCCAATAAGGGCTTCAGGGAACTTTTCAATCGCTAACTTGATCGCATCTTTTGCGCAAGCTGTGCGGAAGGTGATTTCAGCAACTGGCAATCCGCCCTTAACTAAGGCTTCCATTGTTGGAATGGCGTCTTCTAGTTTGTTGATTGCAACAACCGGAACAAGACGATAACCTTTGATTTGTTCTAATACATTTTCCATATTATTCTCCTAAAAGAGTTTTGATATTGTAATAGCTTATATTTTTAGCAAGCGTTTTGGCATTCTCTAAAGAATATTCGCCTGCGTCAACTTTTTCGCCAAGGAAGGAAGCAAGGATTCTTCTGAAGAAATCAAATCTTGAATAAGACGAGAAGGATCTTGAATCAGTAAGCATCCCAAGATTTGTTCCAAAAAGGGAATATTCCGAGATAATTTCAAGATTTCTTCTGATTCCTAGAAGCGTGTCGTTAAACCACCAAGCGGCTCCAACTAGAACATTGCGGAAGGCGCCAGTGATGGTTGCAACCTCTCTAAGCATTTCAGGATTAAGCGAATATAAGATGATTGTCGGTCTTTCTTCATCAGGAAGATAATCAAGGAAGGAAATCAAATCTTGGAGATCAACGCCTTCAGAAATGACATCGAACCCTGCATCAACGCCAACTCTCTTGAACATTGGAGAGTTGATGTTTCTTGTTACAGAGAAATGCATTTGAACGATAAGATCTCTCTTTTTGTATTCTTTCATCAAGAAGATCAATAAGTAGCCAAATAAAGAATCTTTTTCTTCTTCACTTAACGAATCTCTTTTTAAATAGAGGGATTTTGCTTCATCATAGCTTGCATAATGTTTAGGGAAATTTCTGAAGCCATGATCGGTGATTCTGCAACCCTTGCTCTTGAAGAAATCTAATCTTTCTTGAAGGGCTTTCTCTAATAACGGAAGGGAAGAAAGTTCATATCCGACCACTTCGCCTAACTCTTTTAAATAATTAGAATCGAAGTCATAAAGCTTATCAGGTCTGAATGTTGGGGTGACATTCGTATTGCCAACAAATCCATGGTCGATAAGGTTCTCCGTTGGATCGTTTGTTGTTGCAACAAATTCAACATTGAAGAGTTTCAATAGCTTTTGAACCGATAGAGTTTTCAAGACTTTGTTAGCCTCAGCATATATTTCTTCGGCCGTTTCGGAATTCAATTCTTTATTGATTCCAAAGACTTGTTTTAATTCGAAATGCGTCCAGTAATAGAGAGGGTTCCCGACTAATAGAGGCATGATAGAAGCATATTTAAGAAATTTATCATGGAATGAAGCATCGCCAGTGATATATTTCTCATCTATACCAGCCATTCGCATGGCTCTCCATTTATAATGATCTCCAGCAAGCCAAAGTTGACCGATATCTTCGAATGTTGAGTCAACTTTTATGGCATGTTGGTCAAGGTGACAATGATAGTCAATTATTGGAAGGTCTTTGATTTGTTGGTATATTTCTTTGCTTGCGTCTCCTTTTAGAAGAACATCATTGCTAAAGAATTCCATAAATCATACTCCGCTATAAGCGCTGAATCCGCCATCAATTGGAAGGACAACGCCAGTGATGAAGGAAGCAGCTTCGCTATTAGAAAGGAATAAGACTGCGCCCAATAATTCGTCTGGAGTTCCAAATCTTCCCATTGGGGTGTTGTTAAGAATCTTGTGGGTTCTTTCTGTTGGAGTTCCGTCTGGATTCCATAATAAGGCTGCATTTTGGGCAGTTGAGAAGAAGCCAGGAGCAATAGCGTTAACTCTGATTCCGGTTTTTGCAAAGTGAGTTGCTAACCATTTTGTGAAGTTAGAAACACCGGCTTTTGCGGAGCTATAAGCAGGAATCTTTGTTAATGGGGTGAAAGCGTTCATTGAAGAGATGTTAAGAATTGAGCATCCTTCTTTGCCGATCATATCAACAGCAAAGATTTGTGTTGGTAAAAGGGTTCCTAAGATATTGAGATTGAAAACAAATTGGAAGCCTTCGCTCTTTAAATCAAAGAAAGAGATTGTGTCGTCAGAGACTTTTGGCTCATAGAATTCTTGGGTTGTGGAAGCCTTTGGGGAATTTCCGCCAGCGCCATTGATGAGAATGTCACATTTGCCAAAATCGGCAAGAATTTGTTGATGGGCTTTCTCAAGGGAATCTTTATCGAGGACGTTTGCTTCGTATCCCTTAGCGTTTCCGCCAAGTTTTCTGATTTCTTCAGCTTTTGCTTCAGCGGCACTTAAATGTAAATCAAGTAAGGCAACTTTAGCATGGCAAAGAGCAAAAGCTCTAGCCATTTCGGAGCAAAGGACTCCGCCAGCTCCAGTGATAACGACAACTTTGTCGGTGTAATCGACGTATAAAGGTAAATTCTTTTCCATTGTGATTAACTCCTTTTAATTTATTTGTTTTGGAAACGGGTAACCGCTTCAAATAAGCCATTGATATATGCGCAACCTAAGGCTCTATCATACAATCCGTATCCAGGTTTTTGATCTTCGCCCCAGATATTTCTTCCGTGGTCAGGTCTGACATATCCGTCAAAACCATTTTCGACGAGGTTTTTAACGATAAGAGCCATATCAAGTGAGCCATATCCAGAGAAATGGCCAACCTCGGTGAAGGAATCTTTATCGTCCGTATATTTAATATTTCTTAAATGGGCGAAATAGATTCTTCCTGCCTTTGCATACTTAGCGGCCATATGTGGGAGATCATTGTTTCTTCCAGCGCCAAATGAGCCAGTGCAAAGGGTTAAGCCGTTATGAATATCCGGAACGGCTGCAAATAGCTTATCAAGATCCTCTTCAGAAGAAATGATTCTTGGAAGACCGAAGACATCCCATGGTGGATCATCTGGATGGATGGCCATATTGATGCCATATTCATCGCAAATAGGCATTATTTGTTTGAGGAAATAAACGAGGTTCTCAAACAATTGTTCATGTGAGATATGTTTATATGTCTCTAATAAGTTTTGAAGCTCATCAGGAGAATAAGATTCATCCCAGCCCGGCAAATGAAGGTTATGTGGATCAACCTTATCAAAATCATCACGAGAATATGAGAGAGCGTTTGATCCGTCAAATAAGACGTGATGCATATCGGTTCTTAGCCAATCAAAGACAGGCATGAAGTTATAGCAAACAACTTTAACACCGTTTTTGGCGCATAATTCAAGATTCTTTTTAAAGGCTTCGATGTGCTCGTCCCTTTTGTTTGAACCCATCTTGATATCTTCCGATACTGGAATAGATTCGATTACTTCCATCTTAAGACCGTTCTTTTCACAAGCCTCTTTTAATTTAAGAAGAGAGGACTCTTCCCAAACTTCACCTGCTTTTTTGTCATAGACAGAGGTAACTATCGTGGACATATTCGGAATTTGGCGAATATGCTCTAGCGGTATGGAATCATTTAAGCCATACCAACGAAATGAGAGTTTCATAGTTTTCTTCTCCTATACTAACCGAATACTATTGTAGACCTTATAATTTATACTTAAATTGCAATATTTAATTTAAATGTTTGCATATTTTGTTTTTTGGTAACGCTTACATTCATATCACGGTTAAAAATCACCTTATTTATAATCTATTTATATAGTTTATTTGCAATATTGTTTATTTAATATTGCATTTTTTGAATTTCGCTTATATCTTTTATTTATCAAAAGAAAAACGGAGTGAAATATATGTTCTCATTTACTTGCAAAGACATTGATATCGCCCATAAGCTTGACTACGCTTCATCGCCAAAAGACGAATACAACAAACACATGCATACCTTTTATGAATTATTGCTATTCATCCGCGGAGATGTAACATACCATGTTGAATCTGAATCTAGGCATCTTGAGTCTGGAGACATCATTCTTATGCCTCCAGGAAAGTTTCATTATGCAACCGTCAATAAAGACGTTTCCTATGAAAGATACGTTTTTAAGTTCCCATCAAACATGGTCCCAATCACCATTCAGGAAAAATTAAAAAACTCCCTCTCTTTCTATTCAGCAAAAAGAAACGTCGAATCATGTGTTAGGTCTTTTGATACTTTTTATGATTCGTATAACGACGATGATCTCTACATTCTTTCAGAATCAAAGATAAGAGAGATGCTTGTTTATTTAGCAAACACTAGAGAATCCGCTCCAGAATATCAAAAGAATGACGTCATTCGTGTCTTAGTTGATTATATCGAAGAACATATAACTGAAGATTTAACCCTTGAATCAATCGCGGCAAATCTCCATTATTCAGAATCCTATTTATCTAACCAATTCAAAAAAGGCATGAAATGTCCTTTAATGAAATACATACGTTCAAAAAAGATCATTTTAGCTCAGCAAATGATTCGTGACGGAATGAAGGCGGTTGATGTTGCAGACAAACTTTCTTTCTCTGATTATTCAACTTTCTATAGAAGTTACAAAAAAGTTGCGACAGTCAATCCAAACTGTGACCGCAGAGGAAAGAAAAATTAATGATTTTTGCAATATTTAGTGATTAATATTGCAATTAAAAGCGCTTACTTATTCTATTAAAATCAATTTACTTGTCTTATTTCAATAAATATAGATATAGATAGAGGAGGAAAACCATGCGTCAAGAAGTCTTATTAAACGAAGGATGGCTTTTTAAAATTGCCGGCAAAGAAGAGGAAAAAGTAAATTTGCCTCATTCTTGGAACGGAAAAGATGGCCAAGATGGTGGAAACGATTATCTTCGCGAAGTTGGCGAATATAGAAAAACTTTCACCTACAAAAAGAAAGATAGCGAGGACGTGTATCTGATTTTCAATGCGGTTAACTCTCTTTGCGATGTTTATCTTAATGGTGAGCATATCATTCACCACGAAGGAGGATATTCTATATTTGGCGCCTTGATTAGCGATAAATTAAAAGATGAAAATGAACTTTTAGTTAAGGCAGATAACAAAGAATATTCAAGAGTTTATCCTTTAGCCGCTGATTTTACCTTCTATGGTGGAATTTATCGTGATGTTAAATTGTTATCTCTTCCTAAATCTCATTTAGAGTTCAACGAAGATATGTCTTCTCCTCTTAAATGTGAAGTTACAGTAAAAGATGGCAAGGGCATTCTTAATGTCAAAGCAAAAGCAAACACCACCGACTCAATCATAATCGAACTCATTGATAAAGAAGGTGAGGTTGTCGCATCAGGCAAACCAAACGAAAACATTATTCTTTCCTCGCCTCATCTTTGGGATGGATTAAATGATCCATATTTATATACAGTAAAGGGAAAGTTAGAAAAGGATGGAAAGACACTCGATGAAGTAACCACTTCAATCGGCTTTAGATCTTTCTATGTTGACCCTAAAAAAGGTTTCTTCCTTAATGGAAAATCTTATCCTCTAAGAGGAGTCGCAAGACACCAAGATAGACCATCTAAAGGTAACGCCATAACAAAAGAAGACATGGACGAAGACATGGCTTTATTAAAGGAGATTGGCGCGACAACCGTTAGATTATCTCATTATCAACACGATCAATATTTCTATGATTTATGCGATAAGAACGGTATCATCGTTTGGACGGAAATTCCTTATATATCTAAGTATTCATATGATGCAAATCAAAACGCCTTGGACCAATTAAGAGAATTGATTCATCAATGTTATAACCATCCATCAATTGTTTGCTGGGGTGTTTCTAACGAAATAACGATGTTCAGAAAACAATTCGGAAAAGAATGCCGTGAAGACCATAAGAAACTTAATAAATTCGTTCACGATGAGGATCCAAATAGAATTAGTGGAATCGCTTGTTTCTCGGTTATGAACATCTTCAATCGCGTTGCTCATATAACCGATGTTGCATCATATAACCTCTATTGGGGATGGTATGTTCCATTTACCCCAATGACTGGATGGATTCTTTCCTGGTGGCACTTCTTCTATCCTCATGGCCCAATCGGTTTAAGCGAATATGGGGCTGAGGGCATGCCAAATCTCCATTCATCTAAGCCAAAGAGATTTGATAATACGGAAGAATATCAAGCCATTTATCACGAAAGAATGATTAAGCAAATAAACGATAGACCTTATTTATGGGCAACACACGTTTGGAATATGTTCGACTTTGGCTCAGATGGCAGAAATCAAGGCGGAGAAAAAGGTATCAATCATAAAGGTTTAGTTACCTTCGATAGAAAAACTAAGAAAGATTCCTTCTACGTTTACAAAGCATATTGGTCAAAAGATCCATTTGTTCATATCTGTTCAAAAAGATACGTTAATAGAACGGATAAAAAAGCCGTCATCAAAGTCTATTCCAACCAAGATACCGTTTCCTTATATAACAACGGCAAATTAATTGCTACGAAGAAAGGTGACAAGATCTTTAAATTCAAGATCAACCTTGAACAAAAGAATGAAATTAAGGTTGTCTCAGGCTCTTTAAGCGATACTGCAACAATAATTAGGGTCAAAGAGAAAGATAAATCCTACATCTTGCCAAAAGGCGGAAATAACCTCTCCTGGCAAAAATAATGGGGTTTTAGCGTGGATATTTAAATTTCCAAAAATCCAAAAATCGAAAAAGGCACCGTAAAGGTGCCTTATTTTCATATTTGCCTAATAAATATTATTTATCTTCTACTTTGTTTTCTCTAACAAGGTTGAAGAAGGCTGCAGCAGCAATAACAAGCATTACTGCGCAATAGATGATAAACGCTGGTCCGCCAGTTCCCATGGCTTTAACTGCATATTCATTTGTTCTATCTAAGCTTGTCGCCCAAACCGTGCCAATAAGATATGTTCTAGAATTGATTACAAAATAGAAACAAAGACCGGATAAAACGCAAGCAATTAGCATTGGGATATAAGAATATAACTTATTTCCAAAGAATTTAGAAAGAGCAATTGAACCAAACAAGCAAACAATTGAAATGATTGAGAAAATAATAACCAAATTCAAGTAGGCTATCTCATACCCTAAGCAAGAGGAAGAGATAATCGTAAGGATCATCGAAACAAGCAATAAGATAGCGGCAGCAATATCAATAAATGAAGCAATGCCAAGTTTCTTAAGGAATTTCATGTTATTTAGCCTCCTTTTTGTTGTCTTTGATTGTGAAGAAGATACTTCCAGCAAGGCCAATTGCAACTAAGGCCGCTGAAGCAGAGATTATTGCAATATAAGCAGCTCTCCACCAAGTCATATTGGATACGATTTCCGTATTCGCGTTAACTGTGTTCATGTAGTTACTCTTTGTGATAACCCATAAATCATGATGGATTGCTTCTTTAATGTTATTGAGGATTTTCTTATCGTGTTTGACATCTTCAATATCAAAGCCAGAAATCTTATCAATCGTATCTTTAGAGTCAAAGGAAGTGATACCTGCGGCTAAAGCTTGTGGGAGATAATCTTCATCATCGTTTAAATCTGAAACGATATAACCGTTGTAGGCCCATTCTCCTCTAAGGATATTTGTTAATAATCCTTCGGAGCAGGTAACCTCGCATGGTCCAATCTTCGAGAAGCTTGTCATAACACCAAGAAGACCGACATCTTTTTCGTCTGTATCGTATTTATCTGCCTCAAACGCGATTTGGAAAGCTCTGAGTTCGATCTCACGACCACGTTGTTCGGTAAGATAAGGAGCAACGCCATCACGGTGAGTTTCTTGATCGTTGAAGGCAAAGTGCTTAGGAGCGGCAATTAAGCCTTTATCAAGAGCGCCAATTGAATATTCCATACCAGTATTGCCAGTAAGGATTGCATCTTCGGAATAATACTCGATGTTACGTCCGTTATAGCCATGACGGTGAGTATTCATCGATGGTCCCCAAAGGATTGGAAGGCCAACAAAGAGAGCGTCATTTCCAATAAGTCTTCCTTCTTCATATGCTAATTCATGAGAGAAGGTTGCGGCAAGAACTGGGCCAGAGGTAAAGACTCTCATTTCATATTTGGCATTTGCATCGTCTTCAGAAATATGCCATGAGCATTCAGAAACGTTATCGCCAAAGTTGTTATAAGAAATTGTTTGGAAAGCTTGATCACCAACGCCATTAGGGCCATTCTCAGTGAACTTTCCACCTAAGAATCCGACGGAATCCATCGCTAAGAAATCTCTGTTTCCGTGGACAATGAAGTTCAAAGCGTCTTCAAGATTCAATTGATCAAGAAGTTTTGACCAATCAGAATAGTCATAGTCAGATCCTTTAAGGTTAACGTAATTAAGGTCGCCTGATGCGTCAAACTTGATTGAAGATACGTCATCATTTGTTGATGGTTCGTACATCATGCCGTTGATGATATTGATCATTTCATCGGTCGCTTCAAGATTTACGTATTCTTGTGGCCAGGTTCCGGACCAATCTTTACGAGAAAGATAGGTAACTTCGTCTTCATCTTTATAATAGTTGAAATCCGCACCCTCAAGATTATTTTTAACTTGAACGCCAGCTTTAGAAACATTAAATGTGTCTTCGTCAGTCGTGCTTATTTCATAATCATAAACGTATGTTTTTGCGCCATTTCCTGTAACAGAGGTAAAGCCTTGCTTAGCAAGAACGTTATTGAGTGCTTCATGAGCGCCATTGCCGATTGAGAAATAATATTTTCCTGGATCGAGGATGTAAGAGCCGTTTCCTCCTTTAGCGGAAGAATCCCAAGAAGCGATATTTTGCATATCAACTTCGATTGTCAAAGTTTCGGATTTGCCAGGCTCAAGCAATTGAGTCTTATCATAGGCAAGTAATTGGATTGCGCTCTTTTCGACACTTGTAGTTGAATCATATGGTGCTTGTCCATAGATTTGAACAACGTGCTTACCAGCCTTATCTCCTTTATTTGTAACCTTGACCTTGAATTGCATTTTGAATTCATGGGCTTTATGGGTAATTTTTGGTGAATCAACAAATTCTTCATCAAATGTCGTATAGGAAAGTCCATAACCAAATGGGTATGAAACTTCTTTTTCGTAATCCCAATTTCCTTCATAGCTAGATCCAGTGGATGTATTAGCGTTTCCTTTGTTGGCAATAGAATCAGCATAACGGGTTTCATAATAATGATAGCCAGTATAGATTCCTTCCGCTTCAATTACGTAATATTGTCCAGAAGCACTTCCCTTAGCGCGTTTAGCGAATTGTGAATCGTCATTGGTGTATTTGTATTCGCCCATGTTGATTGTTGCAGGGGCAGAAAGGCTATAGGAAGCATAGGTATCTGGTAAGTGTCCAGATGGGTTTGTTGTGCCATTGAGGATTTCAGCAACTCCTCTAGTTCCATAGTTGCCGCCAATTCCCATCCATAAAATGGCATCGATTCCTTCGTCTTGTTTGAGGTCATCGATTTCCATTTGATTAACGGCATTAATAATGACAATAACCTTTTTACATTTGGATTTTGCGTATTCGATGATGGCTTTCTCGTTATTAGAAAGTTGCATTGGATTCTCCATGCCAGTAGTTGCATCAACTTGATTCTTTGTCCAGTCAACGCCTTCTGTGGCAGCTCTGCCTATAACGACGATGCCGACATCATTATGCGTCAAAATCGAATCTTCGACTTCAGAATCACGGGAAATCAAGTCTTCAATCGTTGCTTCATTTGGATTGAATCCGCCCTTTCCGTAATTTCCTTGGGCCGGGTAATCGTTTTCTAAAATATTATTATCCTTGCAATATGCATCATATGCGTCAGCAAGCACTTCATTAACACTGAATCCCGCTTCTTTTAAAGCGTCACGGAAATGAACCGTTTGATTGTTTCCGGCAGCTTTATGTCCGATGAATGCGCCAGTGATTGTCGCTGAAGAACGATTGCCGAATAAAGATACTTTGCATTTGTTGCTATCTGATGTGCTTAATGGAAGTGCGCCATCGTTTTTTAAGAGGACCGTTCCCTCGCTTTGAATTTTCTTTGCTAAGTCCTCGTGGGCTTTGACAAGTTTTGAAGAATCTCCCTTGCCGTTTGTTAATAAATCTTCATCGGGCGTGAAAGTGTTGAATAATTCACCTTCGCCTTTTTGAACCAATTTGGTTGAGTGCGTGCCAAAAAAGCCATCAAGCGTTCCGGCGTTCTCTTCCATGATATTGCCTGCTGCGATACCAAACACTAAGGTCGAAGCAAATACGAATGTAAGACCTCTGCTTACGCGTTTTAGTTTAGCCATATAGTCCTCCTAATTATGAAACCGCTAACATTTTTACATTAAATTATCAACATTTCAAAACTATGTTACCGATATGAAAGGTTTCGCAAAGTAAAAATAAAAAATGCAATATATTTATTGATACATTGCATTAGGAATTGTTTTTTTTAGTCGTTTTAGAAAACAACTATTAATAACATTTTAAATCTTTCTAAAGCGTATACGGCATGAGGATGCTTAGCTGGCATAACGATACTTTCGCCTTCGGAAATAACATATTCTTTTCCGTCTATTGTGATCCTTCCTTTGCCATCAAGACAGATAACGAATGCGTCTCCGCTAGATTCATGAGCGCTTATTTCTTCGTCTTTTTCAAAAGAGAAAAGAGTCATGCTCACAGATTCATTTTGAACAAGGGTTTTAGAGACAACTTGTCCTTCTTGATAAGATATTTGATCTTTTAAAGTTAGCACTTCAGCTATTTTGATGTTTTTTAATTTTGATGTTTTGTCTTTAATTTCTATTTTCATGTAAATAATTATATAAGGATTAGGAATATTTTTAAAAAAATAATGACATAGTATTGGATACTAGATATACTAATAATCGAAAAGAGGTTTCTACTATGAGCAATTTCATTCTATCTTGCGAATCTACAGTCGATATGCCTTATTCTTATATTTCAGGAAGAGGGCTTGAAGTTTTATTTTATTCATACACGGTAAATGGGGAAACATATCCAGATGATATGGAAAGAGATCCTGCTTCTCTTCCTCAATTCTACGAAAGATTGAAGTTAGGGTACATTCCTACAACTTCTCAAATCAATCAATTCGCCTACGAAGAATTCTTCAAAAAAATCCTTGATCAAGGCAAAGACGTTCTTCATTTATGCTTTGGAACTGGCATGACTCAATCTTATTCCCAAGCCGTCAATGCAGTTGAATCCTTAAAGGCTTCTTACCCAGAAAGAAAAATCGTCGTTATTGATACCACGTGCTCTTCTTCTGGCTATGGAATGATTGTTGATGATGCAGCAGACTTATACGAGGAAGGAAAATCCCTTGAAGAAATAGCCAAATACGTTGAAGATAACAAATATCATATTCATCACCAATTCTATACGACGGATTTAAAGTATTTCAAAAGAACGGGCAGAGTCTCAGGCCCAGCCGCTTCAATTGGCGCAGTCTTAAAAATATGTCCTTTGATGCATCTTAACCATGCTGGCAAAATCATCGCCTATTCTAAGGTTATGGGGAAGAAAAACGCTTTAAAAGCCACCTTAGATTGGATGGAAAAACATGCAATAAACGGTAAAGATTATAATGGCAAAATCTTTATTTCACATTCTAACGCTTTAGATGATGCCAATATCACTAAAAATGAGATTGAAAAGAGATTCCCTAATCTTATTGGAAAAGTGAGAATATTCAATATCGGTACAATCATCGCTTCGCATACTGGACCTGGAACTGTCGCAATATATTTCCACGGCGACGAAAGAGAATAAAAGCAATTCAAAAGGCAATCGCAAGATTGCTTTTTTCTTAAATTTAAGTGGGTTTTGATAGGGATATTTGAAAAAATCGATTTTTTATTTAACGCACGTTTCGTATTTTCTTGATTAAATCTTTTGCTTGCCTTAACTTTGTTAAGTGTTTATTTAGGAGAGTTTTATGAGCAAAAGACAAAAAATCCTTACCGTTGTATCGCTTATTAGCAATATCGCCATCGTTGGATTTGTCATTGCCGCATATATTTATTCTTGTTTTCTTAACAAAGATACCGCTTTAATGGCTAAGGGAATATCATCTCTCCGTTACTACACAGTTTTATCTAATCTTTTGCTCGCTCTTTTATCTTGCCCAATCTTAGTGATGGATATCCTTTGTTTGAAGAAAAACAAATATGAAATTCCTTCTTGGGCTGGAATTCTTAAATATATCGGTGTAGCAGGGATTAGCGTTACCTTCTTAACCGTTATTTGTTTTTTAGCTCCTGCCGCGGCTAAAAGAGGACAAGGATATTGGTCAATGTTTCAAGGGCCAAACCTCTATTACCATTTGATAATTCCACTAATTGCTATTATTTCTTACGGATTTATTGAACTTAATGTTTCATTCAAAATGGGATACACCGCCTTAGGCCTTGTAAGTGTTATTCTTTACGGCATCTTCTACACAACGAATTACTATTGTCATTTGCTATCTGATAACAATGGCTCATACGATTGGTACGGGTTCCTTAGCGATCCAAAAAGATCAGCGTGGTTTGTGGCGTTAATCATGTTATTAGCTTCATATCTCATATGCGTTTGCTTATATTTCCTTCACCGTTTGATTATTGGTTTTACCCTTACGAAGGTCAGCCCTTCTATCGAAGATAACTCATATGTGGTTAAAGACAACAGCAAAGTCAGCCCTGAGACGCATAATGTTGACATGATCGAAGATGTAGATAGTTTAACGTATAGAAACAAGGAAGATTCTACTGAAACGGAATATCTAGAAAACGAAGATGAACAAATCAAAGAAAAAATAGAAACTCAAGGAGTTGAAGAAAACGATGAAATCGATGTTGAAATAAACCCAGCACCCGCTAAAAAACAATCAGCAAATAAAACTGCAACACAAAAAACCAACAATTATAATGGCAAGCCTAGAACTTATCATATCTCAAAAGTGCCAGACAAAGGCTGGCAAGTGAAATTAGCAAACGGCAAGAAAGCAATTAAATTCTTCCCGACTCAAAATGAGGCAATCAATTATGCTAAATCCCTTGCAGGCACACAAGGCGGTTCAATCAGAATCCATTCGAAAAAAGGAAAGATAAGAAAATAAAGAGAAAAGGATCGCCGACATTCGGCGATCCTTTTTCATACATGAATAATTAAATTTCATTCACATATTTTTTCATGGGCGAATCTTTTATAAAGAGTTTGTATAGCGATGTCAAAATTTTGATTAGAGATGCCAAGAATAATGTCATATTCTTCTAACCCTTGATCGATTAATTTGATATTGATGTCATTTTCGCCAAGCGTTTGGACGATTGTCCCCGATGAACTTGGTTTGTTAACCATGTTTCCTCCGACAACCGCAATAAGGGCTAAATCTTCATCTTCTTCAATTTTCTCGATTCCGGATACTCCTTTTAAATCTGCAATAAGATCATAATACTTTTCTTCGACTGCATTTTTTTCAACCACTACGCAGAAAGTATCCAATGATGTAGTTATATTCTCTATTTTGATGTGATAATTTGAAAAGGCTTGGAGAACCTGTTTCATCACGGAGAGTATATCGAATGATCTCGCCTTTAAAAAAGTAAGCGCTAGGAAATTCTTTTTTCCGGAAATTCCGGTCACTAAGTGTTTCCTGTGAGCAATGTTTTTCTTCACCCACGTGCCAGGTTCATTAGGGCAATTGGTATTTAAAACGAGAATTGGTATGTCCTCATCAATCAAAGGAAGTATTGTCTCCTCGTGAAGAACGCTTGCTCCCATAAAAGATAATTCCCTAAGTTCATCGTAAGAAATTTGAGATATGTGTCGAGGATTTGAGACGATTTTTGGATCGGCCATGTAAAAACCGCTAACATCCGTGAAATTCTCATACAAGTTTGCATGCGCGCCTTTGGCCATATATGAACCGGTAATATCCGATCCCCCTCTAGAGAAAAGACATATTTTATAGTTTGGGTAGGAACCGTAAAAACCAGGCACAACCATATATTCATGAACCGAAACTGCTCTTTCGATACATTCAATTGTCTCTTGTTCAACGATTTTGCCACAATAATCAAAATTTATTAACTCCATGGAATCCACAAAATCAAAACCAAGGTAGCTAGCCATCATCTTCGCCGATAAATATTCGCCCCTAGAGACAAGTTCCTCTTCGGAAATTCTATCGTTATCAAGACGTTCCTTGATATCATCGAAATCCTCTTCTAGATCAATGTTAATATTGAGTTCATTTTTGATTTGAAGATATTTGCTTTTAACCTCTTCGAAAAGAGGAAGATAATCAACATGGTATTTATGGTGTTGATAGATGATGTAAAGTAGATCGGTAACCTTATTATCTTTTTTATTAGCTTTGCCTATTGCCGAAACCACCACTATCCTTCTGTCGTTATCACTTTCGACGATGTCTTTGACCTTTTTCCATTCTTCAGCCGTAGATAAAGAAGAGCCGCCGAATTTACATACTTTGTACATTTAATCCTTTTCCCCTTCTTCAATGATCTTTTTTACAATCTGTACGGCATTGCTAGCAGCACCTTTTCTGACGTTATCTGCAACAGTATAGAAAAGAAGACTATTTTCACAAGCAAGATCTTTTCTAATCCTGCCAACATAAACAAGATCGTTCCCTATCGCTAAAGTGGATACGGGATAGACATGACTCTTTAAGTCGTCTACCACCTTAATGCCTTCATAGGAAGATAAAATTTCTCTTGCCTCGTTGACGTTCACTTCCTTTTCGAATTCCGCTTGAATCATAACGCCATGCCCAATTTCAACTGGCACGCGAATGCATGAGCTTGAAATCTTTAGGTTTTCCTTGTGAAGAATTTTTCTGGTTTCATTGACCATTTTCATTTCTTCCTTGGTATAGCCGCCATCCATCATGACGTCAATTTCTGGTATGCAAGTTTTAGAAATATCATAAGGATAGAATTTTGGTTCTTCTCCTTCCTTGCATCTTCTTAGATCGTCGATTCCTTTTTTGCCAGAACCAGCAACTGCTTGATACGTGGTGTAATGAACTCTCACTAAATTAAACGCCTCATCCAATGGTTTCAAAGGGAGAACGGATTGAATTGTTGAACAGTTTGGGTTAGCAATAATCCTTGATTTGCCTTTGTAATCATCAAAATTGATTTCCGGAACGATAAGCGCGCAGTCTTCATTCATTCTCCATTGCGAAGAATTATCAACCACCAAAGCACCTTCTTTAACGGCGACAGGCGCCCATTCTTTTGAAACTTCGCCACCTGCTGAAAATAAAGCAAAATCAATTCCTTTGAAACATCCTTTTTTTAACGCTTCAACCTGATATTCTTTACCATTAAAAGAAATTCTTTTTCCGACAGATTTTTCGCTTGCAAAAAGTTTAAGTTCATTTACGGGAAGAGAATATTCTTCAATAACTTTCAAAAATGTGCGTCCGACTAAACCCGTCGCTCCGACGATAGCAAAATTATAAGTTTTCACTTTTCTATTTTTCCTTTCCAAGCCTATATTTAAAATCGCGATATCCAAAATGACAGAGAGTCTCTAACGTATTATCGGTATTCAAAACCAAGATATCCGGAAGAGGCATTCCATTGAAAGTGTTTGTTTTAACACTTGTATATAAAGCCATGTCCCCAAAGATGAGCATGTCATTTTCACTTAATGGAGAGGCGAAATTATAGTCGCCAATCACGTCTCCAGAAAGACAGGTCTGACTTCCAAGCCTAATTGTGTAATGATATCCTTCTAAATCGCTTTCAAATAACGGTGGTTTGTATGGCATTTCAATAACATCAGGCATATGGCAAGCAGCAGAACTGTCTAGAATTGCAATATGGTATGAGCCATTATCGAATGTATCTAAGACTCTTGTTACAAGATAGCCAGCGTTTAAAACAACAGCCTCTCCTGGTTCAAGATAAACTTGTACATGATATTTTTCTTGAATTTCTTTGATGCATTTTTCAAGGAGATTAATATCATAGTCACTTCTTGTAATATGATGCCCACCGCCAAAATTGATCCATTTTAGATTGTTAAGGTATTTTCCGAATTTCATCTCAACGGCATCTAGTGTCTTTCTTAAGTCATCGGAATTTTGCTGACAAAGAGTGTGGAAATGAATCCCGTCTAAAAGCGAAAGAAGCGAATCGTCCATCTCTTGTTCAAAAGTTGAAAGAGTTACGCCAAGTCTTGAACCAGGGGCGCAAGGGTTATAAATCTCATGTCCGATTTGAGTTGAATATTCAGGATTGATTCTAATCCCGATTGATTTGCCTTTTTCCTTGGCTTTTTTCCCGTATTTTTTTAACTGATTTATTGAATTAAAAACAATATGATCAGCATATTCTAAAAGTTCATCAAATTCTTCTTCTCTATATGCGGCAGAAAAAACGTGAACTTCTTTATTTGGCATTTCTTCTTTCCCTAATCTCGCTTCATACAATCCACTAGCTTCTGTTCCAGCGACGTATTCTTCTAGAAGAGGATAGAGGTCGAAATTCGAAAAGGCTTTTTGCGCAAGCAAAATCTTGCATCCCGTATCTTCCTGAACCTTTTTCAATATTTCTCCGTCGTAAATAAGCCCAGCTTTGTCAATAACAAAGCAAGGCGTCTTTACATTGCGAAACAAATCATACGGATTAATGGTTTGAAAACGGCGGAAAGAGTCACGATTATCTTTTGTGTGATTCATTTCACTAATCAACCAATACAGGGGAATCAGACTCAGAGATAGGAAGTCCGTTATGATTTAAGGCGTCGATAAATGGATCTGGGTCAAATTCTTCGACATTGTAAACGCCAGGTTTATTCCATTTTCCGGTAAGCACCATCATGGCTCCGCACATTGCAGGCGTTCCGGTCGTATAAGAAATAGCCTGAGAGCCAGTCTCTTTATACGCTTCTTGGTGATCGCAAACGTTATAAATGTAATAGGTTACCTCTTTTCCGTCTTTCTTTCCGGTGAAGATGCAACCGATATTGGTTTTCCCTTTTGTCCTTGGACCTAATGTGGCAGGATCTGGAAGTAACGCTTTTAAAAACTGAATAGGAACGATTTTCTGACCGTTATAATCGATAGCGGACGTGGAAAGAAGACCGCAGTCGCCAAGGCAACGCATATGGTCAAGATAAGATTGGCCAAAGGTCATGAAAAAACGAATTCTCTTGATTTCAGGGTAATTAAGGCCAAGCGATTCAATCTCTTCGTGATGAAGGAGATACATATCTTTCATTCCAACCTTATCAAAATCATATTCTTTCTTGATGGTCATTGCCTCTACTCTATGCCACTTATGATTTTCCCAATAAGCAGCTGGAGAAGAGACCTCGCGAAGATTGATTTCTGGATTGAAATTTGTGGCAAAAGGGTAACCGTGGTCTCCTCCGTTGCAATCAAGAATATCTAAAGTATCAATCGTATCAAACTTATGTTTCTTGGCGTAAGCTACGTAAGCCTGCGTCACACCAGGATCAAAGCCACATCCTAAAACGGCAGTAACTCCTGCTTTTTCAAATTTTTCTTTATAAGCCCATTGAAAAGGATAATCAAAATAGGCGTAGAATCCTTTTTCTTTGCATCTATTGTCGTAGTATTTTCTAAATTCTGGATCATCGACATTCTCTGGTTCATAGGCTGCAGTATCGAGATAATGAACTTTGCACTGGCAGCACGCTTCCATGATAACAAGATTGTGATATGGCATGCCTAGATGCATAACCATATCCGGTTTGTATGATTTCAAAAGGGAAATCATTTCATCTAAATTTCCTGCATCAATCTTGCAGGTTGTGATTTTCGTTTTGGTTGTTGGTTGAAGTTTTTCCTTCAAAGCATCGCATTTAGATAACGTTCTAGAAGCGATGCAAATTTCTTCAAATACTTCTGGTACTTGAGTACATTTTGTAATCCCTACTGTTGCAACTCCTCCGCACCCAATAATTAAAACTCTAGCCATTAATTCTCCTTTCCTGTGTTTAATGCACATCTAAGTTTTAATAAAAAAGAACATAGTTGCACGCAAGGCAACTATGTTCTAACTTTCATTGCATCCACTCACTTGAAAGGAATGGTTTCTCAGAGTCTATATAGCAAAACGTTACTTTTACTACTCTTATTGATTGTTTCACAAGTTGCATTTGACATGCATTTAATGGTTGTTAAAGTAACCAACTTATAAATTCTCCTTTTTAGTGGAGCATCAATAGAGGCCAAGGCCTCAATGGCAACGGATCTATCGCCACTTTCTGACTCTGAATAAAGAGTGATCCAAGCAAAAGAAATTTCTTCTATTTGCCCAAGTATAATATCAAAGTTAAATTTCGGATTGCAATTCTTTTTTGAAAAATATTGAAAACAATGAAATTACTAATAACGGTTATTTGTTCGTAATCTTTTTCTTAATCCAAAGAATGAAGACAATTATTTCATGAATGATAAGAGGAGAGACACCTAAGCCAAATACCCAGGCATAATCCCATCCTTCAAGAGGAACGACTTGGAAAATGTCATTAACGACTGGCGTAAAGATAACAAAGAATTGAAGAGCTAAGCCAAGAACGAATGACACCCATAACAACCAGTTTTTGTCTTTAAAGACATGGATGAAACTCTTTTTAACATCGGTCATGCCAAGCATGTGGAAGAGTTCACTCATTGAAAGAACGCAGAAAGCCATAGCCTGCGCTTCTTCAAGAACAAGAATTGAACAGTTATCATAGAAAGCTTTAATAACGCTTGGATCAAGAGTGAATCCTTGTTTCATCCAAACCTCTGAAAGGAATGCGATAAGAGTTATAATACCAATCCAAGCCCCATATCCAAATGTGATTCCGTATCCGCCATGGCTAAAGAGAGACTCTTTTGGATCACGTGGCGAATCATTCATGATATCAGCTGGTTTTCTATCGGCACCTAAAGCGATAGCAGGCAAAGAGTCTGTAATGAGGTTGACCCAAAGCAAGTGAATGGCAATAAGCGGAGAAGGAAGGCCCATAATAGCGGCAAGAAGCATGCAGACGACCTCACCGATATTCGAAGAAAGCAAGAAGAGAATCGTTTTCTTGATGTTGGCGTAAATTCCTCTTCCTTCTTCAACCGCTTTTTCAATTGAGGCAAAGTTATCGTCTGTTAAAACCATATCGGCCGCGCCTTTAGCAACGTCGGTACCAGTAATGCCCATAGCAATACCAATATCAGCACTCTTTAATGATGGAGCGTCATTGACACCGTCACCAGTCATAGCGGCAATATGGCCGTTAGCTTTGATCGCTTTAACGATTGATACTTTATTTTCTGGGGAAACACGAGCGAAAACACGTACGTGTTCAACTTTTTCTTTTAATTCTTCCTCGGAACAAGCGTCGATTTGATCGCCGGACATTGTTTGAGAAATATCGTTTGCAATTCCAAGTTCTTTAGCAATTGCAAAGGCGGTATCTTTATGGTCACCAGTAATCATAATTGTGGTGATGCCTGCTTTTTTAAGTGTAGCAACAGCTGGTTTAGCGGCCTCTCTTGGAGGATCGACCATGCCAACTAAGCCAACGAAGATGAGATTTTCTTCTTCTAATTGTTCGTTATAGGCTATAGCAAGCGCAAGAACGCGCAACGCATCATTCGACATTGAGGATGCCGCATTTTCAATTGCGGCAACGTCTTCTTTAGTTATTGGTCTAACTTCGCCATTGATTAATATTTTTGTCGCATGTTTTAAGATTTGATCCATTGCACCTTTGGTATAAGAAACCTTCTTATCTCCATCTTGATGCATGGTAGACATCATCTTTCTGACAGAATCGAAAGGCATTTCGTCGATACGTGGAGTCTCTTTTTCAAGATCGCCTTTATGCATATCAAAGGAATTTGCGAATTCAATTAAAGCAACTTCGGTTGGATCGCCATAAATTCCCCCATCGACCTTTGCATCAGAGCAAAGAGACATGCCTTTGGCTAATAAAGATAATTTTTCTTTGCTAAATTCGCTTTGTTCGTAGATAGTTTCATCTTCATATGCACGAACTACGGTCATCTTGTTTTGAGTTAAGGTGCCAGTTTTATCAGAGCAAATAACAGATACGGCACCTAAAGTTTCAACTGAGGCTAAGCGACGAACAATTGTGTTTACCTTAACCATCTTCGTCATGCCCATAGCAAGAACGATGGTAACAACAGCCGTTAAGCCTTCAGGGATAGCAGCAACCGCTAAAGCAACCGAATCAAGCAAAGCGTTTGACCAGCTTGTCGCGAGATTATTGTTGATAAGTGCCCAAACTATTTTTATTCCAAGCATTAAAACGACAATGACAATCGTAAGAATTCCTAAGAATTTGGATAAACCGGCTAATTTCTTTTGAAGAGGAGTATCTTCTTCTCCTTCTCCCGATAACATGTTGGCTATTTTACCTATTTCGGTATTCATGCCTGTGGCAATAACAACACCTTCGCCATGACCATAAACGATTGGCGTAGACATAAATACTTCGTTAACTCTGTCTCCAACGCCTGACTCTTCGCTAAGAACGATATCAGGGTCTTTTTCTGCTGGAACAGATTCACCAGTAAGGGATGCCTCATCAGCTTTTAATGAGAATGCTTTGATTAAACGTAAATCAGCTGGAACCGTACGTCCTTCTTCAAGGATTACGATATCGCCAACGACTAATTCCTCAGCAGGAATTTCAACTGTTTTGCCATCTCTTCTAACTGTGGCAGTTGGAGCGGATAATTTCTTTAATGCTTCTAAGGCTTTTTCCGCTTTCATTTCTTGGATGGTTCCAATAAGAGCGTTGATGATAACAACGCCGAAGATAATAAAGACATCGGCTAATCCTTCAGGCCCCTCTTTTTCCCAATTGAGGATTGCTAAAACCAGGGAAATTATCGCGGCTATAGCAAGAATCAAGGTCATTGGGTCGGCGATGTTCCCCCAAAATATCTTGTACCAGGGATCGGCTTTCTTTTCTTCGAGCTTGTTTAAGCCATCTTTGGCTCTTCTTTCTTGAACCTCTTTTTCTGATAAGCCTTGATTTTCAGAAACCGAAAATGAAGAAAGAGTTTCTTTTACATTCTTGTTTTCAAACATATTTATTCTCCTTATCGAAAACTTCGGTAAGGTCTTGCGAGGCAATTGCCGCTTAGCTCCGGCCATATAGGCGTGTTGTCGAATGCTAAGCTTAACGCTACTCTCCTTAACGGGAGATATTTTAGCAAATTCAATCAATCAGTTAAAGATTGATTAAAAGAATTTTTTGTCTCAAAATGTAAATGTTTGATCTATGAAAAGAAAAATCGTCCTATATACATCATCAACATGTGCTAAATGTAAAATTATAAAACCTCAAATTGAAGAATTTCTTAAAGACAAAAATGATATTGAGTATGTTTTGATTAACGTAGATAAGAAAAACGGATTCAATCTCGCTTTAGAAAACGAAGTATATTCCTTACCTACGTTATTTTATTTTGAAGATGACATTCTTAAAAAGAAATTAGTTAGCAATTTCACTTTTGAAAACGTAAAAGAGTTAATTGGAGCCTAGAACCATTTCTTTGGCGTATTCTAGTTGTTTTTCGGTTACCTTCCCACCAGAAATAAGATAGGCAATCTGTCTTATTTTTTCTTCGATAGTTAATTCTTTTATCGTTGAATATGTACGACCATCTCTGACTTCTTTAGCAATAAGAATATGATGGTCAGATAAAGATGCAACCTGTGGCATATGAGTAATGGAAATAACTTGGGTAGATAAGGATATTTCTTTGATTTTTCTTGCGACAGCTTGAGCTGTTTCCCCAGAAATTCCCGTATCAATTTCATCAAAAATGATCGTTGGGATTTTGTTTGCTTTGATTAATAGCCCCTTGAACGCAAGCATGATTCTTGATGCCTCGCCACCAGAGATAACCTTTGCAAGAGGCTTAAGTCCCTCACCAATATTTGTTTCAATTAAGAAATCGGCGTCATCGATGCCGTTTTCTTTTAATGACGTTTCATCTTGTTTTATTTCTTTGAAAAGAATTTCGAATTTAACGTTCAAAAGAAGGTCTTTAAGAGTTTTTGTGAGTTCTTTCTCGATTTTCTCCGCGTTTCTTTTACGGATTAGGGTTAATTCATTTGCTTTGGCAAAAAGATCGTTCAAAAGAGTTTGGCATTCATTTTCTTTTTCTTTGATTTCTTCTTCAAAAGATGAGTCTTTGCCAATCATTTTTTCAAGTTCGGCTAGGTAAGATATCAATTCAGGAATGTTCTTTTTGTATTTTCTTTTTAACGCGGATAATTCGGAATCTCTTGTTTCTAACTCATCAAGTTTTGCTGGATCGTAATCAAGATTCCTGAATTCCTTTTTCAAAGACGAAAGAAGATCATCTAACGCGTAATAATGATCATCTAAATTTTTATACGTTTCCTCATATTGTTTTTGATAAGAGGAAAGTTTAGAAATATTTTCTTTCAAGGAATAAAAATCCTCCATGAAAGACCCATTAATTATTTCTTTTGATTCATTGATAAGAGAATAAATCTTGTCGTAATTTTTTAGCAAGGCAATCTCCGAAGAAATCTCTTCTTCTTCCCTTTCTTGCAAGTTCATTCCTTTTAGCTCTTTATATTGATATTCATAAAAATCACGAGCTTGATTGATTTTTTCTCTCTTTTGAAGAAGTTCGTCGCGTTCTTTTTTCTTATCCTTGTATTGATTTAAGAGAGACGTGTATTCATCTTTGAGTCTTCTTGTTAAATCAGAAGAGAAACCGTCAATAATGTCTAGATAGTTTTCTGGATTTAGAATCTTTTCAAAATCAAATTGAGAATGGATATTGGCAATAAATTTTGAAATATAAAGCAAATCGTTTAAGGTAACATTCGTTCCGTTTATTTTTACAAGATTTTTATTTGAAGAAATGACACGTTCGATAATTAATTCATTTTCGTTAAGAGGAACGTTAATCTTTTCTAAATAGGCGTCTAATTCTGGACGACAAATAGTAAAGTATCCTTTAACCGTGGCTTTATTAGCTCCTTGGCGGATTAATTCCGAGGAGGCTCTAGCACCTAGCAAAAGGGAAAGAGAATCTATCATAAGGCTTTTGCCTGCGCCAGTTTCTCCCATTAAAACGGAAAAGCCATCTTTGAAAGAAATATCGATATTCTCAAAGATGGCTAGGTTATTAATTACAAGACGATTCAACATGTAATTAATTATAGTTGAATTGAATTAATTGTTAAATGTTATTGCTTGATAGCAAGGATTCCAAAAAGTCCGCCAAGGATAAGGAAGATGTTGCCGCCAAAAAGTCCAAGGACAAGAGAAATGATATGCGGTGCATAATTTCCATTTCCGAAAGATTTTTTAGCCCAGCAAAGGAAGATGATGGAGATGATAAAAACGATCGTGAAGTATATGCCAGTGCCAAGAGTGACTCCTCCTGCGGCAAACATTGACATTCCTGCGTCAGTTGCGCCATCCGCTTTAACGATTCCAAGCATTGCTAAGATGCCTGAAACGTCAATGATGATTGCGCCAATAAGACCAATGATGGTAAGTACTAAGGCAATCGTGTACATTACTTTTGAAGCTTGTTTCATAATTGTTGTTTCCTTTCTTAATTAAGAGAACCATATTTTCTAGCAGTCCAAAGGAAAAATCTAGAGAAAAGTTTGCCTATCCAGTTATTTATGGAAGGTCCATATACCTGAAAACGGTAAATAATCATCTTATATTGCTTTGGATTGCTCTTCTTCAAAGAGTTCTTGAAATCTCTCTTTTCTTTCTTGCAAACGCTCTTTTCTTTATATGTGACATACATCAAAGGCGCGGTAATCATCATGCAAAGTTGATGTCTAAGAATATGGAAGAGATGTCTGTCTTTCTTCTTTATCGATGCTAAATCGACACTATCGAAAGCGAGTTTTGCGACTCTTTCAAGATTTTCTGTTCTTTTGATGAGGTTAGCCGTTTGCATGCTTTGACCATCTCTTCCAAGAAGATATTGATATAACTCTTGGTTTAGATAGATAAGTTGCTTAACGTAAGGAAGTGGAGCGTAAATGAAGTAATTGTCTTCATAGAAACAATGTTCAGGAAGAACAATCTTACTTTCTCTAAGCATTTCAGTTTTATAAATAACGGAATGCAAAGTGAAATTATGGGCGTAATCAAATCTTGTGACTCCGCTCCAAGAAATAACTTTATTTGGAGTTATAAAAGAATCGTATTTGATAAGTTTTCCCTTGCCATCTTCAGTATACGAATGAACGTAACGATATGGCATTAAGATAAGATCGACATCGTATCCAGTTTTGAGGCAATCAATGTATTCAAGAAGAGTTTGAAGCCCTTTTTGATCTACCCAGTCATCAGAATCAAGCACTTTGAAGAATTTGCCAGTCGCAAGGGAAAGGCCAGTGTTTATAGCGCCGCCATGCCCCTTATTTTCTTGGTGAACCGCCTTAAAAATATGAGGATATTTTTCCTCATATTCTTTAGCGATTTTCAAAGTGTTGTCCTTTGAACCATCATCGATTATCAAAACTTCGATCTTATCCCCTCCAGGAATCAACGAATCTAAAGCGTGATATAGGAACGCTTCAGAGTTGTACGAAGGGATGCAGAACGTAATTAATTTGTCAGACATTTAAAGTTATTTCTCTTTCTTGCCCTTGGCCTTCTTTTCTTTCTTTCTAAGACGTCCCATCTTATTAAAATGGTGAAGACCTTTCCAGAAATGGCCGTTGAACATCATAATGAGCCCATCTAATTGGGCCATACTCATAGCTCCGCCTGTCATTCTAGATAGGGCACGAACTGGATTGTAGTATACACCCATTACGAGCGTGTTGGCAGTAGTTCTTTTGCCAATCTTGCGCAAGAACTTGATTGCAAAGCGGATAGCGCCAGCAAATAGTCTTCCTGCAAAGCCTTTGGCATAATGTAAATCGGATATCGAGGAATTGTAATCGACAACAATACGATGTTTCTTAACATAAGCGACATCTTTTGGTGGGAGTTCTCCTCCAAGAAGTTCCTTAAATTCATCATCACCGATTTCTCTAACATCGCCAGAGAAATAATGTGGAAGTTTTTCTTTATCGTATATTCCGCTAGCGTCTTTTCCTTCAACTTGAATTTCACCAGTTAAAGGAAGATCTTTAGATGAAGATCCAACATAGATTTGATATGTTCCACCTTCAACTTCAAATTTATTGGCTTTATCATCCCAATAACGGAAAGAATAAGCATCAAACGGAATGGTTACTTCAACGGTTTCACCAGCTTTGATAAAGACTTTCTTGAAACCTTTTAATTCGTAGATTGGGCGGAAGATTTTAGAATCTTTCATTCCAATATACATTTGGGCAATTTCTTTTCCATCAACTGTTCCGGTATTGGTGATGGAGAACTTAACTCCTTCTTTGCTAACGACCAAATTATCATATTTGAATGTCGTATAGCTTAAACCATAACCAAATGGGAAACGAGCCCCGCCAATCTTATCGCCATTATAATAACGATAACCAATATAAAGACCTTCACGGTATTCGATATTCTTGTCATTCTTGCCAAAGTGATCGGCAGATGGGCAATCAGCGTATCCGTATGGATAGGATTCAGCTAATTTACCTGATGGGTTAACCTTGCCAGTGAGAATATTAAGAATTGCTTTTGCACCAGCTTCACCAGCTAAATAAGCGTGGAGAATAGCATCAACGCGATCTGCAAACGGCATTTCGATTGGTGCACCACATTCAAGAATCAAAACAATCTTCTTGCCTGTGTGGTATAAAGCGGAAATAAGGCTTCTTTGGTTGCCAGGCAAACGGATATTGGCTCTATCAATACCTTCAGCTTCAGTAACTTCGTCTAATCCGCAGAAAAGAAGAACGGTATCAGCTTTTTCAACAAGTTTAAGAGCTTTGTCGATTAAACGTTGGCTCTTTTGACCATAACGCTTAAAGCCTTTTTCGTAGCCTACGACATTGAGATTATATTCTTTAAGAACATCATTGATTTGGTCGACCTTTAATGGGTTAACAACTGATGAACCTGCGCCTTGATAACGCATGTTTTCAGCAAAATCACCAACAATAGCTACCTTTTCGCCTTCTTTTAATGGAAGAGCGTTGTTTTTATTCTTTAAAAGAACGAGAGACTCTTCTGCGACTTTTTGAGCAAGGGAGTGATGTTCTTCTTTATCGAAAGTTTTTGGAGCGTTTTTGAGATTTTCGGTTGTTTTTAAGGCTAAATCGATAATTCCGTCTGCAAGTAAGTCGACGTCTTCTTCCTTTAATTTGCCATCTTTTACGGCTTTGACAACCTCTCTATTGGTTTCTCCGTCGGTTGTAGGCATTTCAAGTTCAGATTGAGCCTTAACCGCTTCGATGCGGTCATTATCGCCACCCCAGTCAGAGACGACGATTCCGTCAAATCCCCATTCATCACGAAGGATTTCTTTTAACAAATGAGGATTTTCATTGGCGTAAACGCCATTGATTTTATTATAAGAAGACATAACCGAAAGAGGTTTTGCTTCTTTGACGCAAATTTCAAAAGCGGTCAAATAGATTTCTCTTAAGGTTCTTTCATCAACTACTGAGTTAGAAGTAATTCTTCTAATTTCTTGGTTGTTGGCTGCAAAGTGTTTTAAACAAACTCCGATGCCATTTTCTTGAACTCCGTTGGTATAACCAACTGCAAGTTTTCCGGCAAGATATGGATCTTCGGAGAAATATTCGAAGTTTCTTCCGCAGCGTGGGTTTCTTTTCATGTTGATGCCAGGTCCTAAAAGAAGGGAGACATCGTTTGCGGCTGCTTCTTCACCAATCGTTTTGCCGACTATGCGTAATAATTCAGGATCCCAAGAGTTAGCCGATGTTGCGCTTGTTGGCATACAAACGGCTGGAATCGATGGATTCAATCCAAGATGATCAGCGGCTTTAGCTTGTTTTCTAAGGCCGTTAGGACCGTCAGAAAGAAATATGCTTGGAATGTTTGCTGAAGGGATTTCTTGTGTTTCCCAGAAGTTTTTTCCAGAAAGCAAGGAAGCTTTCTCTTCAAGTGTTAACTTATCTAATATGTCTTGATGTTTCATTTTCAATTCCTCAATCACATTAGATTAGGCTGCTAAACCAGAGTTTTTGGCTTCTTCTTTTAATTCGGCGAATTCAGCAGCAATCTTATCTTCGTGAGCTTGACGTTTTGCAAGAATTCTTTCTTGTTTTTCTTTTGGAAGAGCGTCGAATTTAGCTTGTTTGATTGCTTCTTTTTCAGCCTTCTTTGCCTCAGATGCAGCCTTCTTTTCTTTAGCTGCTTCATCTTTCTTGGCTTTTTCAGCTAAGAATTTGACATTTTCAGATTCGAAATCAAGATGTTTCTTTTCACAATCAATCTTTAATTGAGCAACACGAGCTTCTTCTACTAAACGAGCATTTTCAGCTTCTTCTTTTGCTGCTCTTTCTGCAGGCTCAAGCCATTCTTTTCCTTCGGCTAAAGTTTTTGCTTTTTGATCGGCGATGATTGTTTCGTTATCAATCTTTGTGAATTTTTCGACATTCATTCCTAAGAACATAATGCCCATGATAAGGTAACATCCGCCTTCAACAATATAGCCAAGGATAGTGTGGAGAAGTTTTCCTGATTCAGGGAAAGCGGAGTTAAGTCCGACGATGATACCATTACAGACACCGGACATAGCGACCATGATGGAACCATAGATAGACATTGTGAAACCATCAGTTCTCTTGCCATATAAAGCTTCTTGGTGATCAAGAACGTTAGCAAGAAGGGCTAAAGAGATGTACATAGCTGGGGCGGTACCTAATGCCTTAACCATGAAGGAAGTAACTGAAACTCCCCAAATAACGCCATCGGAGGCACCAGGGATTAAGCAAACGAATGAAATTAATGATGCAACAAATGCAAGTACACATCCGCCAAGGATTGTCTTAGATTTTGTGAACTTGTTAGCAAGAGGCCAAACAAGTAACATACCTACCGCTGTAGGAATTGCGCCTAACGTATTGATGAGAGAGGAGAGAGATGTTCCTCCGGTGAAGGCTTGAGAATAGAAGGAAAGATCGTTGTTTTTCATCTGTCCGCCAAATTGATAGAGGAAGAAGAAAATCATGATGATCCACCAATATTTGTCCTTCATACAAATTTTGATTTGCTCACCCATTGTGACGCCTTTGCTAGGGGTTGCATCACTTTCACCACTGACCTCTTTCATTTCAAGGGTCTTGACGTTTTCTTCGGTGATTCTTTCACGTGTGAAATAATATTCAAGTAAACAGCCAATAACTAAACAGACAATCATGATGACCATGAGAATCGTCCATTTGCTGTTAGCTTGTTCTGGGGTGATTTTTGTAACGATATCTGAAGCGTTATTGCTTGCTGCGGCAAGTGCTTCTTTGTAAGTTGAGAAATTCTTATCAAGGCTTGTAACGTGATAGACTGGCAATAAACCAATAAGGTCAACCAAGACGCCACCAGCCATGCCAGAAAGTCCGGCTGCGCCAAGTTGAGCGGCCATAATACATGTGGAAAGAAGACCACGTGATCCGCCATCTCTGGTTGAAAGATTAACTAACGCTGAGTGCGATGTGTAATAAATTGGCCAAGCGAAAGCGTAATAAAGGTTGTAACCAATAGCAATAATAACACTAGCCAAAATGTTAGGGAATGAACCGCCCGTTCCACCAATATCAGCGGCTGTTCCGTTTCCAAAAGGAAGAGGAACGATGAATAAAACCAATAATGCAACTGCGACAAGAGGCATTCCTAAGAGAATGAATGGTCTTGCTTTACCAGCGATTGTTGGTTTCTTTTCCATCAATTTGCCAACAAAAAGGTTGCCTATGACGATAAGTATGGCTGAAAGTATTGGCAAAAGAGTTTCGAATAATGGGTTCCAATCGCCAAGCATCAAAACTTTGTCCCAATACTGGATGAGCCAGATGTTGACAACGCCGTTTGAAATTAAGGCGAGGATTGGTCCAAGAAGGTAGCCTAAGGCCGCTTCCGGGAAGAGCTTCACGCTATTGCTCTTGATTTTGGTGGACAAGAGTGGACTCGTGAAGACCGATTTTTTTGAATTGTTCTTCGACATAAAATGCTCCTTAATAAATGTAAGCCTTTACATATATGATAAACCTTTTGTGAAACAAATAAACGATTGCGACAAAAAATGGCGCAAATTGTGCGTGAATTGACATATTTCGTGCGCAAAGTGACATTTTTTATGTTCAAAATGCGTAAAAACATGATTTTTTGCATTCTTACAAAAACGTTTTTTGATTCTAATAAACATCTATTCCGCATCTCTTTGATTGTTAGATGCTCGCAACGTTAATTATTGAAAGGAATTTAGTAATTTTTATTTATATAAAAAGTTTTTGAATTACAATATTGAACGCAAAAAAGGAGGAAATAATAATGGCAAAGTATAAAGCAAGAAAAATCCGCACAACTCCATTATGGTACGCAATACTTTTGATGGTCGTAGGCGTTTTGTTGATTGTCGGAGGATCGACGGCCGCACAAAATATCAGCCAATGGATGGTAACGATCATTGGTATCGTACTTATTGTTTTTGGTGTTCTTAACGCTGCTGGAGGATTGATAACCACAGGAATCATCCAGATTTTATTTGGCGTATTGATGGTTGTTTTCGCATGGCTTTTCTATTGGTTGGCATTCCTTTTCTTAGGCATATGTTTATTTGCATATGGCATTAGAAATCTCGCCTTCCATTCAGGGTTCATCGTCGCTAACATCATCGATTTGGTCGTTGGTTTGGCCATCATTCTCTTGTCGATGGGTTTCAAATTCAATTGGAATACAATTGTTGTTGAAGTCATCTACATTGTCGCAGGTGCGATGATGTTCATTGATGGTTTGTTGATGCTTATCAAGAAAAACTAGCAAAGGACAAAAAATAAAAAGATCTCGTGATATTGTTGCCTAAGCGGCATAACGAGATCTTTTTTTGTTACTTAACGACTTTATATCCAGCGTTTTCGATTGCTTTAGTGAGTTCTTCTTCTTGAAGATTTTCTCCTTCTACTGTTGCAGTTTTTTCTTTCAGCGAAACTTCAACCTTAGATACGTTAGAAACCTTTTCTAAAGCGTTTTTGACATGCATGACGCAATGTTCGCACATCATTCCTTCGACTTTAAGTGTTTTTACCATTCTTTTTTCGTCTCCTTTCTCAAATATATTCAGAGGAATATTCTTTCCTCCTTTCCTTTTGCATCTTCTTTCATCGTATGGGTTAAACAAATTGATACGTAACGCATTTAAACATACGGTAACAGATGATAAAGCCATTGCGGCTGCGCCATACCAAGGCTTAAGTGAGTTTAGCCCAAAGCCAGTCAAAGCGCCAGCTGCAATTGGAATCATCACCAAATTATAGAAGAATGCCCAGAAAAGATTTTCTTTGATGTTAGCAAACGTGTGTCTAGATAGACGTATCGCTGCACTTGCATCGCGTAAAGTGGATTTCATCAAAACAACGTTGGCCGAATCGATTGCAATATCAGAGCCTGCACCAATCGCAATTCCAATATCCGCTTGAGTTAGAGCTGGTGCATCATTAATTCCGTCACCAATCATTCCCACTTTGCCATATTTTTGAAGTTCTTTGATAATTTCGAGTTTGCCGTCAGGAAGAAGATCGGAAACGAAATACGTCAAACCTACTTCTTCAGCAATACGCTTAGCCGTTTTTTTGTTATCGCCAGTAAGCATTATTGGAGTTATTCCAAGAAGTTTAAATTCTTCAATTGCTTGCTTAGAGTCTTCTTTTATTTCATCTGCAACAGCGATAAGTCCGATAACCTTATTTTCCTTTCCGAAAATCAATGGAGTTTTTCCTTCTTCGGAGAATTTCTCGACTGCATCTATTAATTTTTGATCAGCTAGCCCCTTTTCTTGGAAGAGTTTAAGATTTCCGGCGAAACATTCTTCTCCATTTAAGGCGGCTTTGAGGCCAAAACCAGGTAAGGCTTCAAAAGAAGACGTTTCTAATGAAGTTATGTTCAGTGAATTAGCCTTTTCTTTAATCGCTTTTGCGAGTGGGTGTTCTGATTTGTTTTCCAAAGAAAGAGCAAATTTGAGTAATTCTTCTTCGCCTCCTTCGAAAGGAAGAATATCGCTAACTGCAGGATTTCCTTTAGTTATTGTGCCAGTCTTATCTAAAACGACGTAATCAAGTTTGCCAGTTTCTTCAATTGAAATGGCATTTTTAAAGAGAATTCCATTTTTAGCGGCCTTCCCTGAGCCAACCATAATGGCAACAGGAGTAGCTAAGCCAAGTGCACAAGGGCAGGCGATAACTAGAACCGATATTGCTCTGTTAAAGGCGTACGTCACTAAATCATCATTTGGTAAAGTATCTACAACACCTTTTCCAAATATCAGCCAGCAAATTAGAACAATTAGAGAAATTCCAAGAATCGTCGGAACAAAGATGCCAGAGATTTTATCGGCTAACGCGGATATTTTCGTCTTCGAATTGGCGGCGTTTTGCACCATCTCGATGATTTTATGAAGGCTTGTTTCATTGCCTACATTTGTGGCTTTGCAAGTAAGAGCTCCGTTAAGATTTAGCGTTCCGGAAGATACACGGTCCCCTTCTTTTTTATCTATTGGCATCGATTCGCCAGTTAACGCGGATTCATTAACGGAAGAGGTTCCTTCAAGAACTATTCCGTCTACTGGGAATGATTCTCCTGGGCGAACTAAGAATGTGTCATCACGCATAACTTCCTCTAAAGGAATATCAATTTCTTTATTTTCACGAATGACGTGCGCTTCTTTTGGAGCAAGATTCATCAAAGATTTGAGAGCGTTTGTGGTTTTTCCTTTCGAAAAAGACTCTAATGTTTTTCCAACCGTAATTAATGTTGGAACCATCCCTGCCGTTTCAAAGGTCAAACACATCGAATAATGCATGAGTTTTTCATATTCAACCCCACTAGAAGAAACAAAGGAAGACATAATAAACATAATAACAATGCCGTAGATAAAGGCTACACCACTTCCTAAAGCAACAAGGGTATCCATATTTGCTCCGCCATGAAATAAGGCCTTGCTTCCAGAAATATAGAAATTTCTGTTTATTATCATTATTGTTAAGGAAAGAATTCCTTCTAATAAACCAAACATTAAAGGATTTTCGCCAATTATTCCTAATGGCCAGCCCCATGACATATTCATATAGCCCATTCCGAAATAGAATAACGGAACTAGCAAAATCAAAGAGAATATGAGCCTTTTTAGGAGTTTTGGCGTTTCTTTGTCTTTAAGCTCATCTTCCAAAGAGTCTTTAGATTCTTTTTTGTTTAGAGAAACTAGTTTTGCATCATACCCAGCGTCTTTTACCGCTTTTGAGATTTCATGTGGATTAGCAGGTTCCTCGTAGCTAACAAGCATTGAGTTCGTTAAAAGAGAGACATTTACTTCTTTAACGCCTTTTACTTTATTTACCGCTTTACTAACATGAGCGACGCATGAGGCACAGCTCATTCCGCTTACTGTGTATTTTTCGTTTTTAACCATACTTATTTTAACTTCTTCATTAATTCGAAGGCTTGATCGAGACTTTCTGTTTTGCCTTCTTTGATATCATCAACAACGCATGTGTCTATATGTTCTTTAAGAATAATGTGGCCAAGCGATTGAAGAGCGGATTCAACCGCGGCCAATTGAATAAGGATATCTCCGCAATAACGATTCTCATCAAGCATTTTCGATATTCCGTTTATTTGCCCGACTATTCTATTTAATCTAGATTGAAGCTTTTTAACTTCTTCTTCATCTCTTGGCTTAGCCTTTTTCTTGCAACATGCAGGACATTTTTCTTCTTCCATAAATACCCCCTTACGGTATATAACATGATAAATATATACCCCTAGGTGGTATAAATCAAATAATTATTATTCCATTTATTTTGTATATATACGCGCGTAAAGAAAAACATCCTCTTGTTTAGCAAGGGGATGTCTTTTAATAGCTCGTTTTAGAAACGATGGGGGTGATGAGGGGGTCTTCTAGGTGGATGGGGGCGAAAAGCAAACCACCCAAAAAAGAACGGTCTTCCGTAACATCTATGCGGATGGTGATGATGGAATCTATGACAGAACATAATCCTAACCTCCTTTCGCTTGAATTATATTTGTGATTTCCAAAATTTCAACACTTATCCACACACTACTTTTAACTATATTTAAAGATAAGAAAAAGCTTCGATAAAACCTAACTTTATAACTTAAAAATAGATAAAGATTTTCAAATTATTTTTTATGGGAACGAGAAAGGATTTTTCTTCTCTCTTTATTCGCACAAATCTTATCGGAATAAGTAAGAATCCAGGCTTCCTTACTTAAGGGGATTGTCCAAAAAGTTAAAGGAAACATATGAGAGACAATCATATTGATTTCCTTATCGTTTAATGAAAATCTCTCTTTTGCATTTTTTAAAGCGAAATATGGGTGACGTAAGCCGTGTAATGAATGACCTTCATGCGCGTGATGCCAATCATAAAGATAGAAATCATGCAAAAGGCTTCCTCTTATCAAAGACCGGTAATCAATATCAAGATTCTTACTCTTCGCATATGCATAAGCAAAAATAGCAACACGCAGGCAATGATCGTAGACACTATAATCGCCATGGGCAACATATTTCTTAAGTTCTAGATATTTTTCATCATTCAGAATTGGCCTAGCAACCTCTAAAAATGCCCCATCTATTTGTAGAAACTCCATACCAAAACGAATTATATCACTTTAAGCAACTTGTTCCTTTAGCCTAAAGATACGTCTAGTGACATCATCAATATAAAACCGAGAATGAAAGACCATACGCCTAAATGATTTGTTGGATCGCCTTTTGCATCAGGAATCATTTCCTCCGCTATAACGTATAACATGCATCCAGCGGCAAAAGATAAAGCCCATGGCATTATTGGCTCAATTAGATAAGCTAAAAATAAACCCACTATGGCTGCAAGCGGTTCAACAACGCCCGAAAATGTTCCAAAAAGAAATGCTTTTAATGAATTTCCACTTTCCCCTTTAATTGGCAAAGAAACTACCGCTCCTTCAGGAATGTTTTGAATCCCAATCCCTAAGGCTAACATCAATGAGGAAGTCATCATGGCTAAAACGTTATCTCCTGAATTAAGATTCGCTAAAGCAACGCCAAAAGAAATTCCAACCGACAAGCCTTCAGGGATATTGTGGATTGTGACAGCAAGAAACATTTTGCTTGTTTTTCCAAGTCTTGATGGCAAGCCTTCTTCTTTGTTTTGCTCAACATGAAAATGGGGAGTGATTCTATCGATTCCCCAAAGGAAGACGGCGCCTAAGCCAATCGAAATCCCGCTTATTAACCACGAAGGCATGTAACTTGTCTGAATTTCTAAAGACGGAACAATTAAAGAGAATATCGACGCGGATAACATAATACCGGCGGCAAAGCCAAGAAAAATCTGGTTAACTCTTGCTGATATCTCCTTCTTCTTGAAAAAGAAAACAAAAGACGATCCAAGAGTCGTGCAAAAGAAGATAAAGAGTATTCCAAGTATTGCATAAATGTATATAGGCATAATCAGTCCTTTCATTAGTTAGTCTTTGCTAACTTATAATAGAATACTCTACTCCATGATTAATGCAAGCGAGATGATAATTGTTAAACAAACAAAAAAAGACCGCATTTCTGCGGCCTAATTTTGAAATTGAGATTACATTGTCTCGTGAGCGTTACGAGCAATGACGTCTAATTGTTGTTCTTTGGTTAAATCAATGAACTTGACAGCGTAGCCAGAGACACGGATTGTGAAGTTGGCATATTCTGGTTTCTCAGGATGTTCCATGGCATCTCTAAGTTTATCAAGACCAAAGACGTTAACGTTAAGGTGGTGAGCACCTTTCTCGAAATAGCCATCAAGGACATTAGCAAGAGTGTTGACTCTTTCTTCTTCAGAATGTCCTAAGGTATTAGGAGAGATTGTGCAGGTGTTGGAAATACCATCTAAAGCATATTCATATGGTAATTTAGCAACAGAGTTAAGGGAGGCAAGTAAGCCATTCTTTTCTGCTCCATAAGCTGGGTTTGCGCCAGGGGAGAGAGGTTCGCCTGCTTTACGTCCATCTGGTAAGGCACCAGTTGCTTTACCATAAACAACGTTTGAAGTGATTGTAAGGATGGAAGTTGTTGGCTCAGAATTGCGATATGTGTGATGTTTTTTGAGTTTCTCCATGAAAATCTTAAGGAGGTTGACTGCGATATCATCAGCACGATCGTCATCGTTACCATAACGTGGGAAGTCGCCTTCGATTTCGAAATCGGTGACGATTCCGTTTTCTCCGCGGATTGCTTTGACCTTGGCATATTTGATGGCGCTAAGGGAGTCGACAACGTGGGAGAAACCAGCAATACCGGTAGCAAACGTTCTTCTGACATCTGTATCGATTAAAGCCATTTCAGCAGCTTCATAGTAATATTTGTCGTGCATATAGTGGATGAGGTTAAGAGCGTTGACATAAACTTCAACGAGCCAATCCATCATCTTGTCATATTTGGCAACAACTTCATCATAGTTGAGATATTCGGAAGTGATTGGGGTATAAGCAGGACCGACTTGTGTGAGGGTCTTTTCATCAATACCACCGTTTATCGCGTAGAGTAAGCATTTTGCTAAGTTGCAACGTGCGCCGAAGAATTGCATTTCTTTGCCGGTTTGTGTGGCAGAGACGCAGCAGCAAATGGAGTAATCATCACCCCAAACTGGACGCATGACATCATCGTTTTCATATTGGATGGCAGATGTGTCAACGGAAATCTTTGCAGCGTACTTCTTGAAGTTTACTGGAAGTCTCTTTGTGTAGAGGACGGTGAGGTTTGGTTCTGGTGCTGGTCCCATGTTCTCTAAAGTATGGAGGAAACGATAATCGTTCTTTGTGACCATGCTACGTCCATCTTGGCCCATACCTGCGACTTCGAGGGTTGCCCAGACTGGGTCACCAGAGAAGAGTTGGTTATAGGATGGAATACGGGCGAACTTAACCATTCTAAGTTTCATAACAAAGTGGTCGACAAGTTCTTGCGCTTCTTCTTCAGTGATTGTGCCATTGGCTAAATCACGGGAGATATAGATATCAAGGAAGGTAGAAACTCTACCGACTGACATAGCAGCGCCGTTTTGTGTTTTGATAGCAGCTAAATATCCGAAATAGAGCCATTGGAATGCTTCGTGAGCATTTGTGGCTGGTTTGGAAATATCATAGCCATAGGATTGAGCCATGACCTTCATTGCTTCCAAAGAGCGGATTTGTTCGGATAATTCTTCTCTAAGACGGATGACGTCATCAGTCATAGAATGTCCACCGCAGTTTGCAAGGTCAATCTTCTTTTGCTCAACAAGGAAGTCAATACCATAAAGAGCGACACGGCGATAATCACCAACAATACGGCCACGGCCATAAGTATCTGGTAAGCCTGTTAAGATCTTAGCGTGGCGGCATTTCATGATTTCTGGGGTATAGGCATCAAAAACACCTTGGTTGTGGGTTTTGTGATACTTTGTGAAGATTTCATGAAGTTCTTTGCTTGGGGTGTAACCATAGGTCGTGCAAGCTTGCTCGGCCATCTTGATTCCGCCATAAGGCATGAAAGCTCTCTTTAATGGCTTGTCTGTTTGTAAGCCAACGACTTTTTCAGTATCTTTTAAAGCTTCGTCGATATAAGCTGCATCATAAGCGGTGATACCAGAAACGATTTCGGTTTCCATATCGAGAACTCCGCCTTTAGCGCGTTCAGCGTGTTGTAATTCTTGGACTTTGTTCCAAAGATCTGTTGTAGCTTTGGTTGGTCCGACTAAGAATGATGAATCGCCATCATATGGTTGATAGTTTTCTTGGATAAAGTCACGAACATTGACTTCTTTTGTCCAGTGTCCGCCTTTGAATCCTTTCCATTCGTTTTCAAACATTAATTTTTTCCTCCAATTTAATGCAAATATATTTTATATATTCAAATACTTGAAACATTGATTTAAATCAAACTTTTATAGTTTTTTAGTGAGCTTTATTTTCGGATTGATGACTGTTTATTTTTTCTTTGATTAGTTTTAGCTAACATATAAGGGAAATACCGATTAAACCTTAAGAAAAAGACGTCTCTGCTGAAACGTCTATAATTCTTATTTTAATTCATCGTCTTTCTTTCCATTGAGAATGTCAATCGCATTTTGAACACGTGCTTTGCTTGGTGGCTCTACTTCTTTTAGCTTATATTCGTAGCCAAGTTTTTGCCATTTAAACTCACCCATCTTATGGAATGGAAGAACGTCAATTCTTTCGACATTTGATAATGTTTTGATGAATTTTCTGGTTTTAAATAGATATTCATCATTATCGGTGTAACCTGGCAAAAGGACATGTCTTATCCAAATCGGTTTATGAATTTCATCAAGATAATGGAATAAGTCGATGATGTTATCATTTGGGACTGAGGTTAGTTCTAAATGGATCTTTGGATCAATATGCTTGATATCTACAAGCAATAAATCCGTATATTTCATCAACTCTTGGAATTTAGAGAAGAACGGTTCTTTTCTAGAGAATGGCTGGCCTGCCGTATCGATGCAAGTTGAAATTCCTTCTTCTTTTGCTTTCTTAAACAAATCGATGAGGAAATCAATTTGCAAAAGAGGCTCTCCACCAGAAACGGTGATTCCTCCCTTATCTCCCCAATATGGGCGGTAACGGAGAGCTTGTTTAATTAAATCATCGGAATCTTTTAATTCCCCTCCATCCGCTTTCCACGTATCTGGGTTATGGCAGAAAAGACATCTCATCGCGCAGCCTTTTACAAAAATAACAAAACGGATGCCAGGCCCATCGACTGAGCCGAATGTTTCTATTGAATGAATAATGCCTTTCATAAAACTCCCTCCCCAGGAAGAAAATTATCAAAAGAAATATATTACATAACATTGATTTAAATCAATTTTAAAAATGTTAATAATTAAAACGCAAGAAAGAAAAATCTAATTATTTGCAATTGGCATCCCTGAAACCAAAATTGAAGGATTCGCCTGGATGACCGTATATTTCATCTTTTTCAAAAGTTAAGACGAAAAATTTATCGTCTAGCAAACAAGTTCCATTGGATATTCTGTTCCCTTCTTCCATTTTGAAAAAGGAGTAAAATTTGTCGATGGGCTTCGGCATGGATTCATGACGTTAGCCACTACGTTTAGCATTCCGCATCCTACAAGATATATTATTGCAACCGAAGATACGATATAGGCGCCAAGCAATATGCTTAAAAATATTCTTTCGGGTTTTTATTCATACATCAAAGAATACTCAATATGCATCCAAGATCATCTAGAACAAAATCAGTGTCAGGCTTCATTCCTTTTTTATGTTTGTCAAAGAAACAAGTCTTTATTCCGTAGTTTTTGCCGCCTGCAATATCTGAAGTTAGCGAATCGCCAATAATAAGAGTCTCTTTTGAAACGATTTTATCTATTCTAGTTTCATTGATTTCTTTAAATGCTAGGTCAAAGAATTCCTTTGATGGTTTGGAATATCCGAGTTTTTCTGAAATGAAAAAGAAAGAGAAATAATCTTTCATGTTTGCTATTTCTAAGCGATGGAGTTGTTGTAAATAAGGTCCATTGCTAGCGCATGCTAAAACATATTTCTTGCTAAGATACTCAAGCATCTTAACTGAGTTTTCAATCGGTATGGCTGAGTCATAGAGGGTATCGCTATAGTATTTTTCAAAAACTTTCCCATCAAAATGTATGCCAAGTTTTTTGAATATGATATCAAAACGTATTTCCCTTAATTCTTTAAGAGTGATTTCTTTTCTTTCTAATCTTTGCCATAAAATATCGTTTTCGCGATGAAAAACATTCAAAACATTATCGTTATATTCTGAAATATTAAATTTCGTAAAGCCATCTTTTAAAGATTGCTTGGTATATTCATCAAAATCTAGCAATGTATTATCAATATCGATGAAAATAAGTTTTATTTCTTCCATAGTTATGAATTCTAGCAAAAAGATAGAAACAAGCAAAAGAAACAATGGT
>CAVJFO010000006.1:0-16415 GCA_963648925.1 Hallerella sp.
ATTTTTTATTTTTTAACGCTTAAATAATCCCAGTTTACAACATCTTCGATTTTGAAGATGTGAACCAATTGAACCATATCTTCATCAGAGATGTTATTGATGATTTTTCTTTCTCCAATGATGTTATATATTGAAGCGGCTTTTTCAACTGTTTCAATTAAGCCAAATGTTTCATCAAGGGTTTTGCCTGCGCCATAAATACCGTGGTTTGTCCATAAAACAATACGGACTTTTTCCATTTTCTTAGCGGTGGCAACGCCAATTTCATCAGTTCCGCAAAGCATCCAAGGAAGAACGCCAACGCCTTCTGGGAAAACAACGATACATTCGGTGGACATCGTCCATAAGGTATGAGAGAACTCTTTCTCGTCTAATGGATGGACATAGGTCATTGCAAGAATGTTTGTTGGATGGCAATGCATGACAACTCTATTCTCTGGATCAACGGCTAAACGAGCCATATGGGACATTAAGTGAGCTGGAAGTTCGCTTGTAAATCTTCCTCCATCTTTATATCCCCAAAGAAGTTCAGCACATGATCCATCTTTGGCAATACGGAAGATACCTGTATTGGTTTCTGGGTCATCTTCAACGTTTTTGAAATATTTGCCAGTGCCTGTGACAAGGAAATATTTGCCTGCTAAAGGTTTAGCATCAACATTAGAAGCATGAACACCAGCAAAAGGAATTGTTCTAAGAACGTTATTCAAATCTAAATAATCTTTTATTTCTTCTTCCTTAAGAAGATAAGAGATATTTCCTCCGTTTCTTTCATCCCAGCCTAAGCGGTACATGTTAGAAGCGGTTTTGCAAAATTCTCTAAGAAATGGCGCGTTTAAAATATCTTTCATTGTTATTTCCTCTTTGATAAGACTTCGTTTTCGTATTTGATGACTTCTTCGTAGTAGTTATCATCAAGACCTTGACGGCGTAAATATTCATTCCAAATATCACCGAATGGGAGCATCTTCACCTTTTCTTGCATATACATCAATTTGGTGAAATTGCCATCCTTTTGGAGAGAAGCCATTTCTTCATTTGGAAGGAGAGCGGCGTAAAGCAACGCTTTTTGCATGCTTCTTTCACCTGTAACCCAAGCTCCGATTCTATTAATGGACGCATCAAAATAATCTAGCCCGATCATAACCTTATCTTCAGCGTTATTACGGATGATTTCTTTAGCGACTTCTTTTAATTCGTCATCGAAAATTACAACGTGGTCGGAATCCCATCTAACAGGACGAGAGACGTGTAAAGCAATCTTGTCATAGAAGCAAAGCATAGCTGGAATCTTATCGGAAACCGTTTCTGTTGGATGGTAATGACCCATATCCATTAAGCAGGTAATGCCTCTTGTTGCAGCGTAGTTTTGATAGAATTCGCTTGAACCAACCGTATAGGATTCCATACCAATGCCAAATACCTTTGATTCAACCGTTGGAATGACGTATTTCTTATCCCATCCGGTTGAAGAGAGTATTTGATCAAGGGAATCTTTTAAACGTAAACGTGGAGAATATCTATCGGCAGGAACATCTTTGTATCCATCAGGAATCCAAATGTTCATCATACATGGAGAATTGAATGCCTTACCAAATTCAGTTGAAATCTCAAGGCATCTCTTGCCATGTTCAATCCAGAACTTTCTGATTTCATCATCAGGTGAAGAAAGGGTAAGATTATCTTTAACTTTTGGAGAAGAGAAATATGTTGGATTGAAATCAATGCCAGCTAAGCCGATTTCTTTGCCAAACTTTGTCCATTCTTCAAAATATTTGTATGTATATTGATCTCTATCGACTTTACCAGTATCTTCGCCAAGAATTGCGTAATTAGCATGAAGATTTAATCTTTTCTTTCCTGGCATCAAAGAGAAGGCTTTCTTGATATCTGCCATCAATTCATCTTTATTGCGCGCTTTTCCTGGGTAATTTCCGGTTGTTTGGATGCCTCCTTCAAGAGTGGTTCCACCTTCAAGGCCTAAAACATCGTCGCCTTGCCAGCAATGGACTGAAAGAGGGATATTAAGAACCCTTGCCATTGCTTTTTCGACATCAACGCCGATTTCTTCATATTCTTTTTTTGCTTTTAAGAAATTTTCTTCTATGGACATTTTCTTTTCCTCCTAAATCTATAAAATTAAAATTCTTAGCCTAACGGATGATATATCTTAGAAGAAATAGAATTTCCTATATCTTTTCTTCCTTCGATAACATTGCTTATTTCGCCTAAGGCAATAAATTGTGAGAGAGCATTGCCTAATATGGTCGCTTCTGAAGCACCGATAATAACATCAATCTTGCATTCGTTTGCTAGGTATTGGTTAAGGATTTCTGCTTGATTTCCTCCTCCAACAACTAGAATCGAATTGATCTTCTTTTCGGTTATTTCCTCTAAGTTAGCGATTATTTTCTTATATGCGACTGCCATGGATTTATAAATCAGCTTCATGGTTTCACCAGGCGTGGAAGGCTTTGCTTGATTAGTTTTGCTTAGATACGTGTCTAATTTATTTAACATATCGCCCGGTTCTTCAAAGATTGGATCGTTAACATCTATAAGAGCAGGAATATCTTTTGCTTCAGTAACTAAAGGAACAATATCATTGACAGGGATTTTATTGCCTTTTCTTTCATAATCATTTCTGATTTCATTGATTAAGAACATTCCCATGGTATTTTTTAGGAACCTAACCGTATCACCATAGCCAATTTCGTTGGTGAAATTGTATTTTCTAGCTTTATCGTTTGTAAGAGGTTCTTTTAATTCAGTTCCGATCAAAGACCAAGTTCCAGAAGAGATATAAGCAAACTCACCTTCACCATTGCTACCTAAAACAGCAGAAGCGGTATCGTGGGTTGGAGACGCAATAACTTTGATGTTTTTGTTTACTCCCTCAGGAAGGAATTCTTTCTTTAAATAACCATACGTATCCCCTGCTTTTATGAGTTTAGGGAATATTCTTTCAGGAATATTTATTGCATCAAGAAGCTCTTTAGACATCTTGCCATCTTTCTTTGAATATAAAGAGGTTGTTGATGCGTTAGTTTCTTCTAGCCTCTTTTCTCCGGTAAGGAAATATGCGATTAAATCAGGAATCATCAAGAAGGTTTCAACATTATTAAAATTAGTTGGATCTCCCGCTAACTGATAAATCGTGTTGAAGTGAAGATTTTGAATGCCGCAGATGGAATAAATCTTTTCAAAGGAAATCTTATTTAAGACGCTTTTTTGGGTTTCAAAAGAATGATTATCGCGATAACAATAAGGGTCATGTATTAATTTTCCGTCCTTATCAAGGAAACCATAATCAACTCCCCAAGTATCAATTCCTATTGATTCCGCATCAGGATTCTTTTTTAAAGCAGTTTTGATACCTTCAATAACGTTATTAAGCAAATATGAAAAATCCCAGCAGAGATATCCATCAGAATTCGTGTAAGTTTTATTCAAAAACCTTGCGTCTTCTTCAAGAAAGAAACGCCCGTTTGAATGGTCGATACACATAACTCGACCGCTTGTCGCACCTAAATCAACTGCAATCGTTTTCATATATGTTAAAAGTGTAGCACAAGGAAATATTGTGCGCTTGTTTTGCTCATTTTGTTGATAAATGATATTTAATTTTGATTGATTCATTCAAAACGAGCAGTTTTCAATCATTTGAAAATTAACAAAAAGGCCATCGCTAAATGGCCTAATTGTATTAATATGCAGAAACGTAAAGATAAGTATGTCCGTCTTCAATATAAATGTTGTATTCAAGAATAACGTAACATGCGTCATTAAAGATTGAAGCGGTTGTATATGTTGCTCGTTTTTTCGTTTCCGAATAGTCATTCTCGTTATGAACGTAGATAGTTCCACTTTCCCATTCTTCGCTTAGTTCAAAGCCTTTTGGTATGAAATGTTCAGAAATTAAAGATTCAACCTCGGCAATTGTTGCATCGCCTAAATCAACTCTAGCAAAATCGAATCCCATATCGCCATCATCGGACCAATCCCTATGAACTATAAGCGGATCGTAGCCTTGTTCGGTTAATTTAGCACCAACTGCGGCAATAGCGCTTTCTGGGGTATAGTAAGTGATATCTTTAGCGGTAACAGTACAAGTAGCGGTACGTGGCTCGCTTTCATTAGGAACGCTTATTGAAGCAGTAATAACCGCGCTTGTTCCTTCAGCAACGCTACTAGCAACCGTAACTTCACCATTTTGATCAACGCTAATTCCACCGGTTTCATCGCTTGAAGAATAAGTGATTTGATATGGTAACATCTTAATCGTTAAGATAAGTTGTTTGAAACCGCCAATGGCAACATCAACATTATCTTCTTGGAAATAGAATTCGGCTTCACGAGCCTCTCCTGCGCCTTTATGGAAATAGAATGTTGTTTCACCTACGTTATCGCGTGATAAATCAACTTCAGTCTTAATAGTAACGGCAAGTTGTCCAGTTGGATCTTCAAAAACAACGTTTTCGTCATCATCGATATATTCATACCAACAAGCATTCGTAAGAGCGGTTTTATATGATTTATACGCTTGTTCATCTTTATCAAAGATCGAAACGCTAATGCCGGTTTCATAAGAAGCAAGCGTAGCGGCAGTTGATTCAATTTCTTCCTTGCTTGGATTATCACTTAAACCATACATCCAAGGATATTCCTTAATGAAAGAACAATAATAATCATATCTTTCTTGGTAATAATCCTCGCCTTTGATGGAATATTTAATTTTCTTATCTGAAGCAGGAATAGAATTTACATCAAATTCAGGCAAATTAACGTCGGTAATGCCTAATAAATCAGTAATAGTATTAGTAATTTCTTCGCTTGGATAAGAAGTAACGAACGTGCTTGTTGGAGTTAAAACATTTACTTGAATGCCAAATCCAATAACTTCACCATCATCATCTCCGATGTTATAAGAAGAGAAGCTGATAGTTTCTTCCCATGTCATGGCTTGATCTTTTAAGGTGTTCAAAGCGTAAGTCTCATAATTAAATCCACCAGCAAGTTTATCCGTATAAATGTTATAAGAATCGTTCTTCCTATAGTAATAATAGGAACCACCTGTAGCGATTTCAAAAGCAGGAACTTCAACGCCAGTTTTATTTTTTATTTCATCAATAACTTCGCTTGGCCATGTATAAGAAGAGTTAATGCTTGGAGTGTAATAAACTTGAATATTATTTCCTCCGTAGAAATAGAGCATGACACTAAGTGAAGCGCCATCAGTTAACGTTTTGCTAAGAATATATGCGTCATTTGAATAGCTTAACGCTTTATTTAAAATAAAATCATCAGCAATAAGGGTTTCATAAATTTCACTTGTGAGATCTTCGGCGTAGTAATCAAATATCGCAAGAGTGTTATCTCCGCTTTGCATAACGGCATTGCTCTCACCTAGTTGAATATATGGCAATGTGGTCGTAGTTACTTTCTTAATTGTCGAAGAATCGGTCTCACTCCAGGCCGTATCGCTTGTTTTTCTTCCTGAAAGATTGTTATAGCAACGTAAATAGTTACCGGAAACAACATTTCCTTCCTCATCTGATATGGCTGAATTGTAAAAATAAGTCAGATCATAGCCAACTTCACCATCATCCGAGCATTTAGTTAATTCAACAAAGGAAATACCAGAAGTATCACTTTGGGATATTTTTCCGTTATAGGTCTTAATTGCAGACCATCCGAAAGATTCAAGAGTCTCAAAATAATCTTCAAGAGAGTAAGTCTTAGATTGATCGTAGATTTCAAGATAATAATATTCGTATTGAGAATCGTAATACTCTCTTACTGTAACCTCTCCTGAAACCATTCCAACCGGATAAGGTAAAACAGATCCGCAATACTCTTTTAATAAAGCTTGTTCATCTTCAGTCCATAAATTGAAGTTTCCATCAATCGATGATGAAGATTCGCTAGAACTTTCTGTAGTAGAAGATTCGACTACCTCCGAGTTCGAATCACTGCTAGCAACGCTTGAAGATGGTTTATTTCCATCGTCGCATGAAGCTAATCCGCAAGCAAGACTAAGCAATGCAAGCGCCGTTATATTTCTAAGTTTCTTTCTATTATTCATTATTTATTCCTCCCCTAATGAACTAACCGCATTATAGCCAAAGACATAGAAAAGTAAATTTCTATTTTTGAAAAATACTATTTATTCGTGTATGAAAAATTCAAAAATCGCAAAAACCATACCAAAACCCCATTATTTTTGTTTTTTTCTCTCAAAATCAAAAAAACGGGCGTAAAACCCGTTTATATTGATTGTTAATTATTATTTAACGATGGAACCGTCTGCGATATTTTGATTTTCGATAACGGCATTTGGACCAATAACGCAATCTTCGCCAATAACGCTATTGCCCATGATGTAGGATCCTGGTTTGATGATTGTATCTTGTCCAATCTTAACGCCTGGAGCGATATAGGTTGTAGTTGGATCTTCAATTGTGACACCACTAATAAGATGTTTGTGGTTGATACGTTTTTGGAGAAGCTTAGCGGCTTCAGCAAGTTGAGCGCGGTCGTTAACGCCTAACGTTTCAGTCCAATCTTCAACTAAGAAGGTATCGGCTTTCAAGCCTTTGTTAACGAAGATTTCGATAGCGTCGGTAATATAATATTCGCCAGCCGCATTATCGGTTTTCAAACTCTTTAATGCTTCAAATAATTCTTTGTTGTTGAAGATATAAACACCAGCATTAACTTCTTTGACTTTAGCGGTAACTTCATCAGTATCTCTTTGTTCAACAATTCTAACGAAGCGGCCATTCTCTTTGATTATTCTTCCGTAGCCAAATGGGTTATCAATATGGAAGGTCATAACGGTTAAATCGTTATGGTTTTCTTCGTGATATTTGAACATTTTCTCTAACGTTTCGGAAGAAAGAAGAGGGGTATCACCGCAGCAAACAATGGTTTCGCCATCTTTTCCTTCAAGAACTGGAGCGGTCATCATAACAGCGTGTCCAGCGCCTTTTTGTTCATGTTGCCAAACGACTTCACAATCGTTTTCAACAACTTTTTTAGCGGTTTCGCCACCAAACCCAACAACAGCAACGAGCTTATCTAAATTCAACGGCTTTAATGCGTTGATGACATATTTAACCAATGGTTGTCCTAAAATTGGGAAAGATACCTTAGAAATGTCGGCTCTTTTTGATTTCATGCGGCTGCCTTTGCCTGCAGCCAAGATTATTGCGTTTCTGCTCATATTTTTACTCCTTTTAGCGAATAACATCGCAAATGCGTATGAGATAATTGCGTTCTTTAGATTGCAATTCGTGATAAGCCATTTTTGCTTTTTTAAGGTTTTTTGTCAAGGCAAAGCAGCAAGAGCCCGATCCAGACATGCCAACAATTTCAAACCCTAACGCCTTGAATTTATCGATTATCACATTGATTTCAGGAAGCAAAGAAGAAGATGGGGCAGTTAAATCGTTGCCCATATTTTGAATGATTAAGGAATCGTCGCCCTTTGCTAATCCTTCAATAACTTTATTCGTATCGATGTTGGATTTATCAAATGTATCGCAAATTTTGTATGAAGCAGCAGTAGAAACCCCTTCATGAGGTTTCATAAGAAGACAATAATATTTGTCTTTAACATTTATTTCTTCCATTTTTTCGCCAATGCCAGTAAGTTTTGCTGGTTTATTCAGGAAGAAGAAAGGCACGTCTGCGCCAATTTTCAATCCAACTTCGGCCAATTGTTCTTTAGTCGCATTCAATTTCAAGAGTTCGTTTACCGCTTCAATAACAACTGCGGCGTTAGATGAGCCACCGCCAAGCCCAGCAGCAAAAGGAATTTCTTTATGGATTTGAATAAGAAAATTTTCTTTGAAATGAAATACCTTTCTCATTTCCTCAACGGCTTGATGACAAAGGTTGCTTTTCATTCCGTTAAGAGCGGGATCATCCGCGGTTATATATGTATCATTCGCATCTTCGAGGATGCTAATTTGAATGACATCATGAAGACTCAATGGGAGATTGACCATTTCTAAAAGATGGTAACCATCTTCTCTCTTACCAACCAATTTAAGAGAGAGATTTATTTTTGCATATGATTTTTTAGCGGTTGAGTGTCGTGTGAATAGCATAATATTGCGTAACTAGAATTGTATCATTAAGAATTTTTAAAACAATCAAGAATGACTAAATGTTGTCTAAAAGACGTAAATAATCGTCTAAAGAGAGTTCTTCCGGTCTTTTGTTTGGAAGAATATTTGCCTTAGCAAGGATGTCTTTAGCTTTATCGGAATCCTTAATAAACGTTGATAAATTGTTATAGATCGTTTTTCTTCTGTGTAAGAATAACGCGTTAATCAAAGAATAGAGTTTATTCGCTTTTTCTAAATCGTTTTTATCTTCATAGAAATCTAAAGAGAAAACAATAGAGTCAATATGGGGAGCTGGTGAAAAAGAGGTTCTTGGGACAGAATAGAGTTTCCCCATCTTTGCGCGATACTTGATTAAGAGAGGAAGTGGTCCGTAGTCTTTACTCCCTAAAGAAGAATTCAAACGGATATATGCTTCTTTTTGAACCATGAAAACAGCACGCTTAACGTCTTTTGCATCTAGCAAAACTCTTTCTAAGATTCCAGAAGTAATGTAATAAGGGAGGTTGCCGATGATTTTCGTGTAACCTTCCATTTGGTAACGCATCGCATTCCCTAATTTTGGGTGAACGTTATTTAAGGTCGCAAAATCGTTTTGTAGTTTCGTAACAAGGCCTTCATCGATATCAATAAGATCGATTTCTTCTTCGCTTTTAGCAAGGAAATAAGAAAGAGAACCAGCGCCAGAACCAATTTCTAGTACATGATCACCTTTTTCTATTTGCAAGGAATTAACGATGTTCTTGCAAACGTTACGGTCAATAAGAAAATTCTGACCAACTTCATGTTTGGCAAGCAATTTATACGAAGCGACATTCGTAAAATACTCATTCTCATCAATCATTTGCAATACTCCTTTAAATCTTTTTTGTTAATTCCTAACGCTTTTAGTCTTGCTAACAAGGTTTTTCCATTCGTATGTCCCAAATGCAATTTTTCTTCGATTTTTTGTCTTTTTTCGGTTGAAGAAGGCTGTCCGATAAGCCCAAGATCGTATAAATCAGAAATTTCTAAATCACTAGTTGGTGAAGGCGTGGAGGGAATTAGGTGATTGAGCGCTTCAAGAATAACGTCTTTAGATGATTCGGCGACGCCAACCTTACGTCCTTTGATGCATTTGTTTTTAGGTACGAAAGCATTCATCAACCCCGGAATTTCGTTATTGATAATATCCCTAATTCTTTTGCCTGGCGCGTCAGGATCAGTAAGAATAATAACGTCACGTTTTTTAGATATTGTTCTAATGTATTCTATAGTTTCACGTGAAACTTCAGAACCGTTAGTTGTAATAATATCCACATCCATAAAAGATTCGATTAAATCTTTATCCATCTTGCCTTCAACAACAAGAACTGCATTGTATTTTATCTTATTCATGTTCCACGTGAAACAGTCTAGAGAAGTTATCCTCAATCTGTTTTTCTAACCTTTCTTCATTGATGTTTTTAAGTACGCACATCTGAGTGAAAATCTCTTTAATATGTGCTGGTTCGTTTGTTTTTCCTCTGTATGGTACAGGTGAGAGGTAAGGTGAATCAGTTTCAGTAAGTATTCTATCTAACGGACAATGAACCACGCATTCTTTTGGGGTAACGGCGTTTTTATACGTTATTGGCCCATCAAAACCGAAATACAAACCTAATTCAATGAATTTATCCATCATTTCCTTTGAACCGGAATAACAATGAAGAACCGCTCCATAAAGAGGACGATGTTCTTTTAACAATTCATAGGTATCTTCTGATGCGTCTCTAGCGTGAATCGATAAAGGCAGATGAAGTTTATTAGCAAGCTCTATTTGCTTGATAAACCACATTTTTTGATTATCGTGATCCGCTTTTTCTTTGTACCAATGATAATCTAATCCAATTTCGCCTATTGCAACGACCTTTTTATTTTTTGATAGTTCTTCAATTTCCTTTAACGATTCTTCAGAAATTCCTTCAAGGTTTTCTGGATGAATTCCGACACTTGCATAAACATTAGGAAATTCATTTGCTATTTCAACGGCTAGCCTTGATGAAGGAACGTCCCAACCAACAACTAAAAGAGTATTTACCCCAGCGTCTAACGCTCTTTGGATAATATCTTTCCTATCTTGATAAATATGTTCATCATTTAAATGACAATGTGAGTCTAACATTTTATTTACCTACGCAAAAACGGGAGAATATTTCATCAGTAAGATCGCTTGTAACACCTTCGCCAAGCAATTCTCTTGCAAGGTTGTAAGCGCCTTGGAGGGAAGAGGATACAAAATCGATTGGGGCATCATCGATAGAATCTTTCTTAGCAAGAAGAAGAAGTTCGTCGATGCGTTTAAGCAAGCCTAATTGACGAGCGCTATTTAATGATGGTTTTTTGAATGAATCCTCACCACTGATTCCTAATGATTCGTACATCTTATTCAAAAGAGGTTCAATTTGTTTATTTTCCGCGGAAATATATAACAAATCCCCTTTCTTTTCAGAAATGAGATCCATTTTGTTATAAGCGGTTATGAATATTTGATTGGTGACATAAGAGGATATTTTCTTGTCGTTTTCAGAAAATCCCTTGCTAGCGTCAACAAGCAAAATAACCATATCCGCCTTAGCAATGCTCTTTTCACTTTTAATGATGCCTTGAGACTCAATAATGTCGTCAGATTCTCTTATGCCTGCCGTATCAAGTAAGTGAAAGGTAACGCCCTTAAGGTTTATTTCACCTTCAACGATATCTCTTGTGGTTCCTGGAATAGGAGAAACGATTGCTTTGTCTTCATCAAGCAAGGCATTCAATAAAGAAGATTTTCCAACATTTGGTTCTCCAACGATTGCAACGTTAACGCCATCCTTGATTATTTTTCCTTCTTCGCCAGATTTAATTAAATCTTTTAAGAATACACGTATCTCATCGATTGATTTAGAAATGGTTTCTTTGTTTGCTTCTTCGATGTCGGTGTATTCAGGATAATCAATGTTAACTTCGATTAAGGAAAGAAGGTCTGCAATTTTCTTTTTTAAGGGTTCAACCAATTTAGATGTTTTGCCTTCTAAAGACATAAGAGAGACATTTTTTGCCTCTTTAGAACGAGCGTTAATCATATCGTTAACGGATTCCGCTTCAATTAAATCCATTTTTCCATTAAAGAAAGCTCTTGAGGTGAATTCACCCCTTTCGGCATATCTAACGCCTCTTTTGAGATAAGCTTCAATTATTTGATTAACGATCACCATTGATCCGTGACAGGTAATTTCCACAACGTCTTCGCCTGTCATAGTATTTGGGCCTTTATAGGCGTAAACGCAAACTTGATCAATATCTTCGCCTTCATCTTTGATCGTGCCGAAAAAGATCTCTCTATTTTTAACGGTAGAGATTTTCCTCGAAAAGATTTGTTCAGTAACTTCAAAAACCCCTTCACCAGAAAGTCTAATTATAGCCAAAGCGCTTTTTAAAGGAGGGGTTGCTAAGGCGATTATCACGTTATTATTCATCTTGATTTTCAATGATTTATTTCCAAAAACACATACACGCATCAAGCGGATTTGTGTTTTTTAAGAAGTTTTTCCTTTCTTTCGTTATATTCTTCGGTTTTGATGGCCCCTCTAAATTTCATCTCATCAAGAACATCCATTTCCTTATTAAGACTTTCTTCGCTTAATTCTTTTTCTTCTTTCTTTTTATAGAAAGATCCATCATATTCATTTTCTGCATGCGTTTTCCAAATCAAATAAAGAACGCCAGTAATGAACCCAGAGAAGAACAAGGCGAAAACGCCGATAGAAATGTATTTCATATCACGAACGGTCGCGATGATAACCAAGATGCTAACAATGATTGTTAAAGATACGTAAATGCCTAAGAACACTTCTGCGATAATTAAATATTCGGGGTCGCAATATCCTGGTAACTGAATCATTCCGCCAATAAGAGAACCGCAAACAGAAACTAAGCTAATAACGGCGAAAACAAGAATAGCATTTTTCATTTAGTTACCTCCATATACACGGAAATTATACAAATTATATTTGTAACAATAAATAAAAAGCAGGTCATTGACCTACTTGTTATTTGATTTAATTAATCGACGTATTTGATGACAACGGCTCTATCTTTACCTTCACCAGTGGATTCGGTTTTGATGTGATCCCAATTGTTAAGAGTGTTATGAACGACTCTTCTCTCATCAGGGGTCATTGGAGATAGTTGAACATCAATTTTTGTTTTAAGAACTTCTTTGGCGTTCTTTTTAGCGATATAAGCGATATGAGAATATTTATCTTCTTTATATCCACCAACATCGAGAAGAATTCTATATCTTCTTCTAAATTTGTTAGAAACGGCAAGACGATCTAATTCATTTAAAGCTTGAAGAGTTCTTCCACCCTTACCGATCAAGACGGGGTTTCTTTCAGAATCAAGCGTGATATGGATGATATCATCTTGAATTTTAGCTGTCGTGCTAATTTCGATTCCCATTCCGCCAATGGCTTCTTTGAGATATTCTTGAGCGTAAGAGGCCGCATCATCAATCGTTGCAACTTCAATTGTTGCAGATTTGTGAAATAAGCCTTTTTTCTCTTCAATGACGTTATAGATGACTTTGTCAGCGTCAATGTTTAAGTCAGCAGCAGCGGCTGCAAGAGCCTCTTCAACTGTTTTAGCTGTGAATTGTTTCATACATATTACCTCTTATTATTAGCCTTTTTGAGCATGTGTTTCTTGATTATGAGTTGAGAGATCAAAGTTTGAACCATGCTCATAATAGCACCAATCGCCCAATAAACACCCATAGCAGCAGGAAGAGCGAAGCCCATAAAGATGGTGACGGCAAGCATAACATAGCTCATCATCTTCATTCTGCGAGCATTCTCATCTTGTGCAGGATTGGCGGTTAACTTTTGTTGATTCTTCAATTGAGACTTTGTAAGCCATTGAGGAAGTTTAACGGAGAGGAATTGCAAGGCGGACATGACTATAAATAAGACTAAAGCGGTCCACCATCCAGTAGTATTTGCATACCATGTTCCAGAGAAATTCGTTAAAACAGAAGAGATTGTATCGGATAAATGCAAATTAAGGATTTGTCCGGTAGAAAGGGCAGCGTTACTTTGCAATGCGCCCCAAACTGAGATAAAGACAGGGAATTGAACGATAAGAACAATGAATGTTGAAGCCATCGAAACCTTATTACGTTTATATAAGGCCATTTGTTCTTGTTGCAATCTTTGTTGTTGAGCTTGATTTTCCTTTGAGTTCGGATATTTAGCTTGAAGCTTGGCAAGTTGTGGTTGCAAAGCTTGCATCTTTTGTTGATCAAGAGTTCCTTTGAAGGTTAAGGCCATAACAACAAGTCTAACGACAATTGTCGTGATGACGAGTGCTAAGATTTGTCCTACACCAGATAAGGCTGGATCAATATTGAAGGAGATTGCATCAACTAATGCGGAGACTGGGTAAACGATTAAGCCTTCGAATAAGCCCTTTCCCCAAGCTGAGCCCCAATCAGTCTCGTGAATTTGAACAGACCAGTTAGCGGATGGACCGTATGCGCCAAATCCTTCAGCGCGAGATCTAGTCGTTAAGCAGGTGCGAACAGTTGAATATTTTGATGTGATCGCATTCTTGTAAAGAGTTACGAAGTCAGAATTTGGAACTAAAGCGGTTCCAGAATATCCTTCTTCATTGAAATCTTTCTTGATGCTTTCATTCATCTCAGTCCAGTTTTTGTAAAGTTCGTGGCCTCCATCTTCTTTGGTGCCATCGAATTTCCAATAACCGTATTTTCTTAAGATCGAACTGGTGTTAGAAGTGATTCCATCTTCGTTTCCGACACAGTCAGGAGCGCTAAATGGATTGATTTCTGTAGACGTAACGGTCTTTTTTAGTTCAGTTGCCTTATTTTCGATTTCGGTAGCAGAAGGTAATTGATCCTTGTTAGCTTCCTTCAAAAGATTTTCGGCATGAAGTTTTATTGCGTTGTCTAATACGTATTGATCGGCTTTTTTCCAATATGCGTAACTTGGCGTTTTAATTAAATTGCTTGTGGCAGTCTTAAGAATTGTGTTTGTGAGATAATCAGCTTTTTTAGCAGCAAAAAGCCCACTGGTATCAGTAGGAATGTATGCCCAAAGAGCGTCGTTATCCGCATAGACTTGCCAGCTAAGTGGGTAGTCCGTGTTTCCATTATCGACGGTATATTCTTCAGGGATTTGATCTTTTGAACAATAAACTGTAACTCCTTGTTCGTAGGCGTAAGCGATATTTGCTTGATCCACTTCCGAACAGAAATTAGCTGTACATCCAGAAAGAAGAGCCGCGCCAAAAACGGCTACGATTCCCCCAAAGATTTTTGCTTTTGTAGATTTTTTCAAGGTTGTTCTCCAATTTTCGCTAAGCTTTCGAGCAGCTCAGATTTTTCTAGAAAGAACTCTTCAGGATTGTAATTAACGCGAACTATGATTATCAAATCCAAAGATCTTGTTAGATCATAGTCGGAAGCAATCATCGCCCTTATTTGGCGACGAATTTTATTTCTGACAACGGCGTGTCCATTCTTCTTAGAAACGCTTATGCCAATACGAGAATACCCGTAATCATTCTTTCTAAAATGGATGACGTAGTGTTTTGATTTTACGACTGGTGTTTTAGCGATTATCTCAGAAAATTCTGGACGTTTTAATACGCGATTTATTCTTTTCATCACTCGTTATAAAACACAAAAATCCCTTATTTCAGGGATTAGTCAGCGATTTTTGCTCTGCCTTTGGCTCTACGACGAGCGAGAACGTTACGTCCTGTGGCGGTTTTCATTCTAGCGCGGAAACCGGCTTTGTGAGCATGCTTGATTTTTGATGGTTGATAAGTTTTGACTTCCATGTTTATTTCCTCCGAGGTTCACTTGCGTGCTATGTGATTATAGTTATTTATAGCCTTTTAGACAACAAAAACCGTTTTAAATCGAACGTTAAAGTCAAAAGTTAAAATATATTCGTTAATCCGATAACACCTAAATTTAAAGAAGATTAGCATGCTGCGCCTGAGGTTTTCAATCTCCAAGATTCATCACTAAAGCATTAGCCAAACAATAAAAACAATAGTCAACGTTAAACATTTTTGCATTTTGCGTTTTTTAGAATTCGCGATGGTTTTTTCCAATTAATCAAATAAAATGTATGGGTTTTGCAGTCAAAAAATGGATTTTTGGATTTTTGAAATGTTTTTTTTGTTTGTAAAAAACGCTAATTTTAGAAAAGCTCTTCAAAATCCAATAATTAGTCAAAACAAAAAATAACAGTTATGCCTTCACTCCTTCTGAGAACGCCTAAGCGTCATTTAAAAGCAATCGTGAATAGAATCCATTTTTTGCAATTACGTTGGGGTTGGAATCCGTTTTTCATTCAACCGACAAATTGTTAGGTCAGTCACTCAAGCAAAACAATTTTGACTATACGTATTTTCAAATAGTTCGATGTTCACTTATTTGTTAACAAAATTGTAATTATTTTCAGTTTTCAACAATCGTTTATTGGCTGTAAAAAGTTTTTCACACCCATGTTGATTGTTTATTGTGGAAAATGTTGATAACTTAAAATTCATTCGGTTTTATCGAATTTTCAAATCAATGGTGACATGTTGATTACAAAGAAAAAACTCATTTTATCCACATAGATAATATCGAAAGAAAGTTTTCCACATTTTATTCACATTTTGAAATTGTGGAAAACTCATTAAATTCAGTCAAAATCTAACGTTTTAAGATATTCAATTGTGGAAAAAATAATTTGAGCGCTAAAATCATCGATTTTTATTGTTAAAAAAGTTAGAATATCCCTCGGTAAATCTTATGAATAACAGCATCTCAGAAATAACGCAAATGTGGGATAGAATTCTCCCTAGAATAAAAGAAGAGTTGAACAATAATCTCGTTTTCGATTCTTTTTTCAACGAATCGTATATTGATTCCATCCATGAGAATGTGATGATTATTGTCGTTAAAGGTAAAATGGCTGCAAATGTCTTAAATAGCACGTATGAAGAAATGGTTAATAAGGTTATTTCCGACGCCACAGAATCCAATTTCGTCGCTAAATTCGTAACAAAAGACGACATCGAAAATAAAACTATAAACCAAGAGCCTGAGACTCCGGCTTATTTCAGCGATTCGGTTTTAAACCCAAATTACACTTTCAAAAATTTCATCGTTGGAAATTCCAACCGTGAAGCATATCAAGCCGCTCTTTTAGCATCCCAAGATCCAGGCAGATTATATAATCCTATTCTTATATATGGAGACTC
>CAVJFO010000006.1:17001-20420 GCA_963648925.1 Hallerella sp.
GTCTCTGGATTAATAAATGTAAAAGATGCCGAAGAAAAACTATCAGAGCAGAAAATAATCGATACTGTCGCGGATTATTACAATCTAGCTCCATATCAATTAACGGGCAACATACGTACTTCGCAAATTGCCATGGCAAGACACATATCAATGTATTTAATAAGAGTTTTGCTCGATACGCCATTTACAAAAATAGGTAAGGCGTTTGGAGGAAAAGATCACGCCACTGTTATGAACGGTGTAAACAAAGTGGAAAAACAGTTGAAAACTGACGAGACTTTAAAAAAGGTAATAGAAGAGTTAAAGAAAAGGCTAAATTGCTAATACCCATCGAATAAAATATGATAAGTGAAATATTCAATGATAAAATATATTCATGAGGAAAAAATAAAGTTATCCACACTTTCCACAGGGCATATATTATTAATACTAATAAATAATTAAACTAAAAAGGAGCAATGCATATGCGCTTAACGATAAATAAAAAAGAATTTCTTAAAGGATTATTGATAGCTTCTAGAGCTATTGCATCCAAAAGCACTCTTCCAACGTTACTCAATTTCAAATTAGAAATGGGTGAACAAGGATTAGAAATCACAGCAAGCAATGAAGACATTACGATTTGGACCTTAGTTCCAACAATCAAAGACGATAAAGAAATCGTCCGTAATTTCTCATTCGGAACAACGTTAATCAATGCACACTCTCTTACTGAGATTGTCAAAAAGATGCAAGGTGAGGAAATTTCTATCGAAATAATCGATGATAGAACAGCTAACATTGATGATGGATATACTAAATATCGTTTGAATTGTCTCTTAGCCGATGAATATCCGGATATCGACCTTGAACAAACCGAAGACAAGTTTGAAATTTCTTGTAGAGACTTAACTAAGCTCGTTGATTCAACAGCGTTTGCTGCTTCAGATCAAAATAACAGACCTATTCTAACCGTCATCAATCTCTGTGGGAGAAATGGCAAATTAACGGCAACCGCAACGGACTCTGCTAGATTATCTAGAAATTCTGTTGAAATTGGCGAAGATATTAATTTCTCCGCAAACATCGCGGCAAAGACATTAATCGAAGTCACACGCCTTTTTGAAAATACTCCAACCGTTTCTATCTGCGTCAATAACTCTAGAGCAATCTTCAGCTTCGGTTACACGATTGTTAAGAGCCGTTTGATCCCTGGTGACTATCCTGTTTCTAATGGTGTCTTCCCTAGCAACTTCAATTATCACTTAAGCATCAGCTCAAATGATTTACTTAACGCCATCGATCGTGTTTCCGTCTTAGCAACCGACCGTGCAGCCATAGTTAAACTTTCAATGTCGCAAAACGGAATCGAGGTAAGCTCTTCAAGCGAACAAGTTGGATCTGGAGCCGAAAGCATTCAAAACTTCCAATACCAAGGCGAAAGACTTGAAATTTCCTTCAACGCACTCTTCGTTACCCAAGCTGTTAAAGCACTTTGCTCAGATGATGTCGAGTTTAAGTTCTGCGGCGAAATGAAACCGTTCGTCGTCATCAACCCTAATGATGATCAAATGATTGAACTCATCACTCCAATGAGAACAAGATAATCAAAAATCCACAAATGCGGTTCAAGAAATATGAATCGCATTTTCTTTTTGGCTCTAAAACTCTTTTAAAGGGCTTTTAAGCGCGTTTTGAGCCAAGGGGCATATAATTTATCGAAAATTAACTAACGTTTAAAATTGCTATGTTTTTTCGCTCTTTCTTCTTTATTTTTATTACTACTATGTAGTAAACTATTAACAGGGTAGAATTATGTCGAAAGAAATCAAAACAATCTCCATTTACACGGAATACATCACCTTAGGTCAACTTCTAAAGTTAGCTGATGTAATTTTTGAAGGGGGAGAGGCGAAAGCCTATCTTGCTTCAAATGTCGTTTATGTTAACGATGAGGAAGATGAACGTAGAGGAAGAAAAATTCGTCCAGGGGATAAAGTTGAACTTCCGAATTTGATTATCAAAGTCGAAAAACAATGATAATTACCCGTTTAGAGTTGGTGAATTTTCGTTCTTATCCTTCTCTGACACTTGAGTTTTCACCAAAGAATAACGTTATTCTTGGTCCAAACGGAAGCGGAAAAACGAATATAGCGGAAGCCATTTATCTTCTTTCTTTGTGCAAAAGTTGGAGAAATAACGACATCAGGACTTTAATTCGTTACGGAGAGGAATCTTATTTTGTGCGTGCATACGTGCAAGAAAGAGAAATAAAACGAAAAATCGAAATCTTCACTTCCAAAAAGGAGAAGAGAATCACGATTGATGATAAACCGGTCAGAAAGTTGAGTGACTTATCAAAATTGGTTAACGTGATCGTGTTCGCCCCGGAGGATGTGAATATCTTCAAGGACTTACCCGCTACAAGACGAAAATTTCTAGATGTAGCAATCTCTAAGAAATACGTGGAATATCTCTCCATCATTGGCGAATATTCGAAAATCCTCCAAGAGAGGAATGCGATTCTAAAAAGAGAAAACGTTGATAATGTTTATCTCGATGTTGTTACAAACAAGCTTATAGCTCTTTCTGAACCGATAGTGCGTTATAGAAAAAGATATGTAGCTGAATTAAATAACGTCTTAGAAACAACGGCAAATGCTCTTTATGAGAATCGAAGACGACTTCGTTTGGAATACAAGCCATTCTTAGATGAATGTAACTTCGAAGAAAATGCCAAGAAAGCCTACGAAGCCAACCGACAGAATGATTTATTCAGAAAAAGCACGTCAATAGGAATCCATCGCGAAGATTTCTCCTTGATGCTTGATGAAAAAGATATCTCTCTGTATGGCTCACAAGGTGAGAACAGGCTTGCCGCTATTGCCTTAAAAATAGCGCCGTTCTTCTTGATTGACGACACAAACAAGAAACCGATCACAATTCTCGATGACGCTTATAGCGAATTAGATGAAAAGAGATCGACAAAATTAAATGAGTTGATAGAAAAACTCGGTCAAGCGTTTATAACCTCGGCTGAGCCTTCGATAAACGGAGATGCCATAATAGACGTCTCTGGAAATAATGCCACAAGGAGGAAATGAAATGGCAGAAGAAAAAAAGAACGAACAAGAAGTTCTAGCAGCCGCTAACGATAGTGGCGCTAGCGCTGAATCCGTACTAGAAGAAGACAAATTCCAATACAAAATGGAAGAAGTCACCGACGAAAAGAAGATTGAGAAAGCTGATGCAAAATATACCGCGGAAAACATTCAAGTTCTTGAAGGACTTGAAGCTGTCAGAAAACGTCCTGGTATGTATATCGCAACCACAGCTAGCGCTGGTCTTCACCACCTTGTCTGGGAAATCGTCGATAACTCAATCGATGAAGCTTTAGCTGGCTATTGCGATCATATCGAAGTCACGATTGAAAAAGATAA
>CAVJFO010000006.1:20658-27201 GCA_963648925.1 Hallerella sp.
GAAAACGGCGGACACATCGTCGAACATTTAACGAAGATTGACACATGCAGCAGCGAAGAACACGGAACAAAGGTTCACTTCTTGCCAGATCCAGATATTTTCACTGAAACGACCGTTTATAACTATGAAACGATCAAGAACCACTTAAGACAAATGGCCTTCTTGAATGGTGGAGTCAAAATCACTTTAACCGACGTTCGTGGTGATACACCAGTTAGCGAAGTTTTCCTTTATGATGGCGGTATTCGCGAATATGTTTCCTTCATCAACGCTGGAAAAACCGCTATAAACGAAGAAGTTTTATACGCCCAAGGCGCAGAAGAAGTTACATTACTTGATGGCACAAAAGAAAGAATTTATGCCGAAGTCGCTTTCCAATGGACTGATTACTACAACAATGACGGTGTCTATTCTTTCTGTAACAACATTTCTACAAAAGAAGGTGGAACACACGTTGAAGGTTTCAACCTCGCTTTGAATAGAATCATCAACGATTATGCTCGTAAAAATAAATTTTTAGATGAGAAATCATCAAACTTCACGACGGATGATTGCCGCGAAGGACTTACCTGCGTTATTTCCGTTAAACACCCTAACCCACAATACGAAGGTCAAACAAAAACAAAACTCGGAAACTCCGAGGTCAGAAAAATTGTTTCCACAGTCGTTGGCAACTATTTATCCGAATATTTACTTGAACATCCAGCCCAAGGCAAGGCTATTGTTGAAAAAGTCAAATTGGCCGCTTCCGGTCGTATGGCCGCCCAAAAAGCTCGTGAATCAACACGTAAGAGCGCACTTGGCATTACAACATTACCAGGCAAATTAGCTGATTGCTCATCAAAGGATCCTGCAGAATGCGAACTTTATATCGTTGAGGGTAACTCAGCCGGAGGTTCGGCAAAAACCGGACGTGATAGACGTACGCAAGCTATCCTACCTTTAAGAGGTAAAATCCTTAACGTTGAAAAAGCAAACGAAGAGCGTATTTTCCGCAATGCCGAAATCGGTAACATGATTACGGCTATTGGCGCTGGTATTCGTGAAAATTTCGATGTTAGCAAAATCAGATATCACAAAATCGTCATTATGACCGATGCTGATGTCGACGGTGATCACATCAGAATCCTTTTACTCACATTCTTCTATCGTTTCATGAAGCCTCTTATCGATGGTGGATTCGTTTATATCGCTCAACCACCACTTTATAAGATCGATTACAAAGGCCAAGCATATTACGCCTACAATGACGCTCAACTAGAAGACTTAAAGAAAGCGTTACAACTTAAACAAGGATACCCATTCCAACGTTATAAAGGACTTGGTGAAATGGATGCCCAACAACTTTGGGAAACAACCATGGATCCAGCCGCTAGAAAGATGATTCGTATCACAATCGATGATGCAACATTAGCTGACAAGGCTTTCACTGATTTAATGGGCGATGAAGTCTTACCACGTAAGGAATTCATTTCCAAAAACGCTAAATTCGTTAAGAATCTCGATATCTAATGAAAGGAGACAAATATGGCAGAAGAAATTAAAGATGAAAATGTCGTTTCCGAAGAAAGCAATTCTTCGAACGACGAAGGGGCAATGGCTGGCATAGTTCCTGGATTAATCGATAGAGAGATCACAGAAGAAGTTCAAACAGCCTTCCTTAACTATTCGATGTCAGTCATCGAATCCCGTGCTATCCCGGATGTTCGTGATGGCTTAAAACCAGTCCAAAGACGTATTATCTTCGGCATGAACGAATCTGGCATGCAACCAGGCAAACCATATAAGAAATCAGCACGTATCGTTGGTGACGTCATGGGTAAATATCACCCACACGGCGACTCAGCGCTTTACGGAACTCTCGTTCGTTTAGCCCAACCATTCGCAATGAGATATTGCTTAGTTGATGGTCACGGTAACTTCGGTGACGTCGATGGCGATGAAGCGGCCGCTATGCGTTATACGGAAGCCCGTATGACCAAACTCGCCGTTGAAATGGTTCGCGATTTAGACAAAAACGTCGTTGATTTCGTCGATAACTATGACGGCACGGAAAGAGAACCATCTGTTTTACCATCCCGTTTCCCAAATTTATTAGTTAACGGCTCTGAGGGTATCGCCGTTGGTATGGCAACAAATATGCCAACTCACAACCTCACAGAAGCCATTAACGCTACAATTGCCGTAGCAAGAAACCCAGAAATCACTCCATTAGAATTAATGCAAAATTATATCTACGGTCCTGATTTCCCTACTGGTGGCGTTATCTTAGGAAGACAAGGAATCCTTGATTATTTCACTAACGGTACTGGCTCAATTGCCATCCGTTCTAAATACCATATCGAAGAAGCCGCCAATGGCAAATCTTCGATTATCGTTACCGAAATCCCATATCAAGTCAATAAAGCAGCCATGATTGAAAATATGGCCGGCTTAGTCCGCGATAAAGTTATCGATGGCATCACTGATATTCGTGATGAAACGTCAAAAGAGGGCATACGTGTAGTAATTGAAGTCCGTCGTGACACGATTCCAGAGGTTATCGCCAATAACCTTCTCAAGCACACTCAACTTCAAATTTCCTATGGTGTTATCAATCTTTGCTTAGTCAATGGTGAACCTAAAGTCTTAGGTATCATTCCAATGATTCAATCTTACATTGATCACCAAATGGATGTTTTGACACGTCGTACAAAATTCTTGCTCAAGAGAGATACAGACCGCGATCATATCGTTGTTGGCTTAATCCTTGCTCACGATAACATTGATGAAGTTATTCATATTATCCGTGGCTCGAAAACAGACGATGAATCTGCGGCAAAATTAAATGAGGCTTTCGGCTTATCAAAACCTCAAACTGATGCTATTTTAGCCATGACGTTACGTCGTTTAGAAGGATTGGAACAAGAAAAACTTCAAAACGAACATATCGAGTTAACTAAAAACATTGAACACTATAACTGGTTATTGTCCGATTCTAAGAACATCCTTGATATGATGATTTCCGAATTGGAGGAAATTAGAAATAGATTTGGCGATGATCGTATAACCGAAATTTCCAATCAAGCCGCTGACATTGATAACGAAGATTTATTACCACAAGAAAACATCTTGGTTGTCTTAACGAAGAAAGGCTACGTCAAGAGAATGTCTGATGACACATTCCGCACGCAAAATAGAGGCGGAAGAGGCGTTAAGGGGATTACGACAACCTCTGGCGACCTTGTCCAATTGATGCTTCACACAAAGACTCACACCGATATCATGTTCTTCTCTAGCTTTGGCTTCGTTTATCGTTTGCGTGGATACATGATTCCAGATGGAGAAAGAAACTCTAAAGGCATTCCAGCGGTCAACCTTCTTAATCTTGCACAAGATGAAAAGATCGTTGCCATCGTCCCATGCGATGAATATGGTGAGAATGATTACTTATTCTTCGCTACAGTAAATGGCGTTGTTAAGAGAACTTCTTTAGGTGAATTCGCTTCTATTCACTCTAACGGTAAGAGAGCTATCACCTTAAAAGAAGGAGATGAATTACTTAACGTTAAGAAGACACATGGCCATGATTTAATATCTCTTGCTTCAAGCAATGGCAAGGTGTGTTCCTTCTATGAAGATGAAGTGCGTGCTATGGGTAGAACCGCAGCCGGTGTTACCGGTATGAACCTTAAAGACGGTTCACGTCTTGTTGACGTTACCGGTTCAATGGATGGAAATATCGCTCTTGCCTTAACATCAAACGGCTTTGGAAAATTATCTTATTTCGCTGATACAGATATTCAAAATGAAGACGGAAGCACAACGCATTATGATGGCTATCGTTTAACATCCAGAGGCGCAAAAGGTGTCTTCTCAATCAAAGATAACGGAAAGAATGGTTCATTAACCGCTTTAAGAGCCGTTAATGGCGATGAAGACTTAATCGTTATCACGAATAAAGGCATTGTTATCCGCACTCCACTTTCACAAGTACACATCGCTGGCAGAAATACAGTTGGCGTCAAGATTATAGCTCTTGATCCAGGAAACAAAGTTGCTTCCTTGACAATCGTCCCACACGAAGATGAAACTCAAGAAGAAGAAACCTTTGTCGATGATGAAATCAATCCAGCATTAGTTGGCGAAAGCGAAGAAAGCTCAAACCCAACACCGAATGACGTTGCCGAAGGAGATAACGCCAACAACCCAACACCAAACGACGTTGAATAAAAATGAAAATTCTTATCCATTTTGATCCTGGGAAGAAGAAAGACATCTTTGCTGGATCTCGTTTGAGAAAAAGCCTTAAAAACGCTTTGGAATTAAATGACATTCAATGGGTTGACTCCATCTATGCGTTTCCCGATATCGCTCATCTTATCTCACCGATGGATGAGGATATCGCGAAAAACGCCAAAAACGAGGGCGTACCTGTAGTAGTTTCTGCATTTTACGCGGAAGAAGACCCCTCTGCAAACTTCTTAACGATTGGCCTTCAAGGGCGTTCGATCCTAACACCAAAAGCAAGAAAGATAATTGATTTTGCTGACTTGATATTGGTTCCATCGGCTAGTGGAGTGGAAATGATTGAAAACGAGTTTCCCCACAAACGCGTCGAGATCATGACCCCTGGAGTAAATCCGTTACGGTTTGATTTTGCCGATGAAGTGTCTGATCTTTCCTTTGTTCGCTATCAACGTTTCTCGAAAGAAGAAAAATATTATCTTACGATTGGAAATTACGCTGATATCGAAACGATCAAAACATTAATTACAATCGCGAAATTCATGCCCCATTCCCGCTTCTTTTTTCTAGGTGGTGGAGTTGGAGCAAAATCATCGCCATTAAAGGTGATAAATAAAAAAACACCGGCAAATCTAAGCTTTTTGCCAATAATTGACGAAGACTTATACTGTTCGGCATTAAAAAACGCCAACGGATTGCTCTTATTTGATTCGATTTTTGAAAATTCTATGGCTGTTTTAGAGGCGTTCGCTTCAAAAACGCCTGTGTTTCACATAGGAAATTCGAATAATTCCGACACCGTTAAGGAATATCCAAACATTGTTAAAAACTTTAATTCAGCAGAGGAAACAATCAATTTCCTCACTTCATTTGATAAAACTTCTTATGAAGAGACTATAATGTTGGGGTATCAGATTGCCAATGAGAATAATTTGTCGATACTTGGCAAGCGACTAATCAATTCATATAAACACTTAATTCTTAAGGAGGATTAAAAATGATTGATGCAAAATTAATTGAAGCAAGACCTGAATACGTTAAAGAGGCCTTAGCGAAAAAACTTTGGGATTTCGATCCTGAACCATTACTAGCCCTTTTCCAAAAAAGAAGAGAGTTAACCAAAACAGTTGAAGAGAATAAAGCTCAGCAAAATCGTCTTTCTAAATCCGTTCCTCAAGTTAAAAAAGAAGGCGGAGACGTTCAAGCGATTTTCGCTCAAGTAAAAGAACTTGCTGCCAAAAACAAAGATGCAGAAGAAGAACTCAAGAAAGTTGAGAACGAAATTAAGTCTCAAATAGAAGTTCTCCCTAACTTACCAGATGATGATTTAGTCGCTGGAGGCAAAGAGAATAATAAACCTGTTTATTCCTTCGGAAAGAAACCAACATTTGATGGCTTTACACCAAAAGATCACGTTGAATTAGCTGAATCTCTTGGCTTAATTGATTACAAGAGAGCTGCAAAAATCTCCGGAACTGGAACTTGGGTCTATACAGGACTTGGCGCTCAACTCGAATGGGCATTGCTAAATTATTTTATTTCCACGCACATTGCTGATGGATACACGATGATTCTTCCTCCGCATTTGCTTAATGAACAATCTGGCTACACCGCAGGACAATTCCCTAAATTCAAGAATGAAGTATTCTGGCTTGATGGTGCTGAACCAGCGAAATTTATCCTTCCAACTGCTGAAACTGCTTTAGTTAACCTTCATAGAGATGAAGTTTTATCGGAAGAAGAACTTCCAAAGAAATACTTCGCTTATACTCCATGCTATCGTCGTGAAGCTGGTTCCTATAGAACTGAAGAAAGAGGAATGATTCGCGGATATCAATTTGATAAAGTTGAAATGGTTCAATACACAACCGATGACGGCTCTGATGCGGCATTTGATGAATTAGTAAAGAAAGCCCAACACTTATTAGAGGGCTTAGGCCTTTGCTATCAATTAGATAAGCTTGCTGCAGGCGATTGCTCTCACTCTATGGCTAGAACTTATGATATCGAAGTTTGGATTCCTTCTATGGGTATCTTCAAAGAGGTTTCATCTGTTTCTAACGCAAGAGATTACCAAGCCCGTCGCGGAATGATTCGTTACAAGGACAAAGATGGCAAGATGCATTTCTGCCACACCTTAAACGGCTCTGGCTTAGCAACTTCCCGTGTCTATCCAGCTTTACTTGAACAAAATCAACAAGCTGATGGATCGGTTGTTATTCCTGAAGTACTTCGCCCATTCATGGGTGGTATTTCCGTCTTAAAACCAGTTAAGAAATAAGAATATCAAAACAAAAACAAAAGACTCTCAATTTA
>CAVJFO010000007.1:0-16896 GCA_963648925.1 Hallerella sp.
TTAAACGCACATTCGCCTAACAAGCGTTTGGTTTCATAAAAAGGAGAAAGCAAAACTCAAGACCAAGAAAAACGAGTCATATCTCTAAATATATCTAAGGACAAAGATACGGTTATTATTGAATGTTCTAACTATTATGAAGGAGTCATCAAAGAGGAAAATGGATCCTTCAAAACAACCAAGAAACATTCTGGTTATCACGGACTTGGAATATCGTCAATCAAGAGAGTCGTTTCTAAATATGATGGAACATATCGTAGCGAATATGGCAAAGGCAAGTTCCGCACGTTCATAACATTACAAGAACCTCAATCTAATTAGGACACATTGAAAATCCAAAAATCAAAATATCCCCGTTAAAAACCGCTTATATTTTTGATGTAGCGGTTTTTTTACTTAGAAAAATGAAAATATTTAATTTTTGTGAAAGCATTAATTTTTATTATTGTTTCGCCAAGTATCGGAATGGAAAACCGCCAAATGTCGGAATGAAATCTCGCCAAGTATCGGAATTCATCTTGTAAAAATAATAAAAAAATAGATAATAATAGAGAAATAGGAGAGAGTCGACTTCATGAAACAGTATAAGAAAAGAATCGCGGATGATATCTTAAAAAGAAAATTGGAAGGTAAAGGTGCTGTTTTAATTGAAGGACCAAAATGGTGTGGAAAAACAACCACTGCTGAACAATTTGCTTCAAGCGTTTTGTATATGGACGATCCTGAAAAGAAAGAACAAAACATCGCTTTATCCGAAATAAACCCGAAGTTGTTGCTAAGCGGCTCAAATCCGCGATTGATTGATGAATGGCAACTCGCTCCTAAATTATGGGATACTATAAGATTTGAAGTCGATCACCGTGATGAGCTTGGGCAATTTATTCTTACTGGTTCAGCAGTTCCCGTAGATACAAAAGAAATCGCTCATTCCGGAACTGGGCGAGTAACCTTTCTTACCATGAGACCAATGAGTTTATATGAGTCTGGCGATTCTACTGGCGAAATAAGTTTGAAAGATTTGTTCGAAGGAAGGGAAGACTTATACGGGACGTCTCATTTACAAATTGAACGACTTGCTTTTTTAATATGTAGAGGTGGTTGGCCAAAATCTCTTGATATGCGTGATGAAATAGCCTTAGATCAAGCTTTTGATTATTATGATGCTGTCGTGCGCTCAGATATCAATCGTGCTGACAATGTGGTAAAGAATAAAGAAAAAGTCGAAAGACTTATGAAATCATATGCAAGAAACCAAGGGAGCCAAGTATCAAACGCTTCGCTTGCGGAAGATGTTTCAGGCAACGATGAATCAAAGATAAATGAAGAAACTGTTGCAACTTATCTTAATGCTTTGAAAAAGATATTTGTTATCGAAGATTTACCAGCGTGGAATCCTAATATTCGTTCTAAAACTGCAATCCGCTCATCAGTTACTCGTTATTTTGTTGATCCATCAATCGCAATCGCTTCGTTAGGCATTGGTCCAAATGATTTGCTAAATGATTTAAAAACTTTTGGGTTTTTATTCGAAACCCTTTGTATAAGAGACCTTCGTGTTTTTGCGGATGCTTTGGGTGGAAACGTTTATCATTACCGCGATAAAGATGGACAAGAATGTGACGCGGTAGTTCATTTAAGGAACGGCAAATATGGTTTGATCGAAATTAAACTTGGTGGATCCAAGCTTATCGAAGAAGGAGTTTCGAGTTTACTTTCAATGAAGAGAAAAATCGATACGGATAAAATGAACGAGCCTTCATTCCTCATGGTCCTAACCGGTACCGGAGATTATGCTTATAAACGTAATGACGGTGTTTACATAGTGCCTATTGGTTGTTTAAAAAATTAAAACTTTCGAAGATGCATAAAATAGATAAGTTTAAGTGACTTTTATAAACGGGTGATCGTCTATATAATTTTCATATGCAATATAAAACGATTTTTAACAAGGTTAAAGATGGCGATACTATTCGTCTTTCGAGTTATCCTTTTTCAGATGATTTTGCTCTTGAAACCCCTGAATATGTGTCTTTTGTTCAAGATAAATTAGCCACTAGGAAGGCAATTGAAAAGAAATATAAAAATTCAAATTTTATTGGAGATTCTTTTCGTGTGTTTCTCTTGAACCTTACTTACAAAATGACGACTGGCAAGAAACTTTCAAACTCGTATTTTCGCGTTAATCAAGAAGAAATACTTAATGACATCGAAAACATAATAAAAGAGTGTTACGCCCGTCATATCGAGATAGAGAAAATACTTACCGAAGCTTTTTGGAAAAAAGATGAAACGTTCAAACGGTTTGGATTAGATAAGTATTTTATTAAATTTTCATTTGGCTCTCTATACGACTTAAAAAACGGGTTGGATCGTTTGGATATCTTTTTTCAACTAAATGATGACGTAAGGAATATTTTTATCGAGCAAATTGTTGATGATTGGGGAAATAAGGTTGATCAGTTCCAAGATCCTACAATATACAAAAATGGACAATGTATCTTTTCTTGCATAACTCATGAAGATATATATTCTTGGGAAACGGATGATTGAGGAACTTCTCTGATTAAAGATTAGAAAAAGTTAATTATTGCATACCTAATAATTAACCATAAAATCCTTCTATATGGGAAAACTCTTATTAAAATTATTCGTAAAAGATTATAAAAACGTAAATGATCCTCAGATAAAGAAAAAGTACGGTCTTTTGGCATCTATTTTTGGGCTAGTAAGCAATCTCCTTTTGTTTATCTCTAAAATCATTATTGGCATTATCCTCGGCTTATATTCTTTAATTTCGGATTCCGTGAACAACCTTTCTGATTTTGGGAATAACGCTTTAAGTGTTTTTGGGGTTAGGATGACTTTCAAACCTGCAGATAAAGAACACCCTTACGGTCATCAAAGAACCGAATACATCATTTCTTTAATTATCGGATGCGTAATTATCGCCCTTGGCGCTGTAATGGCATATCAAGGAGTTATTGATTTAATTACCTTTGTTAAATCAATAATTGATACAGGCACCCCCTCAATTAGAGAATTTTCCTATCCGATGTACGTTACTTCTCTATGCCTTTTATCTTTAGCGATCCTTGTGAAGATAACCCAATCCTCAATTTATTTTTCATATGGAAAAGCTATTAATTCCCAACAATTAAAAGCACTAGGAAAAGACGCTCTTAACGATTGCATCTCAACGAGTTTAGTTATCGTAGGTATTCTTATTTCGTATTTTACAAAATATGATGTAGATTGTTTCTTCACTCTTTTTGTTGCCATCTTAGTTATTGTTTCTGGAATTGGAATCATTAAAGAAGCGGCTAATTCCTTACTTGGAGAAAAACCTTCAGAAGAATTAATTGCTTCATTGGTGAATCTTTTACTAAAACATAAAGATGTTCTTGGTCTTCATGACCTTTCTTTGCATAGTTATGGCCAACTTATATATGGAGTAATACATGTAGAAGTAGATGCTAAAAACGATATTATGGCCTCTCACGAATTGTGCGATGCCTTAGAAAAAGAAGCGCGTTCATTATTAAACATTAACCTTACCGTCCATATGGACCCTGTATTAAAAGATGATCCAGACACAGAAAGATACAAAATGTTGGTTGAAGAATTTATCGCGAAAACTGATAAAGACATCCATTTCCATGATTTTAGAATAGTGTCAGGAAAAGAAAACGTAAATCTGATTTTCGACATGATTTTGCCTGTTGGCAAAGATAGCGAACAAGACCGTAAACAAATAAAAGACGACCTCTCTAAATTCATTGGAGACAGATATGGGAAAAAAGTCCATGTAGTTATCAATTTTGATGATGCAATAACGGACTTCTTATCTGGCACGGAAGCCGAAAAATAACAAAAAAGTGTGTTGGAACAGTGAAAAACACCACAAAAAAGTGTGTTGGAACAGCGAAAAACACCACAAAAAAGTGTAATGAAATAGTGGAAAACACAACAAAAAAGTGTAAAATCTACTTGTAAAGGAACTAATTATGCTAAAAAGAAAGGTAGATGATTTCTTAATTGAGTGGAAAAAAAGCGCCAGTCGTAATCCCTTAATTATTTATGGTGCAAGGCAAATAGGTAAGACTACATCTATTGAACATTTCGGCAAAACATATAAACATTTCATCGAAATCAATTTCATCGAAAATCCAGAATACAAACAAGCCTTTGTTTCTTTTAATGTTGATGAAATCCTTAAAAGACTCTCTTTTATTAATCCTCAATTCGTTTTTGAACCATATAACACCTTGATATTCTTTGATGAAATCCAAGAATATATGAATGCAACAACTGCGTTAAAATTCTTTAAATTAGATGGTAGGTATGATGTTATTTGCTCTGGATCGGCTCTTGGGGTAAATATGTCGCAAGTTTCTAGCGTATCCGTCGGATTCAAAGATGAATATTGTATGTATCCTTTGGATTTCGAAGAATTTTTATGGGCTAACGGATATAAAACCGATTTAACCGACTATCTTTTAGAACACATGCAAAAAGGTGAAAAAATCGACGATCTTTATTTCAATATGCTCAATGATTTATTTAAAGATTTTATTGTTCTTGGTGGATATCCTAAAATCGTTGCTAACTATTTTGCCAATAATCGAAATTTTTCTCTTTGCTTGGATATGCAAAAAAGACTCTATAACGATTATGTAGATGATATTTCTAAGTATTTAAGTGGAATTGACATTGCAAGGGCTCAGCGTGTTTTTAAATCTGTTCCGTCTCAACTAGCGAAAGATAATCATAAATTTCAACTTAGCAAATTAGGACATGGAGCAAGATTTAATGAATATTATGGTGTTAGCGAATGGTTAAAGAATTCCGGAAGCGTGATTCTTGCTAATAACTGCGCTTTATCTTTACCGTTAAAAGGAAATGAAGAAATAGATAATTTCCGAATGTATTATTCCGATACTGGATTATTGATGGCATCATTAGATGAAGAAAGTCAAGATGACTTAAGAAAAAACAACAATCTATCCATATATAATGGCGCTGTCTTTGAATCTATAATTGCTTCATCGTTATTAAAACAAGGTTACGATTTGTATTTTTATCGCAGTAAGGATTCAACTATTGAACTAGATTTTATTGTTCGTTATAAAAATGAGATTCTTCCGTTGGAAGTAAAAGCTAAAACCGGAAGAGCGGTTTCTTTAAAGGCTGCGATCGGGAAAGAAACCGAATATATAAAACACGGAATAAAGTTCTCTAATGCCAATATCGGTTATTCAAACAACATTTTAACGTTGCCTCATTTTCTTGCATTTTTGCTAAAGAGATTGTTGAAAGAAAACGCCCTTTTTTAATCCTATAATTCTATATAAGTAGATTTGCTCATATATTTCTCATAAAAGTTTTTACAAATAAAACCGAAAAACTTTATAAAAACAGAAAGTGTTTACGGAATTTAAGTAAAAACTTATAAAAAATAAAAAGTTTTTTGGTAATATATTTAATATAGAGACCAAATTTTATGATAATTAGACCAGATTATTTAGAGAAAATAAAACCGTTCATAGATGTTAAATTAGTTAAAATTCTAGCGGGAATTAGAAGGTGCGGAAAGTCTACAATCTTGCAAATGGTAAAAGAAGAACTTCTTTCCCGTGGCGTTGATGAAACGCATATCATCGTAAGAAAATACACGAACATAGAGTTTGATGATTCATACACGGCTAAAAAGATGTATGAAGATTTAAAATCCAACATCGTTGATGATAAAAAATATTATTTCTTACTTGATGAACTTCAAGAAATAAGCGGTTGGGAAAAAGTTGTTAACAATTTGCTTGAAGATTTTAATACGGATATTTACGTAACTGGTTCTAACTCGAAACTTATGAGTAGCGAAATATCCACCTACTTAACCGGAAGATATATAACAATTCCTGTGTATACTCTTTCTTTCAAGGAATATTTAGATTTCAAAAACAATTCAGTTAAATCAAATAAAGAACAACTACAAGATTACATTCGTTATGGTGGTTTTCCATTGCTAGCAAGTAGTAACTTTGACGAAAAAACATCATATTCAATAGTGGAAGATATATATAACTCGGTTGTTATAAAAGATATTGTGAAAAAACATTCAATCACAAATATAGATTTATTTAATCGCGTTGTTAGATTTGTCATAGAAAATCTCGGCAAAACCTTTTCTGCAAATTCCATAGTTAATTTTTTGAAATCCGAAAAAAGAACGATATCAGTCGAAGCAATTTACAATTATTTGGAATGGTTAGAGAAAGCTTTTGTAATTTATCGTTGCAAAAGATACGATTTGCAAGGCAAAAGCATATTAAAGACACAAGAAAAGTTTTATCTAGGCGATCAGTCTATAAAATACGCTTTGTATGGTTTTAATCCGACAAGCATCGCTTCAACAATGGAAAATATCATTTTCTTTGAATTAAAACGCCGTGGATATGAAGTATATATCGGGAAAAACGGTAACAAAGAAATAGATTTCGTCGCAACAAATCGTTCTCAGAAAATATATATACAAGTGTGTAGAGAACTTCCAAAAGATTCAGATAGAGAAACGGCTAATCTCCTCGAAATAAAAGATAATTATCCTAAAATGATTGTTACGTTAGATGATTACGCATGCGGCAATATTAATGGGATCAAAATCCTTCATCTAGCAGATTTTCTCCTTGATGAAAATTACTAACAAACACAAAATTTTAAATCCAGACGGGTTTTATAGGGGTTTTTAGGATTTTTGATAGCTGAATATAATGAAAAACTCATCAAATTGATGAGCTTTCTAAATTGTTATTTTGTTGGAAGCAAACTTCCAGTGAATTCTTCGTATTCGCCTTGAGAATAAGTGGTGGTTACTGTTGCTTCAACGGTGTTTGCAATATCAGTTAAGCCACCTTGAACTCTTGTTATAAAACATTTTTGATCAAGTTGAACGATTAAATCATTCTTAATCGTAAATGTATTTTCGTATTCAGTTTTTTGAGACAAGACTTTCTTGCCATCATAATTTTCATATAAGGTAACGGAATATGAATATTTGAGATATTGGTCTTCTTCGATTCCTTCAAGGTTTTCGAATGTCCACTCAAAATAATCTGATTGGCCTTTTTCGGCATATTGCTTTTCGTATGCAATGATATTATTGAAGTCGGTAATTTGGCTTACTGCTGGTCCGATATCGTAAACTGATTCAACGCTGTCTTCATTGAACTTAATTTTGTTAGATGTTGTAGAGGCGCCATCATATTTTCTTACTTGATAGAAATATTTTCCATTATCGTAAATCTGCCCAGTATAGCCAATTGGACTATCACCTTCAAATGTTTCAGTGCCTTTAGTTTCTACCACATATTTAGATGTAGCATGGGTGTATTTTTTTGTTTCTGAAACATCTTTAACGCTAATGCTTATTGCCGCCGATTGGGTAACAATTCTGTTCATCGTTGTGTTGGTCTTGTTAATGTGGCCTTCAAGAGAAGCAAGCTTTGCTCCTAGTTGACGAAGAAGAACATAATTTTCATTTTCCTCGGATGAAGAAGACGAAGATGAAATCTCATCTGAAGAAGATGGATTTTCTTCCGAAGAAGGTTTATCTTGAGCGCATGATGCAAGTAATAAGATCGAAGCCATTAATGGCAATAATGTTTTTTTCATAAATTTTCCCCTGAATTTTCTGTTATGCCTACTATTTTATCATCATAGTTATATAAGAAGATATGCATCTCATTTTCTGCTTTTGTATCCCCTGGATAGAAGATGATTCTCAACGCATATGTTTTGCTAGAATCATAACCGATATAGAATGTTTGTTCACTTATCTTGGTGTTAGCGATATAGTCGACGTTATCCGCTCCGCTCTTATAGAAGATTGTGTAATCGTTTTCTAAAAGGGAAGTTAAATAATTAGCCGTTTTAGCAGTTGAGGCACCATAGCAAATGATGTCGCTGCATTTAGCATTGTTATATAAAGAAGATTCAAAATTTTGAAGGGCGTATGAATTAGCCTCAAATGTTAAGGCCGGTAAATCGAGGGTTGTTCCAAGATATTCTTTTGCCATCTCCATTGGGAAGGTATCACCTTCATAATCATATTTTGAGTCACTGACTGGCGTTTTAGTGGCAAAGCCAAAATCAGCTTGGCTTCCGTTTTGATATCCCCAATCAAGATAATCATTTTCTTCATCGTATGAAACGATAAAAACGATTGACCCATATACGAATTTGTATGTTCCTTCAAATCCGTCGTAATTTCCAGTTAACGTTAAAACGCGTTCGCCAATTGCTAATGTATCATCGGCGGCAATATCAAAAATGCCATTTATTGGCAAAATATTGGCGTTTGATCCATTGATATACCATCTTCCAATCATTCTTTCATCGACATGGTATTCTTCTTTTGAGGATGAATCTTCATTTGAAGAAGAACTTTCTTCCGATGAACTTGAATTTTCCGAAGAAGATTCGTTTGAAGAAACGGATGAATTATCCTCGTTTGAGGAAGAAGATGATGCAGGTTGAGCGCACGATCCAAGCAACATGCTTGTGGCTAATAAAAGCAATAAATTCTTTTTCATAACTTCGCAATTATATACGTTTAAAATTAAAAAGCGCAATTTAATTATTTTTGTAATATAATGCGAACGTCTTAAATTTTAATTTAAGTACCTTGTAAGTATCCATTAGGAGGAAAACATCAATATGAAAAAAGCAAAAATGATCGGAATTCTCTCTTTAGCCTTGTTATTAGCGGGCTGCGGAGATGTCATCAATTCTTCAAACGCGGGAGAAAACTCATCAAGTGAGAACGCTACAAGTTCATCAAACAGTACCGCATCCTCCTCAAATAGCGAGTCTTCATCTAGCGAGAATTCATCTTCAAGTGAGCAACCATCATCTAGTGAAAACCCATCTTCGAGTGATGGATCTTCCTCAAGTGATTCTTCTTCATCAAGCAGCTCTTCAAAAGAAGAGGAAAAAACAATTTCTCTTGAAACCGCTTTAAGCGATATTAGCAAGCTTCAAAAAGAAGAACTCGATAATGCCGCCTCAGTGCAATACAGTGTCCTTGATGGCGGAACTTCGGTGAATAATTATACCGATCAAACTTATACCAATTATCTTGATGGCTCAACAACCTCAGAAGGAACCTATTCACGCGTTGTTGACGGAAGCACAACCGTTAACGACACTTTCAGAACGATTGCAACAAGAATAATTGATGTTTATGAGGATGAAGAAGATTCCACGAAAACAAACTCTTTCGATATGTTTGTAAAAGTGACCGACTATGATAAACCATGGAATAGCCCTGAGGCATATCAAGATTCCGCATCAAAACAATTTATCGTGAATTCCGAAGAAGAAGCAGCTGCAAGCGGCCTTTCTTCCTCCCAATATATTCTTAATTCTGATTTTGAATTAAACGCTGCGGCCAACCTTAGTGCAAAACTTTATAACTATGTCGCAGGAGATATTGCATCTAACGCTTACGCTGAACAAGCTGGCGCTAATAAATTTGTCTACACCGTAAATGATGAAGGGAATATCACCTATAATCTAGACTGCAATTATTCTTATGATGAGGATGGGCAAAGAATCTCTGGCGAACTTAAAGTTGAATATACGGTAAATAAAGAAAAGACGAGACTTCTTTCTTATGAAACATCAACTAAGACAACATACACAAGAATTAATGATTCTTCCGATACTGCTTATAGCATTCTAAGACAATCTGGATCCATCACCTACGGCAATAAGACTGAAGCATTTGGATCTGACGTTATTGATCCTAATGAATATTTCTTAAGCAATGTAAGCGAACTTCAATTAAAAGCCAAAGACGTTAACTGGAAAATCAACGATGTCGGTGACGATAAAACGGTTTCAGCAACAACAAGCACGATTTATGGCTACGCTAAAACATATGAGCCAACAAAAGCTTTGTATACTGAATTAACGCCATATGCCACATCGAATGAAGATATAGTTAAGATTGAAACATACAATGGATCGGATCATTTTGAAGTTGTTGCTGCAGGAACTGTCGATCTTACTTTTTGCTATTACGCAAGAAGAGAATCTGGTGTTTATTACCTCAACACAATCAAATATGAGGGGTTGATAGTCAAAGACATCGCTATTGAAAGTTTGAATTTTTCACCTGTCGTCGGGCATAAAGACACCAGCATGCTTACTGGTCAAACTTATACATTCCGTTACTATACCTCTCCAAGCAAAGCCATAACAGAAGAGGTCGAAGCAACCTCATCAAGAGAAAAAGTTGCGACTGTTAAAGTTACTGACAGTGGAGAGATTGAAATAACTGCCCTTTCCCAAGGTGAGGTTACAATTACTCTTGCTTCTAAGAAAGATCCAACAATAAAAACAGAAAAAACGTTCTATGTCATCAATTCAAAAACAAGATTCGCTAATTTCTTAACGAGCAATACATTCCTTTGCGACAAATATAAAAATATATATGGATACACGGTCACCCTTGCCTTCTCTAGCGATGGAACTTGTACAAGAACGACAACGCAAACCGATGGAACGGTTACCACCGATACATTCTCTTGGGAGTTAGTTGGCAATGAGTTTGAATTAGACGATTATTCATCAAGTTGGAGAAACTGGGATGAAGGCAGAATCTCCTCTTTCTATGATTCAAGCACTAAAGAATGGTCACTAGGCTTAACCTTAGAATACGATGGCGATTTATCAACGATGGAATTCTACGTTGTTAAATAAATAACTGGAAATGCGCTCTTGCTAAAGAGCGTTTTTCTTTCGTTAGAAATAACGAAAAGATATCATTAAGAAAAACAGGAGAAGAAAATGATAAAAGTGTATGGCAGCAAGTTATGTCCTGATTGCGAATCCCTCAAAATGAATTTAGACCATTACCATATCGAATATGAATATTTAGATGTTTGCGAGAATCTAAAATATCTTAAGGAATTCCTTTCTATTCGTGATTCATCCCCGCTATATGATGAAGTTAAGAAAAATAACTCTATTGGAATACCTACCATTATTGATGGAGATAAAATCTATTTAGATTGGGAGGCTTATCTTTCCAATAAAGGTTACCAAGCAATTAAAGAAGAAAAGATAACTTTTTGTTCGCTCGATGAAAAGGGATGCTAAAGTTTTAAGTTTCAAAAAAGCATTGTCAGAAAGCGTTTTATAAAAATATACGTATGCTAACTTAAAAGTTAGAGGTTACCGTGCATATTTTTTCTTTTGCCATGAGGTATTTAGCTAATCTTTTACAAAATGGCCGCAAAAACAAATAATATGTTACAATCGAAATATGATCAGGATAGCCATTGTAGAAGACAACATAGAAGAAAACGATAAACTTTTCGGATACCTAAGAAGATATTCCTCGGATAATTCAATTCAATTTGATATCAAGCAATACTATGCTGCCGAACCGTTTTTAAACCAAGAAGATCATTCATTTGACGTTGTCTTTATGGACATTGAACTTCCAAAAATAGATGGAATGAACGCCTCGATTCAACTAAGAAACAAAGACAAAGACATAATTATCATCTTTGTGACAAACATGGCCGCATTTGCGATAAAAGGATATGAAGTAGACGCGCTAGACTTCATCCTCAAACCAATAAGATATGAATCGTTAGAGAGAAAATTCAAGAAAGCAGTCGATTCGATAATTGCAAAAAACGAAGATAAGATAACGATATCAGCAAATCATTCCTTAAAGGTAATTCGCCTTTCTGATATTCGTTATATTGAAGTTTTAGACCATAACTCGTGCATCCACACAAAAGATGGAGACTATAGCACGCGTTGCTCCTTAAACAAACTTGAAGAACAACTTAAAGACAAAGATTTCTTCAGATGCAACAACTATTGTCTAGTAAATCTAAAGGCAATTGATGAAGTCATTCATGATGAAATAGTTATTGGTGAAGACAGGGTAAAGATATCCCGTGCTAGAAAAAAAGAATTCACCATCCGCCTTTGCAATTATTTGGGGCATATCTAATTATGTTCTATTCTTTTAACCAACTAACGATATATCGATATGTATTTCTTTTAGAATTCATTATCGCCGAACTTTTGTTTTTCAAAAATCTTAAAAGAAGAAAACATTTCATCTTACGTTTTTCGATATGCCTTATCGTAAGCTCTATTCTTATTTGGTTCTTCCCGATTTTTAAATATGAGCCATTCAACATATCTTTGTTATTCATCTTTATATTTTTAGTTGATGTTATTTCTTGCAAGATTATCTTTGATGAAAAATGGCAAACGATTCTTTTCTGCGCAATAGCCGCATACACGATCCAACATATCTCCTATCAAATTTATAACCTCATCGTTGATAACCTATATCTAGGCAAGGTGATGGATTATCTTATAGAAACAAACCCATATTATGCGAATAACAAAAAAGAGGGAGTTGGATATTCCATTGTTACCCTCATCGTATATGCTTGGGTATATTTCACGGTTTATTGGATAAGCGGAAGAACGTTTGCTAGCAAAATCAAGAAAGGTGCTAACATCACCATAAGCCATTATTCTTTGGTTCTTATTTCCATGGTCATTATCTTTATTGATATTTATTTCAATATGTTAACTGTTTTCTACAACACAAATTCTTTATTTTCCTTGCTAGAAAACATCTATAACATCTTTTCTTGCTTGTTAGCCCTTTTCTTGCAATTCTCCCAATTAACAGTTACCGAAGTTAAAGGAGAGTTAGATTCCATCAAAAGTCTTTGGGCGGAAAGAAACAAGCAATATGAGATGGCTAAGAAAAACATCGAGATCATTAACATCAAATGCCACGATCTCAAGCATCAAATCCATCGAATAAGAAAGAATGAGCATATTGATGGACAAGAACTTAAAGAAATCGAAAAGTCTTTGAAAATCTATGATTCCAATGTCAAAACTGGGAATGAAGCGCTCGATATCATTCTTACGGAAAAAGCCCTTTTATGCGAACGAAACCATATTGAACTAACAATGATAACTGATGGAAAGTTATTAAACTTTCTTTCACCAAGAGATATTTATTCCTTGTTTGGGAATGCTTTAGATAACGCTATCGAAGCCTTGGAAAAAGTCCCGGAAAACCATCGTTCAATTTCCATAATGATAAAAAAGAAACTCAATTTCGTAAGCATTCATATCGAAAACTTCACCGAAAAAGAAATTATCATCGAAGATGGCCGCCCAAAAACATCAAAAGAAGACAAATCTTTGCATGGCTTTGGTTTCGTCTCGATGAAAGAAATCGTTGAACGTTATAAAGGCACACTTACCTACGAAACAAAAAATAATAGCTTTTCTTTGAATATTCTTTTGCCAAATAACAACTAAATTCCTGTTACGGCAGAAATATTACCAAGCGCGACTATTCGCTTGATGTAAGGGCTTTCTTAATCTAAATTCTAGGCACAAGGAACAGAAAATAAGTTCCAAGGAGGAAATATATGGGCAGAATGTCCAACAAAAAATTTCGCACTATTTTAGTGCCGGTGGTTTCCTTGATGGGGGCTGTTGCAGTTATTGCGACCATCACGGCAAATCAATATTCCGCATCACTAGATTTCGCATTGGGAAGAGGCGAAAAACACGTTCTTTCAGTTGATGACGTTTCTAAGGCTGATGTTACCTTCTACGAACACAACTACGAAAAAGCGGAAGATTCAAGATCTGCGGCTTGCGAAGTCGTCGAAGCGGTAGAAGAACAAGGCGCAACCTTGCTTAAGAATGCTGAAAATGCTCTTCCACTTGCAAAGAAGGCAAAAGTCACGCCATTCGGTTATCGTTTCGTTTCGCCATTCTACGGTGGCACGGGTTCAGCAAATATCAATCCTACAGATGATTTTGTTGTTAACGCAAAGAAAGCCTTAAGCGACTATTTCACTCTCAACGACGAGGTTGTTAGCAAGATGGAAAGCTCCACGCCAGTAACGATGATTGGTGATGGGGAAAATGAACCAACAAATCTCATCGAATATGATGGAAACATCTACGAAGGGCTTGAAGAATCTTGCAAAGATACGACTGGCATTGTCTACATTGGCAGAACCGGAACTGAAGGTTATGATCTTCTTTCCACTAAACCATATGAAGATGGGACAATGACTCAGCTTGAACTCACAGTAAGAGAAAAGGCAATGATCGAATTTGCAAAAAAGAACTGCAAAAATGTCGTTGTTTTACTCATAACTCCAAATATCATGGAAGTCTCTTCCCTTCAAAATGATGCGGGAATTGATGCGATTATTTGGGCTGGTCTTCCAGGTGCTACAGGATATAAGAGCATTTCCCGCATATTAGACGGTGAAGTTAATCCTTCAGGAAAAACAAGCGACCTTTGGTATGCTGATTTCAAATCTGATCCAACATACGTCAATCACACGACTAATAAATATTCCAACGCATTGACGGGCGGACCTTCTTGCTTCATGGAATATGATGAAGACATTTACTTCGGATATCGCTATTATGAAACAAGATATGCTGAAGATAATAAATTCAACGTCTTCGGTGAATCAAAAACATATGATGACGCGGTTATCTATCCATTTGGATATGGTCTCAACTATGAAGACGATAAAATAACCCAATCATTAGATTCGGTTACCTATAGAAATGGCGAAGTAGAAATCCATGGAACAATTCATAATGAATCAAGCAGAGCAGTAGATGAAGTTGTTCAAATCTATTTTGGTGGAGAATACCATGATGGAGGAATTGAAAAAGCGGCCAAGAACCTTTTAGGCTTTGACAAATATCATCTTGAAGCAAATTCTTCCAAGTCATTCGCCTTAACCTTCGATGAAGAAGAACTCGTTTCCTATGATCATAAAGGAATTTACACGGATAACGGCTCATATGTCTTAGAGTCTGGTGAATATAAGATTTATTTAGGAAAAGACTCCCATTCATCATGGGGTGAAAAGAGCATTAATGTCTCCGACACCAAAGTGTATGCTTCAAGTGCAAAACTTGGCACGGCAGTTGGCAAGAGAGCTGGTGATAAACAAGCTGCAACTAATTTATTAACGACGCTTAACACCTATGAAAAAGATAAGGAAATGACAACTCTTTCTCGTAAAGATATGGCAAGCACTTATCCTCAAGCGGCAACCGATAAACCAATGAGTGATAAAGTTCTAGCCGCCTTAAAGGTTATCGATTATAAGACTGATCCAATTGTTGGTAACCAAGAAGGAAGCAAGCTCTATCAAGCGACCGCTCCAAGCGAAAAAGCGGGTAACGGGGTCACTCTTTCAGCCCTAAGAGGACTTGATTATGATGATCCTCTTTGGGAAGACTTGCTTGACAATTTAGACTATGGTTCGGATCAAATCTCTTCTTTGATCACTTACGGTTTATATCAAACGGCAAAAGTCGATTCCATTGGTGCAGTTTCCACAAACGATCACGATGGCACGGCTGGCTTAACTGCCACATGGGGTGGAAACGACGCTCTTGCGAGTATGTTCGGAACGAAATCTAACCCAGTCACCGCATGCTGCTATCCATGCGCCCCTATTCAAGCTGCCACGTTTAATCGCGAAGTTATGCGCAAGATGGGCGAGATGATTGGCGAAGAAGCGATCACTAACAATGTTTCCGGATGGTATGCCCCAGGACTTAATTTGCACCGTACTCCATATGGTGGAAGAAACTTTGAATATTATTCCGAAGATCCAGTTCTTTCCGGTGAAATTTCTGCCGTAACAGTTTCTGGCGCATTCACTAAAGGCGGATTATATGCCTACATCAAACACTTTGCCTTAAACGAAACAGACGTCGATCGTTCTTCTGTCGCGGTTTGGTCAAACGAACAAGCTTGTAGAGAACTTTACTTCAAAGCTTTCGAAATTTGCATCAAAAAAGCGGAAGGGGAAATCACCTATTACAACTCCAACACTAAAAAGAAAGAAACAAAAACAGTTAACGCCTGCCGTGGATTGATGACTTCCATGAACTATATTGGCGTTGAATCTCCAACAAACTCCTATAATCTCTTAACAACCTTGCTTAGAGATGAATGGAATTTTGAAGGCATGGTCATAACTGATTTCACAAGCGGAACATATCGTGATAAGAATGTCGGTTACCGTGTTGGTAACGATATTTGGATGGCGATGAAGAAGTTTGATCTTGACCTTGATTCTCCAACCGCAAAATGGGCGGCAAGAAAGGCCATTAAGAACATTACATATGCAGTCGTTAACTCAAATGCTTATGAATATGTCGCACCAGGCTCCTATGCCTACTACGATATGTCACCATGGGCAATTGGCATTATGGTGTTAGATATCACTCTTGGCGTTTTGGCTCTTGGCGGAGTTCTCTGGATGGTCTTAAGACAAGTTTCCGAGAATAAACATGGCGATAAGTTCAACAAGGAATAAGGAGATGATAACAATGTTAAGTAAAATCAAAAAGAATCCAATTCATTTCGGATTATTAGCCTCATCTTTGTTGTTAGAAATCGTTTCGTTAATTATTTACCTAACAACAGGAATCATTCACAATTTCACCGAAACATATTCGGTTGGCTGCATCATCTTCTTGGTGGTTGCAATAATCGTTAGTGGATTCACCGTTTATAAGAGGATTCACTTGGTTGAAACTGTCCCGTTTATTGCAGTAACGATAGCAACAATTCTCTTTGTAGTTGTTAATCTCAATTACATTGTTGCAGTCGTTCGCGCAATCGACGTCACATCAGTGAATGCAACCTTCGTTCTTACTCTTGTCTTCATGTTATTAGCGGTGGTAACATCTCTAGCAACATTCTGCATCAAAGAGAAAAAAGAATAATTACGTTCAAATAAGAATACGTAGAGATCGTCAGAAATGGCGATCTTTTTT
>CAVJFO010000008.1:0-19011 GCA_963648925.1 Hallerella sp.
ATTTCATGAAAAATACCCCTTTCCTGTTTTTGTCCAGGATTAGGGGTACATCTCAAAATGAAGCTGTTTTTTTCTTATTTGTTTTTTAGCTCAATGTTTCTCATTAAAACACGTTAAAAAACAAATTTGACTTTGATTTCTTAAAGAAAAAAATGCCACTTTTGCAGGGCATTTTTGGATTTTTGAATTATTTAACCGTGCCAAATATTCTATCGCCAGCATCGCCAAGCCCTGGACAGATATAGGCGTTTTCATTTAGTTCGCGATCAAGAGAACCGATGAATAATGGAATTTCTGGATAGGCTTTTTCAAATGCTTCAACGCCTTCTGGAGCGGCAATGATGCAAATGAAGTGGAGGTTTTTAGCGCCATGTTGTTTTAAGAGTGTGATGGCGTCGATTGCGGATCCGCCTGTTGCAAGCATTGGGTCAACAACATAAATCTCACGATCTTCTAAGTCATATGGCAATTTGCAATAGTATTCGTGAGGAATGTGTGTTTCTTCATCGCGGTATAAGCCAATGTGTCCAACCTTTGCTGAAGGAACTAATTCAGTCATGCCATCAACCATACCTAATCCTGCGCGAAGGATTGGAACGAAGCAAAGTTTCTTACCAGAAACCATTGGTTGGAGAGACTTCTCGATTGGGGTTTCAACTTCAACCATTTCGACAGGAAGATCTTTAAGTGCTTCATAGCCTTCCATAAGAGCAATTTCCTTAACGACGCGTCTGAATTCATTTGTTCCGGTGTTCTTGTCACGAAGAATCGTGATTTTATGCTTGAGTAAAGGATGGTCAAGCAGGGTGACGTTTGGATACTGTTTTAGGTCCATAATAATGCCTCTTTTCAGTCCTTTATCATACCATAATAAAATAGGCATTTTCCATATAAAATAAAAAAGAAATTATTTCTTTAAAGATTACGTAATATCGCTATAATTATGCAGTGAGGTCACAAAAAATGGATTATTCAAAATATATCGCTGTTACACCTGATTTTCCTACCAAAGGAATCTCTTTTAAAGACATTTCTCCTATCTTAGCCGACCCTGACGCTTTCGAATCTTGCATCAATGATTTTGCTAAGTTAGCTGAAAAATATCAACCTGATGTTATCATTGGCCCTGAAGCTAGAGGATTCTTATTTGGCGCAGCTCTTGGCTATAAGATGCATAAGGGTTTCATCATGGCTAGAAAAGCTGGCAAATTGCCTGGAAAAACATATCAAGTTGAATATGCTTTAGAATATGGCACAGCAAAAATAGAAGTTCCTGCCATTGCTTTAAAACCTGGGCAAAGAGTCTTACTTATCGATGATTTATTAGCCACTGGCGGTTCATTAAACGCCTTAGCTAAATTAGTTAGAGACGCTGGAGCAACCCCTGTTGCAGCTTTAACCTTAATCAACCTTAAAGAAATTGAAGGTTGGAAAAAACTCGATTTCCCATGTGAATGCTTAGTTGAACTTTCGGCCGTTCACGAATAAGAGAAATTAAAAAACAAAAAATTCGACATTATTGTCGAATTTTTATTTTGTCTTGAACCTTTCAGACATATATAGAATCCATAATCTTGTCTGCATAGGAATGATGTATTTATGATCCTTAAACATCTCTAAGCATTTATTAATCGGAACGAATTTAGTTGAGATATCTTCAAATTCTTCCAGGGAATTAGAGGAAAATGAAACCGCTTCGGCCATAATGAAGGCATTAGATTCATCGGATAAACCTGAAGAAGAAGGGGATAACGGAGTTAATACCTCTATATTTTTTAAGGAAATGATTCCGCTTTCTTCTTTGGCTTCTCTTTTGGCTGCTTCAATTGCATCTTCGCCTTTATCAATTAATCCTGCTGGAATTGAAAACACATACGTGCCTATTGGCTCTCTGAATTGCTTGGTCATGAGAATCTCTAAAACGCCATCATTGAAGCGGTATATACCAATAATAACCCCATCCGGATGAGAATAATCGTGAGTTAGTGATCTTAATGAAGCAGTATCTTTTCTTGAAGCAGTGAAATAGATATGCTCTTTTTCTTTGCCGCTAACCTGATAATGTAAAAGATAAAAATTAAGAAAAGGATGATTGGTTTCTTTTTCTACTTTCTTTAATTCCCATTTAAGCAAGCCAGAATCGCAATCAAAAAAATCCTTAGGCATTTTTCTTTTCCTTTTCTGAGATAATTTGTTTTAATTCTTCCTCGCTGTAGTTATAAGATTTACCACAGAAATTGCAGTCTATCTGAACTGGTTCTTTCTCATCGAGTATGCGATGAAGTTCTTTTAGAGAAAGAGAAGAGATGATTTTGAGACCTTTTTCGTGAGAACAGTTGCATTTCCAAAAGACATCTTTTTGTGTCTCAAATTGAGGGGATAAACCCTTTAAAACGTATTCAAGAATCTTTTCTGGCGAATCGCCATTCTCTATTAACATTTTTGTCACGTCCGGAGTGTTTGCAAGATTTTCTTCAATAATGCGAATCGTTTCTTCGGATGTATTAGGCATTAATTGGATGATATATCCGCCAGCATGATCGACTTGGACTGTTTCCTTATTGAAATGAACGCCAAGACCAATAGCGGTAGGGGTTTGTTCGGAAGTAGCGAAATAATACGCCAAATCTTCAGCAATCTCTCCACTTTGCAAAGCTACTTGCGAAACATAAGGAGATTTAAGCCCTAAATCACGAATAACGATAAGATGACCTTTGCCAATCGCCCCGCCAACATTAAGATGACCATTGCTATTTGGAGGAAGGATAACATCTGTTTTTGAAATGTAAGAACGGACTTCTCCCTTATTGTTTGAAATGGCGTCTAGATGAGATAACTCACCGTCTCCCACCATCTCTAAACAAATGGTGTCTGAATCGCTTTTTAACCAATTTCCCATCATTAAAGCAGCGCTCATCAATCTTCCTGAGGCAGCTGCGCAAATTGGGGAAAGGTTATATATACTTCTTTTGTATTCAACCAAATTTTTGCTAGTGATAGCAATGGCCTTGACCTCATCATTTGCTGAGCGGGCCGTAACTAAATAATCTTTGTAATCCATAATATCATTCAAAGGCAAATTGCGAATTGTATAGAGAAGCATAGAAGCCATTTTGCCTCATTAACTCCTCGTGGTTGCCTTGCTCAATAATGTTACCATCTTTCATTACTAAAATCATATCAGCGTTACGGATTGTCGAAAGACGGTGAGCGATAACAAAGGAGGTTTTGCCTTTTGTTAATTTATCCATCGCCTCTTGGATTACTTCCTCGGTTCTTGTATCAACGTTTGAGGTGGCTTCGTCAAGTATCATCATTGAGGAGTTACGTAACATTGCTCTAGCAATCGTGATCAATTGTCTTTGACCAGCGGAAATGCTATTGCCATCTTTAATGACGTAATCCAGTCCATTTGGCAAGGTTTGGACGAAATGATCAAGTTTAACTTCCTTAAGAACTTCCCAAATCTTTTCGTCGCTAATGTCTTTGCCATTATATATAAGATTATCTCTAACGCTACCTTCGAAAATCCAAGTGTCTTGTAAGACCATTCCGAAAATATCATGGAGTTCTTTACGTGAAATTTCTTTGGTTGAAACGTCGTTTATTGATATACGCCCCCCGTTAATTTCATAAAATCTCATCAAAAGATTAACCATTGTTGTTTTGCCTGCGCCAGTTGGCCCAACTATAGCAACCTTCATTCCTGGCTTAATCGAAGCTGAGAATCCATGAATGATTTCGCGTGTCTCATCATATGAGAAAGAGACCTCGTCAAAACAAACATCTCCTTCAACCTTGTCATTGTTTAATAACTTATATTCTACTCCGTCTTCATTGGAAAGCTCATCTTCGCTAAGGAAATCAAATACGCGTTTTCCTGCCGCTAAAGCGGTTTGCATTTGATTTAACGCTTGAGCAATTTGTGTAAATGGTTGTTGGAAAAGACGAATATAAATCATAAAGGCTGAGATTGTCCCTAAGGTAACGCCTGCGACATTATTGATGATAAGCAAAGCCCCTCCGACAATAACCGCGCCATAACAAAGGTATGAGATGAAAGATGTCATTGGCATCATCAATCCGCCAAAGAACTGAGCTTTGAACATATATTCTTTGAGTTTTTGATTTTTTTCCTCAAATATGGCGTCTTGTTGTTCCTCAGCATTGAATAATTTAATAACTAATTGGCCAGAGAATTTCTCTTCGACATTTCCCTGAACGACGCCGATCTGATTTTGTCTGTTAACAAATTGAGGCATAGCAAGTCTCATAATCCCTGCGATAAAGAAGATCATTAAAGGGATTGAAATCAAAGAAATGAGGGCTAATTGCCAGCATTTGACAAACATGCCAATCAAAGAACCAATCAACATGAATATCGCGCTTAAGAAAGAGGAAATTGCTGTATCAATTGATTGAGAGAGGGAGTCAACGTCATTTGTGACACGGGAAAGAGTGTCGCCGATTTGCTTGGAGTCAAAATAAGAAAGAGGAAGGACGTTAATTTTAGAAACGATGCTCTTTCTTAATGAATTTGCATATCTTTGCGTAACGGTAGCGATGATAAAAGAAGAAGCGTAAGAGCAAAGAGCGGATGCCACATACATAATCGCTAAAAGAATCATGTATTTTGTAACGACATCCATGTTAATGGAAGCGGTTATTGCGTTTTGTGAAATTTCAAACGTTAACGAATCAACGTAATTAGGTGCAACAACCGAAATAACGACGTTAGTCAAAATGAATATCGCCGCAAAAATGAATGCAAACCAATATTTTTTCGTCGATTGCATTAATTTCGACAATGTTTTTGTACCATCTTTTGATGATAACTTTACTTTGTCTTTAGAAGAAAAACCTGGACGTGGGCTCATAAACCTAATTCCTCCTTTGAAAGTTGAGATAAGGCGATATCTCTATATGTTTGACATGTGTTAAGTAAATCTTTATGTTTGCCTTTTCCAACGACCTTGCCGTTTTCTAAAACAAGTATCAAATCGGCATCCATTATTGTGCCAATTCTTTGGGCAACGATGACTTTTGTCATATTTGGTAATTCGTTTTTGATATTTTCACGAACTTGCAAATCCGTTTTGAAGTCAAGCGCGGAGAAGGAATCGTCAAAAACGGTTATTTCTGGGTTGATTGCTAAGGCTCTAGCGATACAAAGCCTTTGCTTTTGACCACCAGAAACGTTTGTTCCGCCTTGGGCGATAGATGAATGATATTTGTCACCCATTTCTTCAATAAAGGAATCGGCACAGGCGATCTTTGCAGCCTTTTTCATATCTTCTTCAGTTAATGATGGATTTCCAAAAGAAATATTTGAGGCAACATCGCCGGAAAAAAGGAGGCCTTTTTGCGGGATAAATCCAATTTTTGAACGCAAAGTTTTCTGTTTCATGTCTTTGACATTTACTCCATCAACTAACACTTCGCCATCAGTTACGTCATATAAACGGGAAATCAAGTTAACTAACGTTGATTTTCCACATCCTGTCGCGCCAATAATAGCAACAGTCTCGCCAGCTTTGGCTTTAAATGAGACGTTTGAAATGGTTGGGGATTCAGCGTCTGGATAGGCAAAACTGACATCCTTAAATTCAATTTCCCCCGTGGAAGTCCCCTCTTTTTCAATTTCAGGGTCTTTTATGGATTGCTCGGTGGAAAGAACTTCGTTAATGCGGTTAGCCGAAACTGAAGCTCTTGGCCACATAACGAACATCATGAGTAACATCATGAAAGACATGATGATTTGCGTTGCTAAAGTAGAGAAAGCAGAGATTGTTGCGTAATCAGCTTTACCTTTGTTAATTACTAAAGCGCCAACCCCAAGGATAGCAATGGTGACTCCATCCATAACTATTGTCATAACCGGAGAAAGAATGCCCATGGCTCTAGATGTAAAGAGATTGAGTTTCGTTAAATCGTCATTCGCTTTATTAAATTTTTCTTCCTGATAATTTTCTGCGTTATAGGCGTGGACAACTCTAATGCCAGTGATATGTTCTCTTGTTATGCCATTTAATCTATCAATGTAACGTTGCGAGATTTTGAATTTCGGAAGAACTAAAATCATTGCAATTGCAAGTACTGCGACTAAGACAAATATGGCAACGCCAGTAGTTAAAGTCAATTCAGCAGAAGTTGCTTGAATCTTGCAAATTGCCCATACAGCAGTTATTGGAGCGGCAAAAACCATTCTTAACATCAAGAGAATACACATTTGCACTTGCTCGATATCGTTAGTCGCTCTTGTAATTAATGAAGCAGTTGAAAACTTATTAATTTCCGCTAAGGAGAAAGAGGAGACTTTGTTATTGACTTCAGTTCTTATTGTTGTCGCAAAATGAGCTGTTATAGCAGAAGCGATAATTGAAATAAGCATCGCCGTTAAAACGTATAAGACAACGAATAATAACAAATAACATGCGCTAATTGCTATTGTATTTGCGTTTGTATCCGCGATTGCATTTATCGTGCTAATAAAGGCGGCATCTGTTGCAATAAGAGATATGCGTTCCTTAACGACTGTCCAATCTGAACCGCAAGCAAGGAAGAAACTATAGAAGTCATTCCCTAATAAAGTAGGATCTTTTTGATAGGCGATATAGTTAATTTCCCTCATTAACTCAGCAATATAATCCGTGATTTTCATCGTACACCAAACCTGAAAGACGGTAAGGCCGATAATTAGCAAGACAAACACCCAATCTAATGGGCGGAATTTCTTAAACAATTTAAACATCAATACTCCTCCTAAAATAGTTCGAACGCGAACTAATATAAACTTAATTTCAAAAAAGTCAATTACAAAAAATAGAAATTTTCATTGCAATTTTGTTATGAGGAAAAATATCGACAATTCTCGGTTATTTCACGAGATTTTTAACTTCGGAAATCACGTCCGTTTTATTTTCTTGCCCTATCTCGATATAAGCTTGTTTTCCTCTTACTTCATAGATGGAGAAGGATTGATTTTTATATGTGATTTTAGTTTTTATTTTTTCTTCGGCGTTAGCGAGTTGGAAACCGTTATTTAAAAATGCAAACAACGCGTCATCATTATCTTGCCAAACCTTGCCAATTTCAGTTTCGTCTAAAAGAATGTTAATCGGTCTAATGATTTTTGAGTCCATACGAAATTTAGGCGCGCCTTTATGTACCAAAGAACCAGGGACGTAGGTTTTTCCGCCATCTAATGAATGTTCACGGAAACGTAAAAGATTTTGATTTTCCTGCTTTTCTCCTGGGACAGTAAAGTAGAAGTCCTTTTCATAAGAGACGTTTCCGACTTTGGAATTATTTTTCAAGAAAACAATTGCTTTTTCATTTTCAATCGGGAAGGTGTCTCTGGTTGTATACAAGTCTCCAGTTCTGAGTTCCGAGAAAGAAAAATCATTTTCTAGAACGATATCAGCGTATTTTTTGTTTGGGAGAATTGTTTTGTTATAGGAGTCGATAATGTATTTGAAATAAAGACTGATAGTAAAAGGAGTGCTTGCAGAAGTGTTTTTCTTATCACGGATAATACGGCGAAGGAATAATGTTTTTGGATTTCCTTCGATGAAGTTCTTTATTGGGTTAAGAGAATCAACTCCATCAAGGAATTCTTTATTAAGCGCATAGATTCCTTCAACGATAATCACATCATACTCGTTTCCATCATATACTTTTTCACTAGGAAGTCTTTCGGAATAGAATTTCGAGTAGTTTTTAGCGTCGATTTTTTGATTTTTAAATAATTTTACGATATCTTCTGCGGCTTCCTTGAGGTTATAAACAGTCGGTTCATCAAAGTTAAGTTTTTTCCATTCTTCGGATAAGCCTTTTAAGAATATCTCTAGGTCGTTTTCAGGCAAAAGATTAACTAACGCTCCCCTTATTTTTGCTATTGCATCTGCATCGTATTTGTTCTCAAATGGGATATCCATAATGATTTCTTTAATCTTTTTTGATATCTCTCCAATGTTAGTGAGTGAGGAATTAAAATAATTAAGGTTTACCTTATTTGGGATAATCCCTGAAAGGCCATAGTTATATTGGTCGAGAGAAAATGTTAAGCAACGTTTTCCATTCTTTTTGAAAGCCTGTGTCAAAGAAGAGGAAAGGAAACTTTTTCCTGATGAAGAAGCGCCAGCAATAACTATCAAGGATTTGCTATTGTTTTCAAGGTTCTCCTCTGTCAAATCCATATTCGCGTATATCCATTTATCGGTATGATGACATGTGTATTTCATATTTTTCTCCTGCCAAACAAGAATATTTTAAATATAAAACGTTTCTTTTTAAAGAAAAGCGCGAAATAGTCTACAAATAAACCCTAAATGGTTTAAAATGGTTTAGACATATAAGAGGAAACGAACTAATGACAGAAGAAGAGAAAATGCTTAAAGGCATGATATACGATTGCAACGATCCCCTTTTGCTAAAGAAAAGACAAAAAGCCCACGCTCTTTGTTCGCGTTTTAATCGTCTAGACGAAGACCAAGTCGAAGAAAGAAACGCTATCGTTAAGGAACTTTTGCCTAATGCTGGTGAAAATTCTTATCTTACGGGTCCAGTATTTTTCGATTATGGATGCAATTTCTATACCGGAAAAAACTTTTACTGCAATTTTAATTTCTCCGTTTTAGACGTTTGCAAAGTAACAATTGGCGATAACGTTCTTGTTGGACCTAACGTTTCTATTAATACGCCACTACATCCTCTTGTCGCTGAAGAAAGAGCCATGTATCTTGGCCCAAATGGCATAACCGATAGAGAATACGGCAAGCCAGTAACAATAGGCTCTAATTGTTGGATTGCTGCCAATGTCACCATAATTGGCGGAGCTAAGATTGGAAACGGTTGCGTTATTGGCGCCGGATCAGTCGTAACTGGTGAAATTCCTGATGGATATTTAGCATACGGAATTCCAGCCAAACCAATTCGTAAAATCGCCGAAGCAGACTCCATATATTTAAAGAAGGGACTTTTCTAATATGCCAATTGTCGGAGCATTCATGGTTCCCCATCCTTTAAATTCCATCCCTGAAATAGGGAAAGGGAAGGAAAAGGAATTATCGGCGACCATCTCTTCTTTCAATCTCGTTGCGAAAAAAGTCGCTCAGCTTCATCCAGATACGATAATTTGGATTTCTCCTCATGCAGAAAGTTATGCGGATTTTTTTCAAATTGCCGATGGAGAAGTGGCGACCGGTTCTTTTAAAGATTATGGCGCACCAGAGATATCTTTTAGAATGCTCTACGACAAGATTCTCGCTAGAGAAATCTCCCAAGAATGCAAGATTTGCAATTTCAAAGGCGGAATGGAAAATGGTTCGGAAGAATCGCTTGATCACGGAACGATGGTCCCCTTGTATTACATCAACCGTGAATTTAGAGATTTTTTAAGCGTTCGTGTAGGAGTTTCTGGCCTTTCATTGGCTGAACATTACCGTTTTGGACAAATAATCAGATCCTCAATTGATAAACTTGGAAGAAAGGCGGTTATTATTGCTTCAGGTGATTTATCGCATTGCCAGTCTAAAGAAGGCACTTTTGGATATCGCCCTGAAGGCCAGATTTACGATGATGCAATCATGAAAATCATGTCAAAGATGAATTTCGGAGAATTGCTTTCCTTTGATAGAACTTTATTAGGCGAGGCCGTTCAATGCGGACACCGCGCTTTCACAATCCTTGCTGGATGCCTTGATCGCTATGATCTTGATTGTCTTCGCCTTTCACATGAAGCGCCATATGGAACAGGCTATGGATTTTGTTGTTACACTCCAAAAACTGAAAACCAATCTAGAGCCTTCTTAAATCTATATCGCGAAAGAGAAAAAATCCTCGCTAAAGAAAAAAAGGAACACGCTGATTACTATGTTACCTTAGCAAGAGAAGCGATTGAGTATTATCTAAGAAACAAGAAAATGCTAAAAGCAACCGCTATAATGAACAATAAGCTAGGGAATAGAAAAGAAGGCGTTTTTGTTACTATTTATTACGAAGGCGAACTTAGGGGCTGTATCGGAACCATAAAGCCAAAAAAGAAAACGTTAGCGGAAGAGATAATTTCTAACGCCGTCAGCGCAGCTTTCAAAGACTCGAGATTTGAACCATTAAATGAAAACGACATTGATAACATCATTATAACCGTAGATGTAGTAGTTGATTTGATACCTGTTTTAACTTCAGATGATCTTAATGCAGAAATCTACGGTGTTATGGTTGAAGCGGATGACAAACACGCTGTTTTGTTGCCTAATTTACCAGGTATTCTTACTCCGGAAAGACAAATTGAAATCTGCAAAAAGAAAGCGGGAATTCCTCAAAATGAGGATGTGGATTTGTATCGTTTCAACGTTGAACATCACAAGTAGGTAAACTAATATCGAGTTCTTGAACGATATGTTTTTCCGGGTAAAAATTTCGCCATTTTTAATAACATGTCCCCGTTATTTTCAATCAATTCCCCGTTGTTTGATTCATGAAAACCATTTTTCACGAAGAAATTTTTCATTCCGATAGAAACAAAAACAATCGTCCAACGACCGCCTAAATCTCTTATCTTTGTTTGCATGAATTTCAAGAGGTAAGTGCCAATCTTTTTTCCTCTTAATTTATCTTTAACGCAGATGGATGTTATCTCCCATGTTTCAGGGTCTGATTCAATAAAAGAGGCGACCCCTATAGCAATATTCTGATAATAAATGATTAAATACCAAGGTGTTCTTTCACTAGGTAATAGGGGTTCTTTTTCCTTAAATGAGACCAAGTTTATTGCATCAATTACTTCTTGATTTTTTTGGTGATGAAATTTGAAATCTATCATGTTTTCAAGTATACAAAAAATGTATACAATATTGCATATGAATAAAGGCATTATTTTTCAAAAACTCAAATATCATTACAAACGTTACTTATCTATCACATTTGCTTCAATAGGGCTTGCGTTATTAGTTGGCGCATTTACTTTTTTTAGCATAACAAATAGAACTGATAGTTATACGATGATGGGCTCAATTTGGAATTACCTCATTCTTTTGGTTTCTTTTATTTTCATTTTGTACGGTTCGATCCAAGGAACGACAATTGCCTATAATGGAATATTGATGTTTGTTTTCTTCCTTATGTGGGATTTTGGAGCAACCTTCGTCATCCAATGGCTATCAGGTTCATTTATTGCAATATTCAATACGGATCCATTAAACGCGGCTGTTATTCTAATCAATGTCGGTGGTAACCTTGCCGCTTTCATCGTCGGCATCTTCCTTTATATTCGTCTTAGACAGTTCCTTGTTGGAAGATATGCTTCATATGTTGGTTTAAGAAATCTCGCTCTAGCTTTTACGATATTAGTCATATTATTTAACATTGTTGTTCCTACGCTTATGATCATTATTTCACCAACGTTGGCAACATGCTTAAGCTTGTTATATTATTTTGCTATCATCTTTGAAGCACTAGCCGTTTTCTTCACCATTTGTCGTTTGAAATCGAATTATTAACGCTTCGTATCTTGATAAAAGATAAGATTTGTTTTATTCTTTTAGACGCGCCGTCTTAGCTCAGTTGGTAGAGCAACGCACTCGTAACGCGTAGGTCGTAGGTTCAAGCCCTATAGACGGCACCAGAATCTAAATTGCAAGTTTGACTATGATGGTCAAACTTTTTTTCTTTTAAGACTTTTAAATAAGCTTATATAAAATTGATTAGTCAAAAATCAATATTAAAAATCCAAAAATCACTCGCAAAACCCCTGTAAAATTATAATTAGCCATCTATTAACATCTGTCAAGACGTTGAAAAAGAGCATATGAAAAATGCCCTTTTTATTTGTAAATGTTTTTTAATTTATTAGAGTTCAAGGCTATTTGAATCAAGCAAGAATTCCTTAATTCCAATTAGCAAATAACCTTTTTCATTGTGCCTCGCTTTCATACTTTTTCCAACGATAATTATTTTTTTGAAAGAATCATTAACGTTATCTAATGATTTCATCTCTTGTTTCATCTTCTCTTCGTTTGGAATATCGTACGCGGATTGAATATAGTAACGTTTGCTGCCTTGATTTGCGACGAAATCAATCTCTAGTTGTTTCCTTTGAGTTACGTCTCCTATCTTGTTTCTCGTTTCTATAAGACCCACATCAACGTTATATCCACGATACCGAAGTTCGTTATAAATTACGTTTTCCATAACGTGATTTTCTTCGATTTGTCTAAAATCAAGCTTTGCATTACGTAAACCGACGTCCTCGAAATAAATCTTATAAGGTGTATTAATGTATTTTTTGCCTTTCACGTCATATTTTTTAACTTTGCTAATCATAAACGCCTCTTGCATGTATGTGATGTAATTATCAATAGTAATGGCACTCAAAGTGCTATTTTTAATGCTTTTAAATGCATTCGAAAGCTTTTTCGGGTTCGTTAAAGACGAGATTCCGGAAGCAATGACCTCAAACAATTCACTGATATTTACGTCGGATTTTAAATCATGACGTTGGACGATGTCTTTAAGATAAACGTTTTGCAATTGAGATTTTAGATAACTTGATTTTTGCTCAGGCATTTTCATTAGAGAAACGGCAGGCAAACCTCCATAAACCATATAATCGTCGAAAGCGTTCTCTAACCCACCTTGATAATTTTCATAAAATTCTGAAAAAGATAAAGGCAAAACATGTATTTCGTCCCCTCTGCCTGCAAATTCAGTCAATACGTCGCTTGATAAAAATTTTGAATTGCTGCCCGTTACATAAATATCTATATTGTTTTTACGCAAATATCCATTAAGCACCATTTCAAAACAACCTAGTTCTTGAACTTCATCAAGTAAAAGGTAATAGAAGCTGTCATCGGTTATTTTTTGCGAAATATAAGCGATAAATTTTTTTGGATCGACTTTCTTTTTGTTAATGGTTAAATCTAACAAATCTTCTCCAATTAGCAACAAATCATTTGCGGAGTCGAAAGCAAACTTTATGATGTGATCCTCATTAACACCTTCTTGAATCAACTTTTTATAGAAAATCTCGTTCATAAGGTAAGACTTGCCGCATCTCCTGATGCCAGTAATTACTTTGACCAGGCCGTTTTGCTTTCTGATTTCAAGCATTTTTAGATATTTATCCCTTTTTATTTCCATTTTGGTGCCTCATTTATTTTTATTGATTCGTTTAAGCTTATCTAAGATTAGTATGTCACTTAATGCCAAAAAAATAAAGTGAAAACACCTTTCTACTTAATTTTTGTGGTAACAATACCGAAAATATTAAGTGAGAATGGCTTTCTACTTAATTTTTGTGGCACATTTACCAAAAATATTAAGTGATAAGCAAAATTAAAGATTTCTTTCAAATTAGAGGAATTAAAAACAAAAAGAAAACGCTTTTTTGGTAAAAAATAAAAATTTTTCTCTACATTTTATTAAAATGTGTGTATCTTTCTTAAGGGAAACCCTAAAAGGAACATAGATATGAGTCAGTATGATGTAATTATTGTTGGCTGCGGCCCAGCGGGTATTTTTACCGCGTTGGAAATGATCAAAAAAGGATCGAAAAAAAGAATTTTGATGATTGAAAAAGGACAAAGCGTAGAGAAACGTTCTTGCCCAAAAGCGAAACTTGGGAAATGCGCTCATTGCGATCCATGCGCAATAACGACTGGTTTTTCAGGCGCTGGCGCTTTCTCAGATGGGAAATTATCCCTTTCATCATCAGTCGGAGGAGCTCTTCCTGAGCTTCTTGGATACGACACGATTGATGAATTAATCAAATACACGGATTCAATTTATCTCTCATTTGGCGCTGATACGCACATTGAAGGAGAAAACGAAACTGACGAAATTAGACAAATTCGTCTTCGCGCAATTGAAGCGGGCCTTCATCTCGTGAATTGCCCAATTAGACACTTAGGCACAGAAAAAGCCCATGATATTTATTTAGCGATTGAAAAATATCTTGAAAATAATGGTGTTGAAATTCGTTATGGATATGAATGCAACGACGTTATTCTTGAAGACAAAAAATGCATTGGCGTTCGTGCTCATAAATATCATTCAACGACTGAAGAAGAAATATACGGCAAGAGCATCGTTATAGCGGCTGGAAGAAGAGGAGCGGATTGGTTAGAAAAAATCTGTTCTAAATACGATATCGCTCACGCTCCAGGACCAGTTGATGTTGGTGTCCGTGTCGAAGTCCGTAACGAAGTTATGGAACCACTCAACAAAAACTTATATGAAGCAAAACTCATCGGTTATTGTGGACCGTTCAAAGATAAGGTAAGAACCTTCTGCCAAAATCCTGGCGGATTTGTCGCCCAAGAAAATTACGATGGCAACCTCGCTGTCGTTAATGGACATTCGTATAAAGAGAAGAAATCCCAAAACACCAATGTCTCAATTCTTTGCTCCCATAACTTCAGGGAACCATTTAACCAACCAATTCTTTACGCTCAAAAAATCGGCGAATTGACCAACATGCTTGGCAACGGCCATATCATGGTTCAAAGATTTGGCGATATACTTGACGGAAAAAGAACATGGCAAAAAGAACTTGATAGAGCCAATATCGTTCCTACCTTGCCTGATGCAATCGCTGGCGATATCACGGCCGCTATGCCATATCGCACGATGACCGATATCATTCAATTCATTAAAGCGGTTGACCATGTCGTTCCTGGCTTTGCATCTAGCGAAACTTTGCTATATTCCCCAGAAATCAAATTCTACTCGAATAGAATTAAGATGGACACAAATCTTACGACAAACATTCAAAACCTTTTCTGCCTTGGCGATTCCTCTGGCTGGACAAGGGGCTTAATGATGTCTTCTGTAATGGGCGTTGTCCTTGGAAGAAGGCTTGCTGAGGAAGACTAAAACAATTCTTATTAAAATGTTGTCAATTTTCCTTGTTTACTAAGATAAAGGAAAATAAATGGCAACATTTTTATTTTCTTCTTGAAATATCTTATCTTGAAGAATAATATATCGCGGCAAAAGCGACGAAAAGAAGTAGTAATTAATGGGCGCTATAAAGCGAGCTGGCAGTTGGTGAAAGGCTAGTATAGAAGAAGTTAATGAACGTGTCTTGGAGCTGATAGGTCAAAAGCCTAATCCGGGTTCGCCCGTCAAAGCGTCTGAGTTTGATTGAACTCATAGAGTGCTTATTGGAGTGATCTAGTAAGCAACTAAGGTGGCACCGCGATTTTATCGCCCTTAGATAAAACAAATTTAAGGGCGTTTTTATATTCATAAACACTCTTATCTTTGAAAGTTTCCAATCATTTTAGGAGGTATTTATGAAACTTGCAAAGACCTTATCCTTCTCTATTGCTCTTTTAGCTGGAGTTGGACTTTCTTCCTGTGGAGGAAAAATGAACACGCTTTCTGCTATCAAAGAGAAAGGTGAAATAGTTGTTGCAACTAATGCGACTTTTCAGCCATTCGAATATTTAGAGAATGGTGAATTTAAGGGGATTGATATCGCTGTTGCATCCGCTTATGCTGAATCATTAGGCGTGAAAATGAAGGTTAGCGACATTGATTTTGACGCAATCGCTCCTTCAATTAAGACTTTTAAAGCGGATATTGGCATCGCTGGTATGAGTAAAACCGAATCAAGAGAGAAAATCGTTGATTTTACTGAGACATATTACGAAGCAAGCCAAGTCGTTATCGTTAAATCTAACTCACCTTTAATGGCTTTTAATACGACTGAAACATTGCTTTCAGCCTTAGAAGGAAAAAAGATCGGCTGCCAAAAAGGAACGACTGGACAATATTTCATCGAAGGTGCGGAAGAAATGGATTTTGCAGGAATTAAAAATGCCGTATGCAAGCAATACACGGATGGAATACTTGCAACCAAAGACCTTAATAATGGCAACATCGACGCAGTAATTATCGATGCGGCACCTGCCTCTTTGTATGTAAAGCAATACACTGATTGTCTCGTTATTCCCTCTATCACTTTAACAAACGAAGAATACGCTATAGCGGTTGCTAAGGGTAACACTGACTTATTAAATTCATTAAATTCATTCATAAAGGAAATCAAAACCAATGGCAAATTGGCAGAGATAATTGATACTTATTATGCAGCTTAAGAAGATATTCAAAAACAAGAATAGTCTTGTTAAATTGACGATGTTAGTAGTTCTTTTTCCTCTCCTATTAACGCTTGCATTAGTTTTCAAAGAAGATTTAGGAGAAAGACTCAAAGACAATTTCTCTAACCCTAAGAATATTCAAAATCTCCTTATGGGGTTAGGGAACACAATGTTGATTACCCTTCTTTCTTTTATCGGCGGTCTTATCCTTGGCTTTATAACTTGTCTTATTTTGAATATCAAAAGCGAGAATGCCTTTGTTCTTATCCTTCAAAATATATTTAAGGCCTATGTTTCTATATTTAGGGGAACTCCTATGGTCGTCCAACTCTTGATCATTTATTTCATCATTCTTTCTCCGTTTAACGTTGATTCCTTATATGTTGCAATAATTGCCTTCGCCCTAAATTCTGGAGCGTATGTTTCCGAAATCATCCGCGGAGGAATTAATGCCGTTCCTAAAGGACAAATGGAAGCGGGAAGGTCACTAGGACTTAACTACTCCCAAGTCATGGCTAAAATCGTTTTCCCTGAAGCCTTAAGAAACGCTCTTCCATCCTTGGGGAATGAATTAATAACGCTTGTGAAAGAAACCTCAATCGTTTCCTTTGTCGCAGTTGTCGATCTTACTAAAGCCTTCCAATCTTTAGCGAGTGCGACTTATGACTACACGACCGTTTATTTAGTGATGGGAATCACTTACTTCCTAATTGTTTATATATTAAGCAAACTTTTAGGACTCTTAGAAAGGAGGCTTATGGCTCATGTTAGAGGTTAAGAATGTAACCGTCACCTTCCAAGATGATGGAAAGACTGTTTTAGATGATGTTAGTTTGACAATCAATAACGGAGAAGTGGTTTCGATTATTGGGCCATCTGGAAGTGGAAAATCCACTCTTATTAGATGCATGAACCACCTAGTCAAACCCACAAGTGGAGAAATCCTTCTTGATGGAGAGCTCATAACTGATAAGAATATCAACCAAATGAGAGGGAGAATCGGAATGGTTTTCCAACAATTCGAACTATTCCCTCACCTAAGTGTTTTAGGAAATATGATTCTTGCTCCAACGACGTTAAAGAAAATGAGCAAGCAAGAAGCAACCTCAAAGGCCTTAGAACTTTTGAAACTTGTTAAGCTTGAAGATAAGGCGAATGCATATCCTGGAACATTATCAGGTGGACAAAAACAACGTATAGCAATTGTTAGAAGCCTTCTTCTAGAACCGGAAATCATGTTATTTGATGAACCTACCTCTGCCCTTGATCCAGAAATGGTCAAAGAAGTCCTTGATGTCGTAAAAGACCTCGCAGAAAAAGGAATGACAATATGCGTTGTCACCCATGAACTTGGCTTTGCTAAACAAATATCTGATCGAGTCGTTTTCGTAGACGATAAAAAGATCGTCGAAGAAGGAAGCCCAGAAGAAATCTTCAATAATCCGAAAAGCCCAAGATTAAAAGAATTCCTTGAAACTTGCCAGGCTTTTCGCGTGTAATTTTGCCTAAAAAAGCGACTTTTTCACTTTTTTGAAAAAATATCAAAAAATTTCTTGCCTCAAAAGATGTAAATACATATAATACTTGAGCGACTTGAAGAAGCCGCTAAATATACGGTTGGGTAGTTAGCTCAGCTGGGAGAGCATCTGTTTGACGTACAGAAGGTCAGGAGTTCGAGCCTCTTACTACCCACCAACCATTAACCAAACTCAAGAATTCTTGAGTTTTTTTCTTACTTTAAGGTAACATATACACCATGAATAAAATCAACGCCCAATATATCGTATTCGACTTTAACGGAACCTTGATTAATGATATAGATATCTGCCTTTTCTTGTTGAACAAGATGTTAAAAGAAAAAGGACATCAAGGAAACATAGATAAAGAAAAATATCTCTCTATCTTTACTTTTCCAATAATCAAATATTACGAAGATGCAGGCTTTATTTTCCCTGAAGATGATTTTGCTGCTTTAGCAAAAGAATTCGATATTGATTACCGTAATGCTTTCCCATCTCTTAATCTTTTTGATGATGTGGTAGAAGTCCTTACCTATTTCAAAAAGATGAACAAACATCTAATTGTTTTATCCGCGACAAAGCAAACGTCACTAGAAGATGAGTTGAAGCAAAAGAGAATCTATGATTTTTTTGATGTGGTAATCGGAATAAAAGATATCTTCGGACGTTCAAAGGTTGATGAAGCCGTAAACTATTTCTCTTCCTTGAATATCGATATGAAAGACGTGGTATTTATCGGAGACACTTTGCATGATAATGAGGTAGCGGAAAAGCTTGTTAGCAATTCCATTCTTGTTGCAAGAGGACATCAAAGTAAGCAAAGATTGCTAGACGCGAAAAACGCTTTGGTAATCGATACTTTAAAAGAACTAGAAAATGTTATTGAATAAGCCTAAAATAAATAACTATAAGAGGTAAACATATGGCAGTTAAAAAAGAAGAAACAAAGAAAGTCGCTCCTAAAAAAGTAGCGGCTGAACCAAAAAAGGCTGAAGCAAAGGAAGCCGAGCCAAAAAAAGCTGAAACAAAGAAAGAAGGAGTCAAGGTCTATCACGTTTCCAAACGTGCATCAGATAATAAATGGCAAGTCTTCATCCGTGGAAGCGATAAGGTAATCAAACTCTTTAATACCAAAGTCGAAGCGGAAGAATATTGCACTAAAATGGCCAAAAACCAAGGTGCGACATTACAAGTCCATAAATCCAAAGGCGTGAACAAAGGAAAGATTTCCAAAGCCATCGTCAAAGGAAAGAAATAAAGCAAAAAACATTCGACAAAAAGAAGACTCTAGATATAATTATAGAGTCTTTTAAGATGCATCTGTAGTTCAGTGGTAGAACACTAGCTTCCCAAGCTAGCTATACGGGTTCGATTCCCGCCAG
>CAVJFO010000009.1:0-93674 GCA_963648925.1 Hallerella sp.
TGCCACCTATTTGGGTTTTGCTCGAATTGGTGGCTTTTTTACTATATTAAGGAGAGGACAAATGAAAAAATTAAGTAAAGGAAATATAGTTACAATCGTCTTGGCTTCATTGCTAGGAGTCAACATTATCGGAACAAGCGTTTTGCTTGCAAAGCAAGTTGATTTATCTAACAAACTTGCATCTTCAAACAATGATGAAATGAGTAAATACACTCTTTATATTGGCACTAATGACAAGGATACGTATGAGCCAGTCATGGAGTTTGATAAATGTGTTGAGAAGGTAACGGAGATCTGTGTTAAATACACGGATGGATGCACTCTTTATGAGGCTAACGGATATTGGAAAGATGAAACTAGCGCAATCACGAAAGAAAGAACGATTGCTTGTATCTTAGAAGATATAACGCTTGAGAAAGTGCATAAAATATGTGACGAAACAATCGTTGCTCTCAATCAAAATTCAATTCTTATCGAAACTAGTTCCGTAGTAACGACATTCTACTCAACTCCAACCGAAAACTAATTAAAAATCCAAAAATCCCCCGCAAAACCCCTGTAAAATAAATCACAAGGGGTTTTTCTTACGTTTCTTTTACTAAAATATGTAGAATTTTTTGAAATGTTCCCTTATGGGAATCTTTATTTATTTTGGTTTTTGAACTAGAATAAATTCATGGCGTTAAACACGAAGAGGAATGATAAAAACAGTATAGATTTAATTGATCCTCTCTTTAAAAGCGCTCTTGAACAATCGGACATGCCATATGCTCTTTATTTAAATGAGAATGGCAATTATACCTTATTATTAATTTCTAGAGGCCTAGCAAAGCTTTTCCCGATTCTAAAAGAAGATGATGGTAATTTTTCTCTTTCTTCGATGAGAAAAAGAATTCATTTTGATGACCTTGATAAATATACAAAATCTTTTGATAAATTTGCCAAATCTTCAAAAAATATTTTAGACGTATATTTTAGAGTCATTGGAAGAGATAATATCGTTGAGGCGGTTCACGCTACAGGAAAACATATCTTATTCGATAACAAAGATTACCTGATGATTACGACTGTTCCCGTCGGTCAAATTGAAGATGATTCTTTTGAATTGGTTGAAGAACGTCTTAACGCCTTCCCTTCATTTAATGAATATGTCGAAAGAGACGAACTAACATCCTTGCTAAATATGAGCGGCTTTCTAAAAAAAGCTAGCGCTCTTCTCTCTAAAGACAAAAGAAAATACGTTATTATCGCAATGGATCTAACTGGCATGAAGTCATATAACATCAAATATGGTTTCTCCAAGGGCAATGATTTAATCATAAATACGAGTAAAATCATTCGGAATCATTTTGCTGATGCGGTTGTTTCTCGTTTTGGCGAAGACCATTTTTATATCCTTTCTTTAGATAAAGGCATCAAGAAAAAGTTAAATTTGGTGTTTAATGAACTTAAGGGCCTTGGTGAGGGCAACTCATTGCCAATGAGGGCCGGCATTTATGATGGAGAAATGGATGACGTTGCTAAAGCATGCGATAAAGCGAAGACCGCATCAGATGTTGATCGTCATTCTTATTTTTCGTGTTTTAATTATTTTACCGCTGATTTGCTGGCGAAAATCGAAAAACGTGACTACATTATCGCTCACTTAGACGAGGCTATCGAAAATAAAAATATCTTTCCATATTATCAGCCGATTGTTCGCACTGTTAATGGCTTAGTTTGCGATGAAGAAGCTCTTGCTCGTTGGAATGATGAGAAATACGGTCACCTTTCTCCTGCCGATTTCATCCCAGTGTTAGAGGATGCACGCCTTATATATAAACTTGACCTTTGCATATTAAGAACCGTTCTTGAAGATTTTAAGAAAAAAGAAAGACTTGGCTTAGGGAATTCATCGGTTTCTATTAACGTATCTAGATATGACTTTGAATGTTTAGACATGGTTAATGAAATCGAAAGAATCGTTGAAGAATCTGGTTATCCGAAATCAATGATTATCATTGAGATCACAGAATCTGCGGTTGTTGGAAACAAGGATTTCCTCAAAAATGAAATAGCACGCCTTCATAAAGCGGGTTTCAAAGTTTGGATGGATGATTTTGGTTCAGGATATTCTTCCTTAAATTCTTTGCAAGATTTTCAATTTGACGGAATGAAGATTGATATGGAATTTCTCCATTCTTTCAAAACAAACCCAAAAACCAAAGACATCATCAAAGAATCTATCAAAATCGCCGAAAAGTTAGGAATCGATACGATATGTGAAGGCGTCGAAGAGGTAGAACAACTCAAATTCCTTCGTGATGCTGGATGCGATAAAGTTCAAGGATACTTTTTCTCATACCCTCGTCCATTGGAGGATATTTTAGAAAGAAAATGTCCAATCGGAAGAGAACAATTAGGAGAGGCGGATTATTATTTAACAGTTAGTACCGTCTCCCTTGAAGACATGAAGTCCAATGGAGATTCGGGAACTATTGCGGAAAAAGCCTTAATTGGTCCTTGCACTGGCATTATCGAGATGAAAGATAATGATATTTTGCTTCTTAGGGGAACTAAACCATTCCTTGAAGCGTGTGAAAAAAATGGCTTCATTAATTCTGAAAATAGGCAAAAAAGAGGATGGGATTTCCTTCACATGCCTGATCCCGAATTCATGAGAAAACTTAAATTAGCCATCGATTCAGGAAACTGGGAAGACGCTTCATTTCAGAAAAAACATTCCATCGTAACTTTCTTATTCAGAAAAATAGCCACAAATCCACTTAATGGGGCAACGTCGCTTATTTGCATTCTCATTAAAAATAAGAGATACGCATTTGGTTCCGAACCTGGGTCTGATGAGAAAAAGGCGGAAGTTTTTGAAATAAAAGACATCCATACCCCAACAGCTATCGTTAAGCTATTTAAAAACGAAATTGGCGAAGATGATTTCAAACTTCTTAAATCCAACGATGAAATGCACGCTCTTATTGGAATACCTAGAAAAATAGCATATGCCAATTCTTATAAAGAAATAGCGAGTGCTTTTGATTCGTTTTGGATAAATGTTTTTAGACAATCAATCGATGAAAATCGTCTTATCGAAGGTGAGCATTATAGTGAATTGGCAGGGAAATTTTTACATTACACCGTTTCGCCTTCGACTGCGGAAGAGGCTGTTTCTTTAACCTTTTACGAGGTTGCTTTAAGCGATCAATCAAAACATGCATTTAAGAGTAGCAGAACAATTGCTGACGTCCTTTATCGCACGTCATCGATTTTTAAGCTCAATGAAGACCATTCTTCGAGAATGCAACACGTCTTAAATGAGATAGGCTCAGCTACCAATCCAGAAAATATCATATTGTTAGAAACAGTTGGAAAAGATCTTAAGAATAAATTTGAGTGGAGAAAAGAGGGCTTTTCTTCAATATCCGAAAGTATTCCTTACACTGACTATGATTTTGGCAATCTAGATTTTGAAGCCCATTTCCGTTATAACGACATTTACATCGTTAATGACATCGAGAGTTTTAAGGAGCAAAGACATGATATATATCTTTGGTTCAGGGAGAAGGGCATCAAACGTTTTATCGCCTTCCCGTTAAAAGATAGAAATGATCTTATTGGGGTATTAATCGTAAATAACTATAGTTTTGATAAGTTTGATTTTACTAAATCCTTGATTATGAAGATTTCAAATCTCATTTCATCCGATATCAACATCGATGAAGATAAGCGAAAGATATTAAAAAACAAGAAAGAAGAAAATCCTTTTAAGAAGTTGCTTAAAAGTCTTCATATCAAACGTTTCCTCGGCTTAGAGAAGACTACATCTTCGGAAAGACAACATATCGTAAGAGAAAACATGCAACTAGCGCGCATTCTCTCTCTTTTTATGCTGGCTTTTGAAGCCACTTTCTTGGTTGTCTTTATTCTCTATGTTAATGAAAAGATAAGCTTAGGATATAACACATATTTTACGACAAGTTATTGGATAACCTCGCATATAAGTCTTTATTCAATTTCCATAATAACTAATGTCTTATTTTTCATTTACTCTTGTTTATATTTAAAAGGAAAATTGAATAATTTCAAAAACCTCACTCAAAAAACCAATTTCGTAATTGGGGCATACGTTATCGTATCCAATTTGTTTGGCGTCATAATTTCTGTCATGGATTATCAAACGAATGAACAATGCGTCGTATTCATGATGATGATTTTATACACGTTTTTGACCTACCGCATCCACCCAATAAAAGCCGCATTCTATCTTTTTGGCTTATATTCTTTGTATTTCTATTTGCTTGCTCACGTGCCAATGGTAGATACGTCTTTTGGGTATTACCAATTAAGGATGACTGTAAATACTCCGTTTATGACTAATATGCTTTTATTGCTGGCATTAGAGATAATCATCTGTTTCGTTTTATACGATTCAAGAATGAAAGCCGCTAATTATTGTTTGATCGACCGTTTGTCCGCATGCAAGAACCGCTTCGCTCTTGAAGAAGATTACAAACATATTTTGAATAGGCCAATTGTCATAATGATGCTTGATATTGATGATTTCAAACTCATTAACGACATTCACGGCCATCAAGCCGGGGATAAAGTTCTTGAAGAAATGGGCATCGCCTTAAAAGAAACGTTTGGCATGGAAAGTGTCTACCGTTATGGAGGGGATGAATTCTTGATCATTCAAAAAGGGGATAAGGAGTCTTTCCAAAAACAATTATCCCATCTCCAAAGAAATATAGACAAAAATGTTACATTGAATATGCATATAACATTCTCTGCTGGTTTTAAGGAAAGAATTGTTAGCGAAAAAGAAGCCTCCTCTTTAAATAATATCGTTAGAGAGGTGGACCTTCTCTTATATGAAGCCAAAAAACAAGGCAAAAATAAAATAATAGTTGAATAGTATGCTTAATGAATTTTCTAGACTTGAATTGATTCTCGAAAAAGAGAAGTTAGACAAAATTAAAGGGACCCGTGTAGCGATTTTTGGCCTTGGAGGAGTCGGGGGATATGTCCTCGAATCATTGGCTCGCTCAGGTTTTTCATCATTTGTTTTAGTGGATAACGATGTTTTTTCTATCACTAATTTAAATAGACAAATACTTGCAACCCACTCAAGTGTCTCAAAGAAGAAAACGGAAATTGCAAAAGAAAGAATTCTTTCTATCAATCCTAATGCGTCTATTGAGATTCATGATTGTTTCTACTTGCCTGAAACCAAAGATGAATTTGATTTTGGCAAATATGATTACGTCGTTGATGCGATTGATACTGTAACGGGAAAACTGTCTTTAATTGAGGAAGCAAATAGAGCAAAAACGAAAATAATTTCTTCAATGGGATGTGGAAATAGATTTGACCCTAGTAAATTGAGGTTAGATGACATCGCTAAAACTAGCATGGATCCTCTTGCAAAGGTCATGCGCAGAGAACTCAAAAAACGCAAAATATATCATTGTCCTGTACTTTTCTCTTTAGAGAAACCTCATAAAAGATTAGAATGTTCATTGGAAGTCGATGAAAATCCTAAAAGAAGATCAACTCCAGGCTCAAGCGCCTTTGTGCCGTCAGTCGCTGGAATCATGATCGCTTATTGGATATTCAAAGATGTTACGGGGGTAGAAGAACCTACCTGCTAAATATAAAAGGAGAATAAAAATGAAGACTTCATGGGATTTGACTCCTCTTTATGCTAAAGAAGAGGATTTTGAAAAAGATTTAGCGAAATTCAAAGAAGAATATGTTGAAAAAATTGCTTCTTTCGAAGGAAAACTCGGAGAAGAGAAAACCTTCCTTGAATATCTTGATCTTGAAAAAGGCGCGTCTGCATTACTTGAACGCTTATACATGTATGCTAATGGCATTTCCGATTTAGACAAGAAAGACGTTAAGGGGAATGAAAGAATTTCTAAGGTTATGTCCGTGCTTAACGCATATGCATCCGCTGGTTCTTATGCCAATCCAGAAATTCTTGCTTTAGGAAGAGAAAAAGTTGACTCTTTCCTTAATAATAACCCTAAATACAAAGAAGAATTCGATTTCTCTGTCGATAAACTTTTCCGTCAACAAAGCCATATTTTAAGTGCGTTTGATGAAAAGATCCTTTCTTCTTTCAACAACCTTCAAGGTGATGGATCAGAATTATATTCTTATTTATCTGTCGCTGATTACAAGCCAAAGACGGTTGAACTTGATGGAAAAGAAGTTGAGGTCAATATGTCAAATTGGCATACCCTTATTGAAAAAGCGTCTTCAGAAGAAGATAGAGCCAAAATATTCGAATCTCTTTATTCTTGGTACGATGAACATAAAAACACTTATGGTCAAATCTATAATACCGTTCTTCATTCTCAATACGCCGAGATGAAAGCAAGGGGCTATTCATCCATTCTTGAATCTCATCTTTATGGGAATAACATTCCTCTTTCGGTTTTCCATAACCTTATTGAGGTTGCCTCAAGCGATAACGCTTCACTTAAAAAGTATTATGAATTAAGAAGAAAATATCTCGGATTAGAAAAGCACCGTTCATATGATCGTTTCCTTCAATTGGCTAAATCCGATAAGAAATACTCTTATGAAGAGGCTAAGGAAACCTTCTATGACTCAATTAAGCATTTCCCTAGCGATTATCAAGAAAAAGCCCGCGAGGTTACAAAAGAAGGATACGTTGATGTCTATCCTGCTTCTGGTAAAAGAACTGGCGCTTATTCAACTGGTGGAGCCAACATTCATCCATATATCTTATTGAATTTTGAAGGAACCTTAGATGATGTCTTCACTCTTGCCCATGAGTCTGGGCACTCTATCCACACTCTTTATTCAGAAGAAGCTCAGCCATTAATGAAACAAGATTACACGATTTTCGTCGCGGAAATCGCTTCAACATTCAATGAGCATAATCTTCTTGACTACTTCCTCAAGAGAGATGATTTAAGCAAGAATGACAAGATATTCCTTTTGCAAAAAGCAATTGATGAGATTTCTTCGACATTCTACCGCCAAGCCTTATTCGCACAATATGAATATGAAATCTCCTTACTCGCCGAGAAAGACGAGCCAATCAACTATCAAGTTCTTTCCGAAAAGATGATTGAACTTTATAAGAAATATTATGGAATTGATATTCACGAAGAAAAGGTCAAAGAGCTTGTTTGGGCTTATATCCCTCATTTGTTCTATACGCCATTCTATGTATATCAATATGCGACATCATTTACCGCTTCAATGCTTCTTTACCAAAATGTTAAGGAAGGAAAAGAAGGTGCGTTTGATAAGCATATATCCTTATTAAAGATGGGCGGAAGCGATTATCCAGTCCAAGAAGTCATGAAAGCTGGAGTTGATTTCACCAAGAAAGAAACCTTCTATTCATGCCCAAGAAGAATGGATGAATTGGTGTCTCAATTAGAAAAACTCTTAAAAGAGTAATTCGTAATTGAGTTCGCTATCTCTCTTAGTTATAATATTTAGGCTGCGTTGCAGTCTAAGGTCCATTAGCGCAGTGGTTAGAGCGAACGACTTATAATCGTTAGGTCTCAGGTTCAAACCCTGAATGGACCACCAAAATGGAGGCATACCCAAGTGGTTGAAGGGGTCGGTCTTGAAAACCGATAGTGGGTGCAAGCCCAGCTAGAGTTCGAATCTCTATGCCTCCGCCATCGAAATCAAAAACAGGTTTGATCTATTGCGTCAAACCTTTTTTCTTTTGATGTAATTTTAGTAAAATACATACTTTCTAAAAAGACTCAGCAAAAATAGATGTTGATTAATAAAATCCAAGTTGAAATCGTATTTTTGAGTTGTTTTTTAATATTTCTCATCATTTAAAAAACCATGGAATATCACAAATTCCATGGTTAATTAAATAAAGCAATGCTTTATGCTATTTTGCTAAATTGCAAGAAGTCATAGCTATCCATTTCGTTGCCTACAACGATTTGGACGTTATCGGTTTCGTTTTTGAATGTCTGATTATCGCTTGTTGTATAGCCTTTTTCTTTTAATAATGATTTATAGTTATCAATCCATCCATCAACGCTGTCCATAGCGCAGATGTAGGCAACACCCTCATCGTCATATCCATCAAAGACGACATTTGCAGGAAGATAAGGAATCTTTTTGGCGATTTCCTCTCCAAAAACGACATTTAAAGCATCCCAAACAGTAGATTCAGTCTCTTGCCATGTATGTATTTCAGTAGGAGAAGGGATAGCGTTCTTAATATTCGTTTCTAATGTTTCAACGAGCGTTGTTTCTTTGTAATCAAAGGAAATGGTTTCGGTTCCAGAGAAGCCGCTGCCGCCATAAGTGCAAGAAATTGATGATATTTCCTCATTTTCGACGGTCATTTTGAATGATGATGGATCAACGTAATCTGGATATTGGCTGAAAGCGATAGCTTCACCTAAATTGATAATATCGCCAGTCGTCGTTATTGTTGAATCTTTTAAAGAAAGAATTTCGCTAGAGATTGAGAAGTTTATTGCATCATTCAAGGCGATATCTTCCGTCTTTCTATATTCAACGTCATATCCTTCGTGATAAAGGAAGGTGTACGTTTTTCCATCAAGATAATAATAAGCTTGAGCTAGTTCGATCTCGCCAATATTTTCCCCGTCATAACGACGTAATTCATTAAGAAAGAAGTTTTCGCCTTTTGTGAAGACTCTAATCGTACTAGACGTCGCTGAATCAACAGATTGGGCAACATAGGTTCCGTTAACTATCTTATCAAGATAACCTTTGATTGTTGAATCGTTCTCTGAAGGGGTTTTCTTTCCTTGCTCATCGATAACGTTTGGGGTATCTAATATTTTCGTATCAATGCGATAGAAGAAGAACTCTTGATTGTCTTTATCTTGCATGATTCCAGTATAGAAATGAAGCCATTTAACCTTGCCATTTTCAACGTCAGCTTGGATCTTCAAACACTTATATTTAGCGAAAACGCTAGATTGAGTGATTGAAAAAGCTAATTTTTGGGCATCAGATCCAAGATATAGATAATAATTATCGTTAGAATTGATTTTTGCGAATTTATCTAATTCGAATCCTTCTTTGCCAACTAAAGCGAAATCGGAATATTTTTTGTTTGTTGAAAGAGTTACCGCCTCATTATGGGCGTTGACGCCAATAATGCTTAAATCATCAGAATCGCCTTTCCTCTTATATGTCGTTTGATAAGGAACATCGTCAGAATTAATCGTTGTTACTCTTAAATAATCGTTATAGATATCGAAGTTGGTTGTTTCTTCAAGAATTGAGAATTGGCTATCGATCGTAAAGTCATAACGATAGGAAGTAAAAGAGACGTTTCCAAATAAGTTGTCGGCTTTTCCGGTGAGGTTTTCAGTAGGTTTTTTCCAGGATGAGAGGAAATCTTCAACAGAAGAAATGGAACTATTTCCAACGTTTTTAATCGTGACTTTCCCTCCTGTTGGAGTGACGTATCTATTTGTTATTGGACTATCGATATGCTGAAGTTCAAAAGTTATCTCATCGTTAACTAAATAGAATAAAACTCTTTTTAATCCGCTAGAAAAGTCTAATTGAGCTGCTAAAGCGTCAATTATAGTTTCTGAATATGTCGTTAAAATACCTTTTTCTTCAGTGAATTCGGCATTGCTGAAATCAAAATTGGCAATCTTATTAGCAAAGGAGATGGAAGTTAATTCTTGCCTTGTCTGTTCTTCGTTGAATGTTTGTCCTTTTAAATCTACCATGTTGTTAGATAAGCCAAAATCGTAGGCATATTTATTTTCGCCTACTGTATCTAAAAGAAGAGATCCGTTGTTGAGATATTCAACATAGTAGTAGTTTGTCGTATAGACATCCTGCATGATTCCACTAGATAAGTCGTAAGCTAAAGTGAAATTTCCTTTCTTCATTTCATCAAGAGTGGAAATCACTTTATCTTTTGTTAACTTCGTAGCATCGATTGATGAGGACGAGGTATCCGATCTGCTTGTGGAATCTTGATTATTAGAGGAATTGCTAGAGCTATCATCTATAGGCGGAGCAATAGGTTCATTGCATGCGGAAATGAACATCGTTCCTAATAGTAGAATACATAATTTATTTTTCTTCATTGTTTTGCCTCCCTTTCGCAAAAACTTACTAAAAAGATTTTATCAAACAAGGAAAAATAAAAGAAGAAATATAATCGTTATTTAAAAATATGCGGGTTTAATATGGTTTTTTCGAAAATTTAAATTTGTTTATGCAAAATTCGAAATATTTAAAAATCCCTTGCAAAACCCCTTTGTTTTTGGATTTGAAAAGAAAAAACTCGGAATTAATCCGAGTTAATTTTGTGGATTTTCACCTTATTCGTTAGCTGATCCGGAATAGGTTACGTAGAGGCTATAAGCTCCTTCTTTCCAAGAATATGATGTAGATCCACTCTTATCGATATTTTCGAATTCTTCTTCCGTTCCTTCATAAATGATATGAAGAGCGGAAGTGACGCCATAGAAGGATTCGTCAATTCTCATTACTGATTTTGGCATGCTTACCTCAAGGAGCGAAGCGTTAAGAGCAAAGGCGAAATTATCGAGTTTTGTTACGCTAGAAGGGATGGCATATGTAGTCTCGCTTCTATTGTATGGATAGGAAACAATCGTTTTCATATCGGATGTATACAAAACTCCATCTTCAATGACATAATTCTCATTTTCTGAAGAGATTTTAAAATTGCTTTCATCAAGTTTGAGTATCGCATAGAAAGGATTAAAACCTATTTTTGATACAGTAGAAGGGATATTAATTTCATTTAAGGAAGAACATAAGGCGAAGGCGTAATTATCAATCTCTTCTAATCCTTCATTAAAGGTGACACTTTCAAGAACGCTGCAAGCAGAGAAAGCTGATTTTCCAATAACCTTTAAGGTTGAAGGGAAGACAATCTTCGTAACGTTTGTAAGGTTAGAGAAAGCGAGCGCTTCAATCTCCTCTAATCCTTCTTGGAAGGTGATCGAAGAGAGTCTATCACACTTAAAGAAGGCATTTTCGCGGATAACTTTAAGCGTTTTTGGGAAAGATAAAGAACGAAGTTTGACTAAGCCATAGAAAGCGAATTGTCCCATCTCCTCTAATCCTTCGCTGAAATTAACGGTTGTTAATTCAGAATTTTGATAAAAAGCGTAATCGGCAATCTTCTTTAGGGATGAAGGGAAGAATAGCTCGGTCATCTTGTTAGCGTTATAGAAACAATATTCACCAATGCTAGCTAAAGAAGAAGACAAAGTAAGGCTAGAAATGACGCGATTGCAATAGAAGGCATAAGGAGCGATTGAGGTAACGGAGTTATCCATTACGTAACTGTCGCTTTGGTATCTTGCTGGGAAGGCTACGATTTCAGAGCCGTCTTTGTTAAATAAGACGCCATCTTTTGCTGAATAAGCATTAGAATCGCTATCAACACTGAAATAATGCATGTTATAAGCATTTTTAAACGCCCCATATTCAATGTTATTTATTGAAGAAGGAATATTGATTTTAGTGGCTTCGCAATTATCGAATGCTCCAGAGGCAATCTTTGTGACTGAGTAAGAAACGCCTTTAACCGTTATTGTGCTAGGCACAAGAACAGGTGTTGGAATCTCATCTGGAGAATAAGAAAGTATTGTTGCTTCCTTTGTTTCTTCGTTTAAATCATAGGTAAAGTCTTCAATGTCAGTCTCAATCAATTTGAAAGAGAAATTTATGACATTTTCATTCTTTTCGATTGTAATGACATAGTAGCCGTTTTGCCCTTTGATTGTTGATCCGTTAAGCGTGACAATGGAGGTTTTATATCCTTCATTGACGTCGACTTTAATGGTAAAAGAATCACCGATTTTGACATCATTTAAGATTAAAGGAGAAGAAGATGAAGCTTTTCCGTAAGATTTGCCATCTTTGAAGATTTCGATACTTCCGCCATCTGTCACATTGATGTTACAAGTTGGAGAAACAAGCGAAGAATCAATGGAAGAATTCCCGTTATCTGAGCTTTCTTCGACTTTAGAACATCCAACTAAGAGGAATGATGAAAGTAATAATAATGCAAGTTGTTTTTTCATAATTACTATTTAGCTGGGTTTGTGGTCATTCCAACGTTTGAATAAGTCAAAATATAGGTTCCAGTAAGAGCGTTCGCCTCATCTGAATCGAATTGAGAATAGGCAAATGGCAAGCTAATATAGGAAATATCTTGACCATCTAAGATGATTTCAACATCTTGGAAGGAGTTTGATGCGCTGCTTCTGAATGGTGCAACGTTTGGATAGAAGCAACTTACTAATGAAGCGATTGCGTCATCTTCAGCAGCATAAGATTTATTTTCGTTATCGTATTTGAATAAATCGGAAGAAACTTCGCTTGCTTTTGGGAAATAGTCGTTATAAGTGTTCTTTCCTTGGTAAAGAGATGGGAATCTTGTTGCTGCCCCTTTTTTCCACGAAGATGCATCATTATCGTAAACGTAAGAATATAAGGTTCCGTCTTCATCAGCTGCAAGATAGAAATCGCTTGATTGATCTGGCTCTTGCTTGCTTGAATCTGAATAATTGTGGACATAGATTTCTTCGCCCGTGAAATAGAAATCTTGATAAGTGGTTGTTGTTGTTCCGCTTATTGAATTCTTAGAATTCATTTCAACTGATAAGGTATAGTTACCGGAAAGCTTCTTTAAGGCAGCGTCTAAATCCTTATTATCTTTCGAAGCGTATTGGCTAACTGATGGAACACTATATGTTCCGCCACGGGAAATGATAAAATCAACTTCGTTAACGATTTTGTAGAAATATCCGTATGAAGAATCATAATAAAGATAATCGTCCATCGTTATATGGAAGGTATTGAATACATCGCTAGTTGAGGTGAAATATGCTTCTTTGACTGAGGAAGCAAAACCGGAATTAAGAGAGTAAAGCAAATTGTTGGTGATTATTTCTGCTTTGCTAAGATTGAGGGAATAATTGCCGTTAGCTAATATTCCAAAATCATCTTTTGAAAGGATTGTGAATGGATTATAGAAACCGTTAGCGGCAAAAGAGGTTGTTGTAAGGTTAATCGAATAATCTCTTACAATTTCATTTTTGTAATTGAGGCTTTCTTTATAAGCGTATCCTTCTTCGTCTTCAAAATAAGTGAACTCTTCCATCGTGATGGATTCGCCTAAATAATCTTGGACGGAGAATTTATGGATGCCATTGCGTTCTCCTCCCTCAAAACCGATGCTAGTTGAATATTCGTTTGTTTCAGCCGTTGTTGACCAAATATAGGAACCATCGGAGTTTTGTCCTTGGGCGACGTATCTAGTTTGAGTGATATTGCCAGAGAGTAAAACACTCTTAGAGAAAGTATAAAGGCTATATGCGACTTTATCAGTTTTGTCAATTGATTCGCTAGAGGAAACGTTGTCATTAGAAGAATCAACTGGTTTTTCGTTGCAACTAGCCAAAACCGTGAGCGGGGCTAAAATCAAAATAAGTAAGTTTGTCTTTTTCATGCTATTCTCCTCCAATTATTTTGTCGTGATGCTAAATGGGGTCTTAGTTGAACCAACATTAGAATAAGTGATGATGATTTCGCCAGTATAGCCAGTATAAACATCTTCATCGAAAACAAAGTTGATGTGATCAATGTATTCTTTATCTTCACTTAGATAAATCTTCATGGAGCTGCAATATCCTCCGGAGATTTCTTCGGTGATGTTTAAAGCTGGAACGAAGCAATCCGCGCCAATATATGGGAGATTGTCATTCGTTGGAGAATAAGAGCCATCTTCATTCTTATTGAAGATATTCTGAGACATGCTGAAATCTGGTTGGAACTCTCCATAATAGTAATAGCCATCTAAGGTTGAATAGCTAGAAGCATCATGGACAAAATTATATGTTCCATCTTCATTTTTGCTTGATAAAGTGTACGCGCCCAATAAGTTTGTGGAACTTGGAACTAAGAATAAATCTGAAGCGGTCGCCTCCTCTGGTCCATTTGGATAAAGAGCGTAGTCATAAACTTGCATATAGATGTTTTTGCCATCGTTATATGTCGTAATCGTTTCTTCAGAATCAATTTTTTCTCCTCTATCATAAGTGATTGAATGACGGGAGATGGTGATTGAAGAAGCACTAGCCATATTAGCAAGAGCGTTTCCTAATGGATTATTTTCATCCTTAACTGGCTCAGCTTGCAAAGCGTCTTTAGCATTAGCTGTTCCGATTTCGGTAAGAGAAAGAGAAATTGAATAATCCGTTAAAGAATAATAGTTTTGATAATCTTCGTATGCCGTTCCTTTGTGGGTATAAGAAGTAAGGGTCACAGAAGAGAAATCGCTAGAGAATACCGCTTCTTTGAAAGAGACGTTCATATTCAAGAATTTGGATAAGCCAGCAAAAAGATAAGTATAAAGGATGTTCGTTTTTGTCGTGTTCAAATAAACATTCTCGCCTTTTCTATAGAAGTCAGAGGTTTGGAAAAGAGTGAATGGGTTAACTAAGCTAGATGATCCATAAGAATCCTCATTGTAGCCATCGCTTGAAGAATAACCATCTGTTTGAAGTTCGTTATAATAATCAACATAGTTCAAACCAACTTTTCCGTTGTTATCATAGGCGTTTTCTCCACTGACATATCTTTCCTCACCCTCGAAAATTTTATAATATCTGCGATCGACACCGGTATATTTGTCGCCGTTTTGATAATAGGCCTTTATTAAATAGGCTTTATTGGTTGTATCTTTAGAAGCGGGGATATTATAAGAAGAGTCAGAATAATATTTGACTGTTGCTTGAACGTCTCCACCAACATAAAATCCCTTTTTCAAATTGGCAAAAACTGCTAAATCTTCTTCATTTAAGGCTTGTTTTGTTTCCGATGATGAATCGGAAGAAGATGAAGTTGGCTGTTCACATCCTGTTAAGGGAAGAATGCTACATAAGCCAAGAATGCATAATTTAAGGTTTCTTTTCATTTAATTCTCCTTGTTTCCTATCTAATTTTATAAGCGTGTTGTAAATATTTAAATTTATAAGCGATTACATGAATACTTATTTATAAGTAATGGTGATGATAACGTTTTCGGCAGGCATCGTGAAATGAGTAACTGACCAATCATACCCAGTGCATTGAGTTGCAAGCGTTCCGTTGTAATAAACGCCGGCGGGGATGAACAGTTGGTCATAGATATAAACGTAGACTTCATCGCCTTCGTTGGCTCCTTCGACTGAAGGTTTGCTTGAATCGATAATATCAGATAAGGATGTGGCAAACTTGGCTTTTGTCGTTGGATGAAGAGAATCTTCGTTATATGTTAACGTGTAAGAATAAGATGTTTCCTTTCCATCATTTTGATACGTTACAGTGATATGAACGTCTTCCTCTGGCATGATGAATGTTGAAAGTAACCAACCATATTCTTCAGATTTTGTTGTTAAGACACCATTGTAATAAACGCCAGTAGTAGGGTTATCATCATCAAGATTTTGTACCATGACGTAGATTGTTTCGCCTGGATTTGCGCTAACTAAAGACCCGCCATTCATCAAATCATCAATGGATTTTCCAAATGAAACCATGTCTTTTGAATCATAAGTGAGGGAATAGGTTTTAGTCTCCTCTCCTTCGTAGGCGATTGTAATGGTTGCATCTTCATCAGGCATTGAGAAATAAGTAAGCATCCAGCCATAAGAGTCATTGACTTTGCTTGTTTTTGTGCCATTGACGTAAACACCTGCTAAAGTATCGCTTTCATCGATTGAAACCATAACATAAACTTTGACTCCGGCTTTAGCGGAGCTGATTTCGTTACCTGCGACCATTGGATCATCATCGTAGAAAGAAACGTAGGTGTTTGGATGAGACGTAACTTCGGTATAAGTGAGTGAATACTCTTGATTTGGATTTTCATATTCGACTGTTATAACGACGTCTTCGTATGGCATTTGATATTTGTATAAGTAAGAGGTTTGCGCAGTCATTGGAATGCCATTGGCTTTAACGGCCGTGATTGTTGAATTCCCAGTTGTTCCATCATCGATTTCAACGGCAAATATTGTTCCTGCTTTAATTTTGCCATTGGTTACCTCTGTCATGGTTTTGATGTTATCATATAACGTAAAAACTGTATTAGGATGGTCTGAATCGGCCTCAAAGGTCACGTTATACATGGTTCTTACTTCCTCGTAGGAATAACCGCATTCTGAACAGGTGTATTTGATCTTTTCTGGAGTGTCTTCGGTTGCAGGGATACCTATTTCGTTATACATGTGTTCGTTCTTATCAAAAATATCTTCGCAATCAGAACAAGTGTGCCAATGATATTTTTCATTATGCGTCCATGTTTTGGAAATGTTACTTTCGGAGTGGGTTGTGCTTAAAGAAGAATCTTCGCTTGAGGTTTGGCTCGAAGAAACATCAGAAGAAGAAATTGTTTCTCCACAGGAAGTCATGATAAATGCGCTTGCTAGAGAGAATAATCCGATTATGAGTGTTTTGTTAGATTTTTTCATTACTTTAGTCCTTTTTTCAAAAGCATTTTTCGTTTCTCTTCTAAGAAGAGCAGAAAATAGCCTTACAAAACATATACTAAATAAAGAAAATTTCAATTAATATTTTTTCATTGTTTACATTGACTTGTTTGTTAAAAAAGAAAAGAAAATTACCGGATATTAAAAAAGATGGCGCAAATAGCCATCTTTTAAAAGGTTATTCTCTTAATTTTAGATATGGAAATCTTCGTTAGAGGATGCTGGAATGACTTTGATTTTAGTTATAGTTTCACCACATTTAGTTTTAAAATGAACTTTGACATCCCCGTTGCCGTTTGGCCTAATGATAGCTTGGGCACGGCCATAATAGGCTGGAGTAATATTATCTAAATATGTTCCAGTGAAATATGGGCAGGCATTTCCTAAGCCAAGAAGAGTGCCGTTTTCAACTTCGGTAACAACAATATCGGAGTTTTCTAAAGGCTTTTGACGACCATCGATATCAACGAATGTGAGTTTAATGAATCCCGTTTCGTTGGCTTTTAGAGTATCTTTTTCTGGTTTTGCCTCAAAGAAGGTTTCTTTTTTCACGGTTGAAAGAGAAGTCCTAGCTTTTTCTTTGCCATCCTTGTCATAAGAAACTGCTTCAATGGTTCCAGGAACGTATTTGATTTTGAAATAGAATCTTCCACTGTCCTTTTTTCTCTTTTGCTTTCCGACTAATTTTCCGTTTTGATAAAGGAAGACTTTTTCTTCGCGGGAATATACTTCGACAACCATTTCTTTACCTTCCCATCCTTCGTAATCATATGAACGATGAGCCCATGATAATTTCCAAGAAGAAGCGGAATGACCGTAGTGAAGATCTTTAGGGGAAACACATGCTAAACCAATATCTTCTAACCCAAAAGCGACCTTGGTGTAATTCATTTCAGCACATGGGTGCCCTAAAATGTCAATTCTTCCACTTCCAGCAAGGAGCCAATTTGTTTTGTCTTCTCTCATTCCTTCTCTTTCTAGCGCTACCCAAGAACCGACTCCGGCTTCACCAAGGTAGTCCCATCCAGCCCAGACAAAATCCCCGATTAAACGTGGATTTTTTTCCGCTTGTCTGATAAATGAGAGAGCATCAGAGCAAAATGTTTCTGAGCCGACAATGAAACGATTTGGATATTGCTTAAGGTCGTGTTTATAACGTTTGATGCCATAATTGTATCCTGCGACATCTAATTCAGCAAACGTACCCCTTGTTTTTACATTAGCACGGTGTAGCGTAGCGCCAGTTTTCATGAAATCTGCACCTAAAATACCTGCTAAATCATTAAAGAACTGAGAGCCGACAGAGGCTTTTTTCTGAGTAGGTTTTTTCTTGGCGTCTTTGGCCGCTTTCTTATCGGAATATTGTCCAAGACCCCATGAATATAAAGCGTTGAAGAAGATGTTAACACCACAAGTAATAGGTCTTGTTGAGTCTTTTTCTTTAATGAAGTCTCTCATTTGTTTAACAAATTCGATGCCTTTCTTTTCAGAAGTTTCAGCAACCTCATTCCCTAAAGAATACATGATAACTGATGGATGGTTATAGTCTTTTTCAATCATATCAGTTAAATCTTCTTTATAGGTATTCATGACAAAAGAAGCGCAGTCATGCATGGTTTTATGGATATACCAGCAATCAGCATATTCATCGAGAATAAGAAGGCCTAGTCTATCTGCCTCATCCAAGAAAGCACGTGAAATTGGATTATGAGCCGAGCGAATGGCGTTATAACCATTTTCGAAAAGGATTCTCGCACGTCTTTCTTCAGCGTCTTTATCGCATATTGCGCCTAAAAGGCCATTATCGTGATGGATGCAGGCGCCTTTTAAGATGACTCTCTCACCATTTATCAAGAAACCTTTTTCTTTGCTTAATTCGATTTGTCTAATTCCGAAGTTAACTTTTGCAACGTCGTCAACAAATTTTATTTCTGCCGTATAGAGGTTTCCTTGTCCTACATTCCATAATTTAGCATTAGGAATTTTGATGTTTTCATTAAGGGAATCTCCTTCGAATTCTTTTTCAAATATAGGGGTTTCACCGTCGATAATACGAAAAACGCCTTTGTTTTTGCTAGAGAATTTAGCAACGATATTTATCTCTCCATCCTTATAAGATGTTGTTGTTATTCTAATAGATCTTGGCAAGATATGTTCTTTAGGAAGTACCCACATATGAACAGGACGATAGATGCCTGAACCTGTGTACCAACGAGAGTTAGGCTGATCGGAATTATCGGCAATGACTCTTATATGATTTTTGCCGTTTTTGATATAGGGGGTCGCCTCAAATATGAAATCCGTATAGCCATATTCCCTATGTGCCGCCTCTTGATCGTTGATAAAAATCCTTGGATGACGATAAACTCCCTCAAACTCAAAATAAACCTTATCAGAGTCTTTGATATCGAGATCAAAATCTTTTTCGTAGATGTATTTTCCACCTGAAAAGAAGGAGATGTTAACTCCGCCTGGGTTATTAATGTCCCTTTCCGTTCTTAACATCCTATCATCAGGCAAACAAACTTTTTCAGCTTGCTCTTTCTTTCCTTCTTCGTAGACTATCCAACCATCATTAAATAACATAGTAAAACGCTCCTTTTAACGCTCGTTAATATTATCAAGGAAAAAGAAAGCGCTTACTAGTGCAAATTAGGTCGTGAATCCGACAGAAAAAGTCAAAAATAACGAACTTGCATTTTTTACACAATAATTACAAAATATAAAGGATGAAAAATAATAATTAGTATGATCCTCATTAAAGTAGCAATAGTTGAGAACGAAGATGAAGTGGCCAAAAAAGATGCTATGCTTCTTGAGCAATATGCCGCAGAAAACCAAGTAAATATCGAGAAGAAGATTTTTAGCAATGCCTTAGCATTTCTTGAGGACAAAACTGTTTTTGATGCAGTTTTGATGGATATTGATATGCCAGGGATAAACGGGATGAAAGCCGCGGAAGAATTAAGAAAAGAGAATAAACGCATCGACATCATCTTCACAACCAATCTTCCTCAATATGCGATTGACGGATATAAAGTTGAAGCCATAGATTTCGTTATCAAACCAATTAGTTTCCCTAATCTTTCCTTTGCGATGGAAAAAGTTTTAGAAAAGAAGAAAAACTCCTTGAATGGTTCGTTTTTCTTAAAAATAGGTTCGATGGCTAGAAGATTTGATAATAATGAAATCATCTATTTTGAAATGGTTGGACATAATATTGTCATGCATGAGGAAGGTCTTGAGCCTTTTAAAGTCAGAGGCTCTTTAAAGATGGTTGAACCAGAGTTAAATCCCGATGTTTTTGTGAAAATAAACTCTGGTATCATTGTCAATTTGTCTAAGGTTCGTTCTTTAGGCGATGGTGTTTGTCTTATGGATGATGGCTCATCCTTACCGATATCTCGTTCACATAAAAAAGAATTTGCCACGCGTTTAGCCCAATTTTATGGCAACCATTTAGGAGATTAACATGGAAGAAGGAACCCCATTACGCCAAATACTTTTTCTAGGAAAATATCAGTTTTATTTGGAGTTGCTTGTCATGCTCCTCATTTTGATGATGTTTTCAAAGAAGCGTAAATTTTTCTTTCTGTCTTTATTTGCCACGATAGCAATTCCCTGCTTTCTTTATTGGGTTCCTTCACTAAATGTCCCTGCGATTGGCTATAACTTTGATTATATTTTTTCTTGTGGAATCCTCTTTCTTTTCTCTTTCCTTTTGTATGATGAGTCTTTTATGACCTTGCTTTGCGCGGCAATGATTTCTTTTGCTATGCAGCATATCTCTTGGAATTTATTGGGCTTAGTTTATGATCTATGTCCAAATAATGGCGCATCATTGCCACAATATGGAATAATTCTCATATTTATTGCGGTTTATATATTGGTTTACGGATCTTTCTTTGCTCTCCATTTTAAATTTCGTAGGCCTTACCGTTGGCAGAAAAAAGATGCGTTATCCTTGCTTTTTGGAACGATTTTGATTCTTTTTGCGGCTGTTTTAAGCCAATATATCGTTGCGTGGGGCGTTGTTCCTAGAATTTACACGGTTGTCTTAATGACTCTTGGCGTCTCGCTTGAATTTATCATTCCAGTTGCTCATTCCTCAGGCGCTAAAGCAAAACAATTAGAAGATGAAAAGGAGACTTTAAAATCCTTGCTTGAACTTCAAGCTAAGCAATCCGAATCATCGAAAAAAGAGCAAGAAATACTTAATATGAAGTTTCATGACATGAAACATCAGATTGCAATTTTAAAAGAAATGAACATCTCAGAAAAAGGCGAATCTTTAAAAGAATTAGAAAAAATAGTGGACTTTTACGGGGATTATGCAAAAACCGGCAATGAAACGCTTGATATTATTCTTACCCAAAAATCTCTTCTTTGCACAAACCAAGATATTGTTTTCACCTATGTTATAGAAGGGGAGGCTTTCTCCTTCATGTCTGCTTCAGATTTGTCTTCTTTGTTTGGAAATATCATCGATAATGCCATCGAAGCCGCTTTGAAATTGAATGGCGATTACCGTCTAATTAAGATTTCCGCCCACGAAAAGAATGGGTTCTTATCTCTTGTTGAAGAAAATTATGTGGATGGGAAAGTGGCCTTTTCTAAAGGTGGTCTTCCAATTTCGACTAAAGAAAATCAAATCTATCATGGATTTGGCGGAAAATCGATTAAATACATTGCAACAAAATATAATGGAACCTATTCTTTTGAACAAAAAGGAAACAAATTTAAAGTGTCTTTGCTTTTCCCTCTGAAAAAGTAAGCGCTTACTGAAAATGTCAAAAATCAAACAAAATAATGCCAACTGACTAATTGGAAAATTGTAAACGCTTACAATACAGCCATTGGAGTCATTAGACCCAAATATTAAAGGAGGGCATTATGCCTAAAACCAAAATTTTTCGTGGGTTGACAGCAGTCAGTGTTTTGCTACTTTCAACCTCCACAGTAATGGGTATGATTTTTGAAAAGTATCCTCAGGGAATGGATCAAACCTGGGGAACGACTTCTAGCAAAATCGTTACCGAGAAGAAGGAAGGATCAGAAAATTCATGGTCCTACGCCTCACAATTCAAGAATGCTAAAAGCGCAGTTGAGGGTTATAAAGATCTCGCACTTCGCGAAGCAGCTGAATCTTTCGTTCTTTTAAAGAACACGAATAACTGCTTGCCATTAGCCGAAAAACCAAAAGTATCTCTTTTTGGCATTAGAAGCTGGGCACCATTCTATGGCAATAGCGGTGGTTCAATCGCCGATAAAAACACAGTTGATAACGGCAATACAATCACTGAATGTTTCAAAGAAGAAGGCCTCGATTGCAACCCAACTCGTCAAAATGTTTATAAAGAGATCACAAAAAACATGGAGTGGGGCAAACAGTCATATGGCGCTATTCCACCAGCCTATACTGAAATCTCTGGAACCGACAAAGTTTATGAATATGGTTCAAGCGATTTAGCGGCAGTTGATGAACATTATAAGGACAATGACAGCGCTTATTCTGATGCTGCTATCGTTATTGTCGGAAGAACTGGTGGTGAACAAGAAGAGTTCCGCCCAGGACAAGAAAATTGTGGATCCGAAACCACGACTGGCAACATTCTTTCTCTTTCTAAAGAAGAAAAAGAAATGATCGCAGAAGCAAAAGCCTGCTCAAAGAAAGTTATCGTCTTACTTAACACTACATGCGTAATGGAAGTCAAAGAACTCAGAGATGATCCTGATGTTTCCGCTATCATGTGGATTGGATATCCAGGCGCTTATGGCTTTAGAGCGGTCGCAAATGTCCTTCAAGGAAATATCAATCCTTCAGGTCGTTTAGGCGAGGTGTATGTCACTAATGGCTTAACATCTCCAGCAATGCAAAACTTCGGAGATGCAACTCCATGGTCAGATGCAGCAAAAGCAGACGCAGTTAACTTAAATAGTTATCTCATCGAAGCTGAAGGCATTTACACAGGCTATCGTTATTATGAAACAAGATATGCCGATGTTCTTGAAGGAAAATCAAACGCTAAAACCGCCAAAGCTGGTTCTTATACAACAGGAAACGGCGTTTTAGGAACAAGTGATGGCGAGTGGGATTATGATCAAGAAGTCGTTTATCCATTCGGTTATGGCCTTAGCTACACAACCTTCGAAGAAACCCTTGATAACGTTACGATTTCTGGCGATCACAAGACTGCAGAAGTTACAGTAACAGTCAAGAACACTGGTTCAAAGGCTGGCAAACATGTCGTAGAACTCTACGCTCAAACTCCATATACTCAATACGATATTGAAAATAATGTCGAAAAGAGTGCGATTCAATTACTTGATTTCGAAAAAACAAGCGAACTTGAAGCAGGCAAATCCGAGACAATCACGATGCACGTTGATCTTGAAAACATCGCTTCCTACGATTACACGAAAGCAAAAACGTTTATTGTCGATGACGGAACTTATTATTTCGCTCTTGGCGAATCTTCACACGACGCCTTAAATAACGTTTTTGCAAAACAAGAAAAAACGGCAGTTTCAGGTGATGCGACAAAAGTTTACGAATTTACTTGGAGTGGTCATACTGGCGGAATTGATGATAGAACCTTCTCTGTTTCCGACAATCAAGTAAATATCACAAACCATTTAAGCGAAGGTGACTATGCGACCGATTGGAACGCCTTCGAAAAAGACACTGTTACATATTTAACACGTAATAATTGGAATGGAACCTTCCCTAAGACATATTCTGGATTAGAGCCAACCGAAAGAATGAAAAAACTTCTTACTTGCGATTGGATTGATTTAGAAAATGGCGATGTTTCTAAATATCAATGGGGAGTCCAGAATGGCTTAACCATCAAAGATTTCAAAAATGCCGATTGGGATGATCCACGTTGGGGTGACCTTGTTGATCAAGTAACTCCAGCCGAATTCCTTGAATTTGCATCCAACGCTTTCCATAGTCTTCATAAGATTGAATCTGTTGGCTTAGAAACATATAACTGCGATGATGGTCCTGGCGGAAGTGATTCCCATACCTTCAAAGAAGGACAATACCAAGGCGAAGCTTGGACTGACACAGATGAAGCAAAGACAAGCAACGGAAACTATCTTGGCACCCGTGTTACCCCATCTCAAACAAATATTGCCTATACTTGGAATAAAGAACTTGCTTACGAAAATGGCGAGATCATCCTAGGCGAAACATCCCTTATCTTCAATCTTCCTATAATGATTGGACCTGCAATGAATATCAAACGTCATGGCTATAACGGACGTGGTGGAGAATATCTTTCCGAAGACCCAATTCTTTCTGGGTATATTGGCTCTGCAATCGTTCAAGGCGCTCAATCAAAAGGATGTTTAGTTAACGTAAAACACGCCGCCTTCAATGATCAAGAAATTAATCGTTCTGGCGTTGCAACCTTCCTTAATGAACAAGCGGCCCGTGAACTTGAGTTACGTAACCTCAACAAAGCCTTCACTGCCAAAGGAAAACCAGCAAAATGGTATCTTGATAGCAGCAAAGACGACACTTATACGCAAGGCGCATTAGGCGTTATGACCTCTTATAACCGTATTGGCGCAGTTCCACCATCCTCTAACAAATCTGTTATGGTTGATATCATGCGTGAAGAATGGGGATTCCACGGATATAACGTTACAGACTTTACAGGAGTTAGCCCAAAAGCCGCTCCAAAAGAATCGCTTCTTTATGGAACAACGGCCTTCTGCGGATTCGGCGTCGATAGCTCTCTTACCTATTGGGATGATGCAGTACTCACTAAATCACCAGAAATGTGCGAAGCTATCAAGACTGATATCAAATACGTCCTTTATTCAGTCTGCCATTCAAATGTCTTGAATAATACGGATATCACCATCCGCACAGTGCAAGTTGATTGCGCTTGGAGAGTGATGTATAAGACAATGATTGGCGTATCTGCTGGTTTGGTCGTTGTATTTGGTGGATTATCGATCTTTAGTGCCTTTAGAAAGAAGAAGGAGGAGAAATAATTATGAAAAAACTCTTAGAAAAACAAACGATTTGGAGCTATTTGCTTCTTGCTTCCTCCATATTGTTAATTCCTGGATTCATCATTTTCATGATTAATTCAACCACCGGTTATCTTTATGGAAGCAAATTGTCCGTTCTTGTTGTATGCCTTAGCATTATAGGAATAATTGGCGGAATTGCATTAAGCGCATTCGGAGATAAACTTGGCAAATTTGCCGGTATTGGTTATGTCCTTATTGCAGCATGTGCAGCTATCTCCATTGCCGGTATTGCTTGGAGTGTTGAAGGAGTTGCAGCCGATATCTTCTTTATCCCTGTCAATTACCCAGCCTCTGAAGATACAACGTGGGCTCTTGCCATTACATCAATAGCTTTCTATGCGGTAGCATTTATCGCAGCAACTATTGCTTGCTTTGGCGGAAAACTCTATAAAACTGAGTCTAAATAAGACTATAGCAATTAGAAAAATTAGTCTCTTGTTAATTCAAGAGGCTTTTTTTAAAAACGAAAAATCCCCAGTAAAACCCCAATGGATTTTAAGGAAATTGACAAAATAACTATTAAAAACGAATCTTTTTAACAATATTTTTCAATGATTCTAAAGAAAGAAGAGAATCAACATCTTTTAATGAATTGATTTCCTTGTCTTTTAAAATGAAATGAATTTGATTGATTAAATGATCTGAGAAGGTGGATTCTTCTTTGTAGTTTTCGTCGTCGCTTCCTTCGCTTTCCTCATCGATTAAGATGATGATTGCTCTACGAATTAAGGCAAGCATTGAATTTTCGATCCAATAATCGAATTTAATTTGAGGATTAACTTGTTCAAGATTCAACAATTTTGCATACATTGGCAAACCATCTTCTGGAAGATGCCACAAATCAGCAAAAAGATAATCGCCACTAATTTGTTCACTTAGATATTCAAAAGCGTCTTTATTAACGATTTCTATTTTATACTTGTTAGGGAAGAAAGGAAGGATTTCTTTTTTGAATATATCGATGATTTTTTGATTTGCTTCGATGATCGTAATTTTAGAAACTTCCTTTTTGTTTGAAACCATAAAAGCGTAATATCCTAATCCAAGTCCTAAAGTAATTACGTGTCCTTTAGCTTTTGCAATGCTATCTTTCATCGTGTTGATTTCGTGCGGGGTAACGCTCATCCAAGTCACATCGTTTTCTTTTAAAGCAAGATAGGAAAATTCTCTTTTGAAAAAGCCAAAAGGAGTTCTTTCTTGGAAAAAAGGGTCAGAAACAACGATTTCATCATAAACAAAGCCTTGCTTTGGGAGGTATTTGTCATAACTTAAAACAATATTACCAATCTTTTTAGGAGAAGGCTTAACCGTTTTAAAATAAGGATTATCTAGGTATGGCTTATCATCGAGCGAATCGATTCTAAAAGGTTCAAGAGTTTTCTTTACTTGATACCCATTTGTAAGAATATCGTTGAAGTAGTTTGCTTCATCAATCGTATTTTCAAGGGTGTCTAGATAATACCCATATTGAATAAATTCTTTTTCGCTTAAATTAATTTTCATCTTTATAAGTCTACTTAATTTGCCTAACTTGTGTTAGTCTTATTTCATGAAAAACGAAATTATTCTCACCAATATGTGTATGTTATACAAAGAAGATGGATCCTTTCTTGTTATCAATCGTCTAAAACAAGATTGGCCAGGGATCAATTTCCCTGGCGGGCATGTTGAATATGATGAAGATATTCCAACTTCAGTTATAAGAGAAATGAAAGAAGAAACGGGTTTTGACGTTAAAAATCCTGAATTTGTCACTTATTATGAATGGAATATACCAGAGGAGAAAAAACGTCATTTATGTCTTCTTTTTCGCTCAAAAGATTTTTCTGGCAAGATGAAATCTTCTTCAGAAGGAGAAATATTCTTTATGAAAAAAGAGGATTTAGAAAAATACCCTCTTTCAGTTGATTTCGACAAAATATTATCTATTGTTTCAAAAGACGTTATTTGACTTCAGGATCAGGATTGTCATCGAAATATTTAGCGTCAACCTTGCCAACTTGCGTTCTAGGCAACTCTTTCATAATTATGACCTTATCTGGCATATAGGCTGGAGGCAATGATGTTTGAATCTTAGCTAAAATAAGCCTTTTTGCTTCATCATCGCTAACTTGGTCTCGGCCTTTTCTTGTTACCGCAACAACTCTAAAAACCTGCCCTTTTCTCTCGTTAGGCACGCCGTAGCAGTAGCAAGAGTAGATTTCAGGCATTTCCATGATGGAGGATTCAACATCAGTCGGACATAAAGTTTCACCATTAACTTTAACGACTCTCTTTAACCTTTGACAGAAATAAACGTATCCGTCTTCATCCATGTAGCCAAGATCACCAGTATGTAACCAAGTTCTCCCCCTTTCATCTTGTGTTAAAACTCTCTTCGTTTCCTCTTCGTCGTTGAGATAACCGTTCATTGTCATTGGGCCGGAAACTAATATCTCGCCTTTTTCGCCAAAAGGCAATTCCAGGCCATTTTCACCGACGATTTTTGCTTTTTCGCCGGGCTGAGGTTTGCCAATGGAACCTTTTCTTGCACGTCCAAATCTTGTATTAACCATGCATACTGCAGCCTCAGTAGAACCGTATCCTTGATAGAGTTTTGCCTCACTTCCCCAAATCTTCATCGTGTTATTCCAGTTTGTAAGGAAGGTTTCGGATATCGCGTCTCCCCCAACGTAGGCAATAAGTTGTTTTTTAAGATGGTCGCCATAAAAGCTTTTCTTTGATAGAAGGGCGTTATAGATTGCGGGAACTCCTAAAAGAGTGTTAGTATGCCCTTTTTTGATGTGAGCGATGGCTTCTTTTGTATTAAATTTAAGCATTAAAACAGTTGATCCGCCAAAAGACAAAGGAGTCACTAAACCCATTCCTAATCCGAAAATATGAAAAAGTGGGATAGCGGCAAAAAGTTTTATTTCTTCATAAGGTCCACCAATCAATTGATAAGAGGTGCGACCAAGATAATTAATGGCTCTAGAGGATATTCTAACGATTTTAGGTTCGCCATTTGTTCCGCCGGTATTCAAATATAAAGCGTCATCATTCTCGTCTGGGTGATACGCTTCAAGTTCCTTATCTTTGACTTTAGACAATTTATGATATTTCAAAAGACCGTCTCTTGAACGTCCAACGGCTCTAAAATATCCAGATTTTAAAGCGTTTATCTTCACGTATGGGTTAATGCCTACGATCGTATATTCATTAGAGAAGTAGTCTCTATTTTTAAAGCCGGTATTCCAAAGGCAGAAAAGAATTTTGGAATTAGCACGGTCCATATATTTTTTTAGTGTTTCGGGAGGAGTGAGAGGATGGATATTGTATGAGATAGCCCCAATCATAGATATGGCATAGAAAAGTTCAGCGGCTTCAATGCAATTAGGAATTGAAACGGAAATGACATCTTTAGGTTTAACTCCCAAAGCTAATAATTTTCTAGCCGTAACCTTTACGCGATTATTAAATTGACGATAGGAAAAAGTTTTATTTTCAAATCTTATGCAAAGATTATGAGGATATTTTTCAACTACTTCAAAAAATTGATCGTAAATGCTTTTATCCATCTTTTATAACCCCACAATTCTATATCCAACCAATAAATATACGATCGCTAGAATCCCATAAATTATTGGCATATGTAAAATGTAAATAACTAATGTATGTTTCCCCATAAATAATACAGGGGTCGCCCATTTTCCTTTAAAAGACTCTGGTAAGAGAGATTTTTTCTTTTCATAAAAGAGTTTTCCGAAAGCTGCGCCAAGGAATAAAACAGCGGTAACTTGAGTTGGAGAAAAATAATCGTCTCCATATCTAGCCGTCCCAAGTAAAAGTTTCCACCAATCTTCAAATCCCTTTGCGACGTTTATCATTCCTGTTGCGTTATTACAAGAAAAGTAGGCAGTAATTATAGCAATGATTGACCAAATTATTGCAGCAATAAATGTTTGATAAAATTTATTGAAGAAGATATCAAATACTGAATAGATGATAAGCGCTATGGCCATTGATTGAAGTATGCCTAGAATTATTGATATTTGTGGACGGTGATTATACATATCGCATGCAAACGAAGTATCACCCACGTTACATGCATGGCCTTGAATGTTGTTTAGTGTCACTGAAATTGCGATAAGAAAAACGGTCATCAATTCGGCTAAATAAGCCAATTGAAATGCTCTTTTAACGTTATTTCTAGCGAATGAGCAGGAAATGCCTGATAGGAAGACGAATAATCCGGAGAAGAATATTTCTAAAAAGTGCAAACAAAACCTTCCTTCGCCAAAGGGATTAGAAATACCAGAAGGGATAACTATCGAATCAAAAACATTTGTGCAGAAGCGATTCATCGCCTCAATAGTTCCGTTTGATGCTGAGTTCCTATCAAAAAACATTCCCATCAACCCGCTAAAGGAAGCGGCAAAGCAAAAATGAACCGCAATCATCAAAATAATATCGAATCCCCTAAGGAAATCTATCTCGAAAATGCGCTTAGAGTTAAATCTTTTAGCGAGACGTTGATATTTAAGACATTTAACCCCAAACAAATCCATGCTAAAAAACTATAACATTCTTAAAAGAAATTAAAAAACATTTTATCCTAAAAAAGAATATTTCATTCTCTAGAGATAGTTTTTGCTTTATCTATGATAAAGAGATAAACTACTCATTATGGAATTAGATTACGAAGAATTTGAAAATATTCTGTCCCACACGAAAAATAATGAAATTGAAATTTTGCGTTCAAAAAAGTGTGGTTGCATTTTTTGCGGCCAGATTTTAGATGCTAGAAAAATAAATAACTGGTCAAACGATTCAAACGTATCATCTGCTATATGCCCTAAATGCGGAATGAATCTCGTACTCGGTGATGCATCAGGGTACAAAATCGATAAAGAAAGCGTTTTGCAATGGCATATCTTTTTTGTCTGTAACCCGGATTCTATTTTTGAGAAAAATCATGAAATTGTTGAAAAATATATCGATTTATTTGAGGGCAAGAAAATAGTTTTAAACAATTTCGCCGAAGACTTGTACAAACATTATTTATATTTAGGAGTCGTAAAAAATAACGACCCCGTTTCATCTTTTAAAATTGCTCAAATTTACGAATTTGGAACTCGCTATACGAAGCCTAATTACAATATAGCGCTCAATTATTATTCGCATCCTGGCCTTCTTTATGATGCTAGGGCTATTGGCCGTTATGGTGTTTGCAGCTATAAATATAACAAAAATGATCAATTTACATACTATAGCAACGTTTCAAAATCCGCAGCTTTAGATTCTTTCTTTGGCAAATGCTATCTTGCTGATATTTACACAGAGGGCAAAGTCGACAGAAAAGATCCTGATTTTGCTTTTTCCATTCTTTCGAATACCTTTTTTGATGCATATAGAGCTTATTTCTTTAAAAACGATACCTTAATTCTACCCGACATTATTTGCCTTGGATATCGACTTGGATATTTATATGAAAAAGGTTGTGGGTGTCAGCAAAATGTAGATATCGCTTTGACTTATTATTTGCTTATTGAAAAAATATATGAGCAAGCTTTAGAACTTGGAGAGACTGATCTTGAATGTGAGCATTATTACAAACTCAGTCAATCCCATATGAAAAAAATAGTAAAAGAGAAGGGATATACTGCGGATAATGCGATTTTGGATGAAAATACCTTCATTCATTCAATGTACCCTCTTTCATACATAGCACAGGGCAAACTGCAATCTACAGAATTAGAAATCCCCTATATGGCATATGTTGGCCCCGAAGAATTTGATGAAGAAACCAAAACGTTCACTTTCAGCGTTAGATACAAGCCTAAGAAACCTTTGATTGTTGACCCAAGACGATTGTATTGTGAGATTAACGACAACGTTCTCTCTTGGAAATTCAATGGTGTAAAAGAAGTTTATTATTACTTTGAAAATTTCGATGAAGCGGCTTTTAGCAAGATTGAGGTCGGAGATTGCAAAATGATTTTCTACATTCGCTCTAATCAGCGAAATGAGCCAGTGTTAGAAATTGATTTTGATAGACCTGAGGACGAAACTGAAAACGAGAAAGGATTAATTGAGGCGTAAAATATGAAAAATACACAAAGAAAAGATCAAAAAAACGCATTAAGCGCTCTTAAGGGCAAATATTGGAAAGTTTTTCTTTGCCCTACGGTCAAATTGCTTGAATGCGCGATGGAATTAACAACTCCATTCATTATCCGCTACATCATTGACGATGGCATCGCAAATAATGATATCCATTTAACTGTCATTTTATCGCTAGTCGTTTTCGCTTTAGCTATTTTGGGTTTCTGTTTTACGATGATTGGGCAATATTTTGCGGCTCGTGTGAGCGCGGATTATTCCTACGATCTTAGAAAAGATATCTATGGTCACATCGCCGAGCTTTCAGAATCTGATTTGAATAAATATGGTAAGCAAAAACTCTTAACTTTGCTTTCTAACGACGTTTTTTCTATGCAAAATGGCGTAATGCTATTCATGAGATTTATTTTCCGCCCACCATTTATCATTATTGGCGCGACCATCCTTTCTTTCGTTATTAACTGGAGAAGCGGCTTGATCTTCTTAGCCGTAATGATTCTTAGTGCCATTATCATCGCCATCATCATGCTTGCCTCTCCAAAAAGATATGCGGCAATCCAATCAAATCTTGATGAAATATCCCTTCTTTCTAATGATGCCTTGCAAGGCGCAAGACCAATTAGAGCTTTTAACAAGCAAGAATATGAGACAAAGAAATTCTCCGCTTCCGTTGAATCATACGAAAAGAAAAATATGTCCATGGCTGGATTCAATTCCTTGTTAAATCCAGCGACTTTCCTTTTTGTTAATGCCGGGATGGTCCTTATCGTTTATTTAGAATATAAACTCGGTGTTTTAAACGAGACTTCACACGTTGGATTTATCACAATAGGTCAATTGGTCTCACTTATTTCTTACCTAACAACGTCACTTACCGCTTTGATTTCCTTCCAAAGATTAATTGTTTCGATGAATAAAGCAGCCGCATCTAAGAAACGTATTGATCAATTTTTCGTTTATGAACCAGCGATAATCAATAACAAGAAATACCATAAAGAAGATGCCGTTGAAGGTTCTTCTTTAGTTGCCTTTAAAAATGTCGGATTAACTTATGGCAATAAAGGTGAAAAAATGGCCGTTGAAAATCTTAGTTTTGATATAAAAGAAGGTGCATGGGTTGGCTTAATTGGCGGAACTGGATCAGGAAAATCTACAACGATATCTTTGCTAGAACGCCTTTATGAACCTTCAGTTGGAGAAATCTATTATCGAGGAAGGCCTCTTAATGATTACGATCTAGACGACTTAAGAAAAGAAATATCATTAGTCTCTCAAAAACCATCGATTTTCAAAGGCACAATACGTTCAAACCTTCTTATCGCTAAAAAAGACGCTACCGAAGAAGAGTTAATTATCGCATTGAAAAAGTCGCTAGCTTATGAATATGTTTCTAAATACGACGATTTCCTCGATCATGAAGTGGAAGAAATGGGCGCTAACCTTTCTGGTGGCCAAAAGCAAAGACTGCTTATTGCTAGAGCGCTTCTAAAAGGCGGAGACCTCTTGATATTAGATGATTCAACCTCAGCCTTAGATTATCTTTCAGATCAGCAAGTTAGACATAATATTTCCGAAATACCTGGCTTAACGAAGATAATCATTTCGCAAAGAGCTGGTTCTTTGAAAGATTGTGATCTGATTCTCGTTTTTGACAAAGGAAAAATCATCGCTCAAGGAAAACATGATGAATTGTTGAAAACATGTCCTGTTTATCAAGAAATTTATGACATGCAAAGGAAAGGGGCTTAATTTATGATCAAAAAAATAAAATCATTCATGCCTTATGTAAAAGGCTCATATGGATTAGTTTTTATATCCTTGCTTTGCGCTTCATTAGCGACTGGTTCAAAGCTTTTCATCCCATTTTTAGCAGGAAAATGCGTAAATTTAATGAAGGGCGCTGTTGACTCTAACGGTGGAGATTTCTCTTCGATATCTTCTAAATTGCAGCTCTATTTCATTATAATGGCCGCCTTATTAGTGGTTGGAACGATATTTAGATATATATTCGACTTCATCACGTATTTAGTTGGTCAAAGAGTGATCAAAAACATTCGTAATAGACTTTTCAAAGCTACTCTCGAATCTCCAATTTCTTCAATCGATCAATCAAGAAAGGGCGATCTTTTACTTAGATTAGTTAATGACGTTGAAAATGTTCAAACAGGTTTAATCAGTGGTTTTGCGGCCTTCTATGATGGCATTGTTTCTATCATCATTACTCTAGTTTTCATGTTTACCCTAAACTGGATATTAGGCTTAGTAGTCGTTGGACTAACGCCAATTTCCATCATTGTTTCGAGATTTATTTCTAAATTTAACAGCAAACATTTCCGCAAACAAAGAAGCTCTCAAGGCATGGTTAACGCTTTCGCTTCTGAAAGTTTAACTAATTCTGAGGCCGTAGCAACCTTAAATATTGGCGAAGATCGCATCAAAGAGTTTGATGCTCTTTCAGATGAGTTCCGTAATTCAACGTTCAAAGCCAATTTAGGCTCATCGATAATCAATCCTTCAACGAGACTTGTTAATTCCTTAATTAATGGCGCCTTGGTGCTTATTGGCGCTTTGATTATCATCAATTCCCCAAAAGGAATCGGGCTCGATACTTTCTTAGTTGGTGACTTATCGGCTTTCTTAACGTATGCATCCTCTTATATGCAACCGTTTAACGAAATTTCTAACGTTGTTACGGAAATCGATTACGCTCTTGCCTCTTTTGCAAGAATCGATGAGACGATAAACGGAATTAAAGACACAAACGAAGGAAAAGAAATCTTAAAAGGTAGCGTTGATACTCTTGAAGCAAAGGACGTCACTTTCTCATATGATGGCAAACGTCAAATCATCAAAGATTTCTCTCTTGATATATATAAAGGGCACAAAATAGCCTTTGTTGGTCCAACGGGATGCGGAAAAACGACTCTCATCAACCTTTTGATGCGTTTCTATGATCCTCAAGAGGGCGCATTCTATGCGAATAACGTTTCAACGAAAGACTTGGAAAAGTCCGCTTTCCGTGAACATATTGGCATGGTTTTGCAGGATACCTGGATTTTCAGCGGAACTGTTTTTGAAAATATCGCCTATGCAAAAGAGGGAGCAACCTTAGAAGAGGTAAAAGAAGCGGCAAGAAAAGCTCAAGCAAGCGGCTTTATTGAACGTTTACCTCAGGGGTATGATACGTTGATTTCTGATTCTAGTGGGCTTTCAATCGGTGAGAAACAATTGATTTGTGTTGCTAGGGTTATGCTTTTAGAACCAGAAATCGTCGTGCTTGATGAGGCAACATCAAACATTGACGTTCGTACAGAAAAACTTCTTTCAGAGGCTTTCGATCAATTAATGAAAAACAAGACATCCCTTGTTGTTGCGCACCGCTTATCCACTATTGTTTCATCTGACCTCATTGTTGTTTTGAAGGACGGTGAAATAATTGAAACGGGTAACCATAAAGAACTCATGGCCAAAGGCGGATTCTACTATAACCTTTATAATGCTCAATTTAATTAATGATGAACAAAAAGAAACTAAACAAAATATTTCTATTATTGCCGCTCGTTTCTTTATTAGGCAGCTGTCAAATTGCTTATTCTCATCCGATAACGCAATCGGCCGCTAAAGATATTATTTCTTCAACCTTAGCAAGAATAAATGAGAAAGATTATAAAGAATTTTCAAAGATATCTTTCGAGTCTAAACTAGTAGAAGAAAGAACGACATCGTTTTTCAATTCTCTTTTTTTAGAGACGATATACAAATTCGAGTATGTTTCCGAGCCTTATTCTTTGAAGATTGATATCGATTCCTCAAATAAAGAAAACAAAGAACTTCTTGTCGAAAGTTCTTCGATTCTTATAAGTAAGACGGAAGAAACTTATCTTATTTCTATTGATGGAGATACTCCGGTTGACATAAATCAGGAAGAATACAAAGTTTACTGGGCGTTTTGCGATTTCTCTTCTTATATCAAGACAATTTCTCGAAAACTCATCAAAAAGACTGATGATTTAATTAATTCGGTGGGTAATTCTACGGAAAACAAAGAAAACAAACTGGTTGGTTTTCAAACCTCATCTTCTGGAAACTTAAATCTAGATATTGCCTTTGAAGGATCAGAATTCAATGCTAAAGACATGTTTTTTCAAGATAATTACAACGCGGAAACCGCCACGGTTTTAGCTGCCTTGATGAATAATGGTCTTATTGATAAGTTTTATTCAAAATACGCGTTCGTAGTAAACCAAACGAATGATTATTATCTCGCTGGAACATACGAAGGCAAAATCATAAACACCATCAAATACGAATGAAACAAAGAAGCGAAGCAACAATTTCCTATACGATGAGTAGGATTCGTAGCAAAGACACCTCAATTGAGATTAAGTTACGGAAAGAATTATATAAAAGAGGATATCGTTATAGAACTAATTCCAAGTATATATTTGGACATCCTGATATATCTTTTAAGAAATACAAGGTTGTAGTCTTTTGCGATTCGGAATTTTGGCATGGAAAAAACTTTGAAGAAAACAAGAAGAAACTTCATTCAAATCTTGATTATTGGATACCAAAGATTGAAAGAAATATCGCTAGAGACAAAGAAGTTAACGACCATTTAAAAGAAGAAGGCTACACCGTCATTCGTTTTTGGGGAGATGAAATTAATAAAAATATTGATAGATGTATTCAAAAAATCGAAGAAGAATTAGCCAAAAATGGGTACAAAAAAAGTTCCAATTAATGGAACTTTTTTAATTTGTTATTTGTTATTTGCTTCGGTAAAGAAGTTAAGAGCGGCCAAGCCTGCAGCGAAGAAACTGAAGACAATAACGCAAATGCTGCCAGATCCAAGAGAGATTTCAGGATGGGCATTAAGGAAATGCTCATAAGACCCAAAGTTGCAAGAAACGGCGTTAGCATCATAGAAGAAACGGATAGCGAAGAAGAAGAGGACACCTGCGGCAATTCCAAGAATTACCTCAATAACTGGAATGAATTTCTTTCCTGCGTCGCCAAGCATGAATCCAGCAAATCCCGTTATAACAAGAAGCATCAATATAACAAAGGAGATAACCAATGGCCAAACGACTTGATAATCGGAATTATGCATACCGAACATTGCCACGAAGATATTTCCTTCAGGGGAATTAACTTTTTCGGAGAATATATCAGCAAACATGCACATCATAGCGACAAACGCCGATAACGCAACGAGAACCGAGAAGACTCTTGTATTAGATTTCTTTTTCATAATTTTTCTACGTCCTTTTCAATAAAAACACTTAGACCTAAAGTCTACCTTGAATATTCTACATTTATTTTAAAAGTGCTTAAAGAGTTTTTATTCATAGAATAAGGGTTTTTTCCTCTTTGAAAGAGAATATCGATATTTTTCATTTCATTGATTACAGCAAACAAGAAAACTTTCTATTTAGTTTGACGTATAATAAAGCATAAGGAAACCAATCTAAAAGGAATTTAAAAATGAACTCGGTTTGCATAGCGTTTCTCATAGTTTATTGTTTTGTCGCTTTAACGAATTTATTTTTCTGCTTTATGGAAAATGAAAAACTTAGGAAAGCAAGCAAACCTTTTTGCATGATTAGCTTGATTGTGTTTGCTTTGGCTTTTGATGCTAAGAATATTTGGCTTTGGCTTTCTTTGCTATTAGCGTGGATTGGCGATGTTCTTTTCATCTTCAAGAAAAAGAAGTTATTTGTCGTAGTTGGCATGTTTGCTTTCTTATTGGCACATGTCTTCTATTTATTTGAATTCGGCTATATTTTTAAGAGTATCTCACAAGATCTATTTAACTCTTATTGTTTTTTCTTGCGTTTCTATCCGTTATTTGTAATTCCAGGCCTCCCAATTTCCTTTATTTTGTCTAAAAAAGACATTACATTAACGATTGTTGGTTCGATATACCAATCCGTTTTGATAATGGTATTTGCCTCCGCCATATTTGCTTTAGCGAATAACGCATCGATATATTTCATTTTAATAGCGATAGGAGCGGTCTTATATTTCACCTCTGATTTCTTTAACGCTTATACGATGTTCATCAAGAGAATGAAAAAACGTGAACTGATCATCATGTCCACGTATTTATTAGCGCAAGCTTTTATTTGCCTTGGCGTTTACTTAGTTATTGTTCTTGGTTAAAAAATCGAGAAATTGTTTCGAAGCCTTATAACGATGGGAGACTGTATTCTTTTCTTCATCCGTCGCATCGCCAAAGCATTTCCCTAATTCATATGATTTAAATATAGGATCATAGCCAAAACCATTAAACCCTCCGATATGATCGGTTATTTCCCCTTCACATATGCCATTAAAGAAATGAGGGGTTCCATCTTTTCCTTCGACATAACAGATTGAGCAATGGTATGCTGCCTTACGATTTGAATTTCCTTTAAGCAAGGATAAGACATGTTCATCCACTTTGCGATAGTCATCAGATATTGAAGAAGCCCATCTAGCAGAATTAATTCCAGGGAAATGCTCACCCAATCCTTCGATTTCGATTCCGGAATCATCGGAGACAACGGTCATATTTAATTTATCCGCAAGAAATTTGGCTTTGATATAAGCGTTCTCTTCATACGTCTTGCCGTTTTCTTCAACGTCTATTTTAATATTAAGGTCTTTAGCGGAAACAACTTCATATCCAAGCGGTTCAAGAATTTCTTTGAATTCACGAACTTTATTAGCGTTATGTGTAGCTATAAGTATTTTCTTTTCCATTAATTCTCTCCTAAACAAGTAGGTATTATAGTTTAAAAAAACAACTCGGCAAGAAAACCCAATCCCGAATAAGAATAATTTGGGCTAACATTTGAAATAAAAATCAATCTGTTCAGTAAAAATAAAGAAAAAAACCTGATAATTACTATCAGGCAAATTTTCTAAGTGGAGCAGGTGACGGGAATCGAACCCGCATGGTTAGCTTGGAAGGCTAATGTTCTACCACTGAACTACACCTGCAACCTGGCGGACCATACGAGATTCGAACTCGTGGTCTTCTCCGTGACAGGGAGACATGTTAGGCCGCTACACCAATGGTCCGTATCAGTGCGAGAGAAAATATATCACACCTTAGGCAAACAATCAAAATGTTTTTTCTAAAATTATGCAATTTCGATAAATTTCTTCACTGATTCTTCGCTGATATAACCAACAGATTCATTAACTAAAGTGCCATCTTTGAAGAAAATAAGAGTTGGAATAGAAGCAATTCCGTATCTTCTTCCTAAATCTTCATTTTTGTCAACATCAACTCTAAGTAAGGTATACGAAGGATTTTCTTCGATAACTTTTTCAACGATTGGGGCAAGCATCTTGCATGGTCCGCACCATACGGCATAAAAATCAACTAAGACTTTGCCTTCTTTTATTGCTTCATCAAATTCTGCGACTGTTTCAATTTCTTTAATCATAACTATTAACTCCTTTGTTACTTAAATATTAAACCAAATATCAAGGCAATCAAAACGATATGCACTGGATAATATAAATAAGCTGAATATCTAAACCATTTTTTGTTGTAACCGCGTTCTCCATTGTAGAAAATCAAAACGAATATCGATAGGATGGCGTATGATTGGGGGATTAGAAGGAAGTAAGGGTCGATTTGTGGCCAAAGATAGGAAATCGTCCAAAATACTAGAGTTACGACAAGAATAACCGTTGCGCAAATCGTGTTAATTAAGCTTTGAAATTTCTTGCCTTCCTTATAGGGTGACATATCGATTTCGGCTTTCTTTTCCATTTTCTCCAAAGTTTTTAAAGCAAACGGCTTAGCATAATAGAAACCCAAGAACATTATGAATCCCATCAAAGAATAAGCGCATCTTGCCCATTCAGGAATAACAGTAGACCAGTTGGATGTCATGTTATTAAAGGAAGCGTAAACTTCTGAAATTTGCATAGCGTAACAAATAATCACAAACGCTAAAGGAATGACGCTTAAAACTTTCCAAGCGCCTTTCATTTCCAAAAAATAGATAAAAAGGGCATAGCAAAGTAAATCAGTGAAAGCCTGAGCAAGGGGAGAGGTAAAACCTAATGGCTGAACGCTGTTGATAATAAATTGAGCGACGAAAATAACGCCCCATAGGATAGCTAAACGTAATATATAGTTAAGCCGATCATGGGTTTTTCTTAAACCTTCCGCTAACATGAAAATGTATAAAGGAAAAGCGATTCTTCCTAAGACGCGGAAGACTAAACCTGTGTTTGCCATTATGGCATTATTAACGGCATATTCTTGCAAGAAATAGCCAATATGATCCAATGTCATACTAAATATGGCGATGACTTTGATCCAAAATTCATTTAAAACTAATGCTTTTTCTTTCATGTTTTTATTTTTGCTGAGCCAAAACTAATATGACGGATAAAAGATTGTTAAGGGCATGCGCGCTAAAGGAGGCAGAGAATCCGAACTTATCATATGCGAAAGAGAGACATAGACCTGCGATTAAGTAAGAAGGGAAAGAAAGCCATTCATTAAGCGAAGAGAAGTCTTTCATGTGTATAAGGCCAAAGACTAAACTGACAACCACATAAGCTAATACGGTATTAATACGTTTTAAGAATGTAAAGGCACCAACTCTATAAGTTAATTCTTCAACAAATGGAGCAACAAGCCCTGTAACAATAATGGCTAAAGCAGGAGATAGAACAACGGTTGATTCAACTGCGCCTTGGTTAATATTAGTCCCCGCTCCTAGCTTTTCGGAGATAATTCCCCAAATTGAGGAAAGGATGATTAAGGCAAACCCAAATCCTAAACCAACTAAAACTTTATATGATAAGAAAGACTTAAAAAGCCTAATATTGTCTTTCCATAAAAATAAAAGCATCGCAACAAAGATTGTAATATATGTGCTATCGTTAAGAATCATTGAGAAGTTAGCGGTGGAGGAATATTCAGCTAAAGCGTTTGTAAGTTCTTCTCCGCTTAACCCAGATTGTCTTAAAACTACTGCTTGCTGAGTCAAAAGAATGACTCCGATTATTTGAGCAACGCAAGTTAGCAAAACAAACCCAAACAAGAAGAGGACTATTTCTCTAACCGGCCCAATAGGCAAGAGAGAGGAAAAAGAACGTTTTTTTGGGTCGTCAAGATTGTTTTTAGCCTTACAAGAAGGACACTCATCGCGAAGATAATCGTAATTTTTTCCGCATTCTTCGCATTTAACTTTTTTAAAGGGATTCGATATATATTTCATAAAAAACATTTTAAGGCAATATCATAGATATTTCATCCATATTTTTAATGACAATTTGCTATAATGCTTAGGTATGCTTGTCCCTTATTCATATCAGGAAAAAGAAATAAATGTCTTAGGCTCAAGGTTTATTGCGATTTTAGTTCCTCTTGATTCTTTTGAAGATATTGATGATGTTCTTAAACAAATAAAGGAAAAGTACCCTAAGGCAACCCACTATCCTTACGCGGCTAGATTTACGCCTTATGAAAAAGCGAGCGATGATGGCGAACCGTCTAGATCGGTTGGAATTCCTTTACTAACCTTGCTCACCCAAAAGGAAATCGATCACGCTTTCCTTTGCGTCGTTAGATATTTTGGCGGAACGAAATTAGGGCTCTCTAGACTCACTAGAACATACCGTGAAGCATCATCTTTGCTTATAGAAGAAGGGAGTTTTGCTAGGGAAATTTGGATTTCTAGAAAAAAAGTCGAGCTATCGTATTCCGATTTTGAGTTCTTGAAACGTAAGCTCAAAGACCAAGACGTCGAAATAAAAGATGTAATTTATGACATTTCGGTAACGATTTCTTTAGAAGGAAATGATAAAATCATTCTAGCGGCCTTGGAAAATGTTCCAAATGCTAAAATTTTAGAAAAAGATGAGATATTAACGAAAAGGAGGATAAGCAATGATTAACGCAAGTGAATTCGAAGAGAGACGCTCTCGCTTACTCGCTATGATGGACAATAATTCTGCCCTTGTTTTATATTCGGGGGTCAGCAAAATAAGTTCAGCTGATGAAACTTATCCATTTGAAGTGAATAAAAACTTCCATTATTTGACCGGCATCAATCAAGAAGACTCTGCCCTTTTGCTTGTCAATTCATACGGAGAGATGAAAGAATTCTTGTTTATTTCTCCATTTGATGAAAGAAAAGAGAAATGGTATGGGAAACGTCTCACACCACAAGAAGCAACCAAAATTTCCGGCTTGAAAAATGTCCAAGTCATTGATTCTTTAACGGCTAAAATTGATGAGATTTTAAATCCTAAATTCCAAGTTTACGGTGAAATAAATAAACTTTATCTCGATTTAGACCGTGAAATCAAAATTGCAGATGATATGACCACTAAAGATCTTAAGAGAACTTTGGAAACAACTTATAGCGACGTTGTTATCTCTGATGCTTACCCTCTTATAACGACTCTTCGTTTAAGAAAATCTGCGACAGAGATCGCTGAGCTTCGTTCCGCTATCGAAACGACAAGAATTGGCATTTATTCGGTTTGGTCTTGCATGAGAGTAGGAATGAAAGAATATGAATTGGCTGATCTTTTCAACAAAACCGTTAATGATTTAAATGGCTATGAAGGATTGGCTTTCCCAACGATCATGGCTTCGGGAATTCATGGAACCGTCCTCCATTACCCAAATCCGATGGATACACTAAAGGATGGCGATTTGCTTCTTTCCGATTTGGGCTCAAGAAAGAATTTCTATTGTGCCGATGTAACTAGAACCGTTCCGGTAAATGGCAAATTCACGCCATTGCAAAAACAAATATATGAAATGGTTTTAGGATGCAATAAAACAATCGCCAATAAAGCTAAGCCTGGCGTAACGATTGAAGAACTTCAAAAAACAGCAGAAGAATACCTTGCAAAAGAATGCTTAGCTGCAGGCTTCATAGAAAATAAAGAAGACATCCACAATTATTTTTTCCATGGTATATCGCACTTCATTGGCTTAGATACTCACGATCCATATATGAATGTAAATTCTAGAGATTATAGAACTTTGCCGCTTGAATCCGGAATGGTCATTTCTAACGAACCAGGGCTTTATATGGCTGATAAAGGAATTGGCATTCGTATTGAGGATGACTTACTTATTACAAATGATGGCTGTGAGGTCTTAACAAAGGGCATCATCAAGGAAGTTTCCGAAATCGAAAACGCTCTAGCTAATAAGAATTTTTAAGTTATTTAAAAAAAGTGACTTTGATTGATTCAAAGTCCTTTTTATTTACTCTTTTTTGTAAGATAATAGTTACAACATATCCGAAAGGACATATAAATAACATGAAGAAATATATTTTAGCAATCGATCAAGGCACGACGTCAACTCGCGCTATCCTTATTTCCAAATCTGGAGAAAAACTTTATCAGGCTCAACGTCCAGTTGAATGCCTCTATCCAAAACCAGGATGGGTAGAACAAGACGCTAATTCAATTTGGATTTCCGTAGTTGATGTCATCAATGAATTATTGATTGTTTCCGGGGCGTCAATGGATGAAGTCGCTGCAATTGGTATCACCAATCAAAGAGAAACGACCGTTATTTGGGATAAAAAAACTGGCAAAGCCATTCATAACGCTATTGTTTGGCAATCAAAACAAACCCAAGATATTTGTGAACGTTATTTAGATAAGATGGAACTTATCCGTGAAAAAACAGGTTTGAGAATTAACCCTTATTTCTCTGCGTCAAAGATTCGTTTCATTCTTGAAAAAGTTCCAGGCGCCGAAGAAAAAATGGAAGCGGGCGACCTTCTTTTCGGAACTATTGATACATGGATTATTTACAAGATGACAAAAGGCAGAGTTCATGCCACAGATTATTCAAACGCTTCAAGAACTCTTCTCTTTAATATAAAGGATTTATGCTGGGATGAAGAATTGTTAGAGATGTGGAAGATTAACAAAAACATGCTTCCTGAAGTTAAAAACAACGATGCTGACTTTGGCGAAGCCTCATTCTTCTCTGGCGGAGTTCATATTTTTGGCGTTGCTGGCGACCAACAAGCCGCCTTATTTGGCCAATGCTGTTTTGAAAAAGGCCAATCAAAAAATACCTATGGAACAGGCTGTTTCATGCTTATGAACTGTGGGAATAAGCCAATTATCTCTAATAATGGTTTGCTTACGACAATCGCTTGGAAGATCGGCGATGAAACTACATACGCTTTAGAAGGTTCGGTCTTTATTGGCGGAGCGGTAGTGCAATGGCTTAGAGATGAGATGGCTTGGTTCAAACATTCGTCTCAGTCTGAGGAATACGCTTCAAGAAAGCCTGATACAAATGGAGTCTATGTAGTTCCGGCTTTTGTTGGTTTAGGAACGCCTTATTGGGATGACGATGCAAGAGGAGCAATCTTCGGCTTAACTCGTGGAGCTGATCGTCACAATATCGTTAGAGCCGCTCTTTATTCAATCGCCTATCAATCGACGGACGTCATTAAAACTATGCAAGATGATGCCGGACTTGACTTAAAAGTGCTAAAAGTTGATGGTGGAGCATCCGCGAATGATATGCTAATGCAATTCCAAGCCGATATTCTTCAAGCTGAGGTTAGATTGCCTTCTTGCGTTGAAACGACGGCGTTAGGCACTGGGTATTTAGCTGGTCTAGGCTGTGGTTTTTGGAAGGATCTTAAAGAAATCGAATCAAATCACACATGCTCAAAACGTTTCGTTCCTCAAATGAAAAAAGAAGAAGCGGATAAACTTTATGAAGGATGGCAAGAGGCAGTTAAAGCAACTCGTGCCTATAAACCCAAAAATTAGCTATAATATGTGGGCATGATTAAATTTTTGCCTGAAAAAGAATACGTTATTATCTCAATAAAAGAAAGATTGCCTTATTATCAAAATCTTAAGGAATCTTTTTCTTTGAATCTTGAAATCATGACTCTGGATGGGATGATCAAACTCTTTGAAACGGAAACTAATCCCGAAAAACATTTTATTGATAAAGAAATCATCATTTCTGGTTACAAAAAAGAAGGAGACATTATCGCTCATTATCTCAATTCTCTTTCTGGAAACATGGCAATTGGCTACGAATTGGAAAAATAATAAATGTTACTGATGTAACTTTTCTTTTCCTCTTAAAGATATTTTTGTTTAAAAATCATAAAAAGAATGTAGAATAAGCCTATGAAAAGGATTTTAGAAAAAGAGAAATATTATTCATTGCTAGACGCTTTAAAAGTTTCTCCGACTTTGAATAGAGAATTTCTCTACACTTTATACGTAGATGCTAAAGAATCCTCTGAAGGCTTTGCCGAAAATAACGGCACCATCGCTAATTTGGACATTAATGATGTAACTTTGACCTTATATCTAGTCAATGAACATCATTTTTATTTGCAAACTCATCAAGATGATAAAGAAGAAGATCTCATCAAAGAAGACCAATATGAACAATTTCTTCTTTCTATCGCTTTAGATAAATACTATACAAATGAGCATCTTTCTTTTAAGAATTCCGCCTCATCGAACCGTTTTCAACCAGAAATTTCGACTATATCCTTATATATAAATTTCATTCTTGGGATGCTTTCTAGATATAAGCAAGGAAACCCTCAGCAAACTCTTATTGTTGATATCTTGCAAAAAGGTTTTTCGATGGCGCAATGCATTCTTTCTTTGCTAACTGGCGGCTTTGAAACTGAAGCATTCTCGACTTGGAGAACCTTGCACGAAAATGAATGTATTTTGCTTTGCTTGGTTCGCTACGGTCAACCAATTATTGAAAAATATCTTAAGCATTTGCAATATGCCCTATGCTTTAGAAGTGGCATGCCAACTAAAGAAGAAACCGATAAGGTTTTCGAGCAAATCAAATCCGAGATGAAAGAACATGATCTTAAGAGCAAAGACATGAAACGTTTTATTGAATACGGTTGGCTTTACGCTATTCCGCATATCGAGGAAGAAGAAGGCTTCAAACTAAATTTCCGCGACGGCGTTGAAAGAGCAGCCAAACTTCGCGATTACTCCAAAGTCTATGAAATGTCTTCGGAAATCGCCCACTCTTCTCCATTGTTAATCTATTCTAGAAAAACTTATTTCTATTTGATTAGCTTAATAAACCTATATGAGTCTTTCTTTCGCATTGAGAAGGTGTTTTCATCCTTATATCTTTCGACCACAAGCAAGGAAGAACAACAATCCTACGTTAAGATGCAATCCCTTTATCGTTCTGAGTTAAATGCCGCATACGCATTAATGCAAAAACGTTGGCAAAAACTCAACGATGATAAGAAAGTTTGATACACGTCTCCGTTGTATCCGATATAAACATATTAAAAAAGCCTTGTTAAACAAGGCTAATTTTCATACATCAGCGTAGCAAGAACCACCTATGAATTCCCTCATTAAGGAATTTGATGGAACCCATTCGTCAGACATGTCGATGAAATATTTAAGCATGCCGATTAAACGATGGGCATCTGAATGATATGGAGAATCATTAGGGAGACTTTGTAACAATGGCATGGCGTATTTTTTCATTATTGCTAATTCATATGGCAAGAATGAATTAAAGACATAGTCACATCCTTCTTGATAAGGGTAAATCCATTTGAATTCGCCTGCTCTGACCTTCCCCCAAAGAGAGAAAGTCTCTTCCGCGGATGAATTTCTAAATTTCTTGTCTCTTACGAGTCTTCTTAATAAACGTAAATCCGTCAAAGAAAGAGGATTGTGATCATCTAGGTTGATTTGAGCTTGAGGGGAGATGAAGATTTTAAATTTTTGGCTCTTTGGAATTTGATATGTCAAACGATCGTTTAAGGCATGGATGCCTTCAATAATAATCGGTTGATCTTTTTCCAATTTAACCTTTCTTCCAGGAACGCGATGCCCCACCGTGAAGTCGAATCTTGGTAATTCGGTTTCTTCTCCGTTGATCAAAGAAAGCATGTTTTCATTGAAGTAGTTGATGTCAATTGCTTCTAAACATTCATAATCGGGGAGGCCGTCTTCTCCAAGAGGAGTCTCTTCCCTTGGCTTATAGTAATCATCGGTTGAAATTCTAATTGGCTTAATTCCTCTTGAAAGAAGTTCAATTCTTAATCGGTTTGCAAACGTTGTTTTGCCAGAAGAGGAAGGGCCTGCGATACAAATGACTCTTATATCTTTGATATCGTCTTCGATCATTTGACCGAGTTCGGCGATTTGACGATTATGCCTGTGTTCACAAACGTTAACTAATTCCGCCACGCCAGATGTTTTAATTTCGTCATTGATTCCCGCAACCGTGGATATTCCGACAACTTTCGCCCAGTCATGGGATTCTTTGAGAATCTTTCTGAAAGTAGGTGCATCTTCAAATTCAGGAATCTCTCCGTGACATTCGCTACGAGGATATTGGACAAGGAACCCGTTTCCGTAAAGATGAAGCTTATAAGAAGACAAATATCCAGTGGATGGAACTAAGTGGGAGTACATATAGTCTAAATATCCATCGCATTCATAAAGATGAACGGTTTTTTCTGGACGATATACGAGAATGGCCTTCTTATCGGCAAATCCTCTTTCATCGTAGATTTTTTCTGCTTCAGAATTAGGAACAACAAGCCTCTTTAACGGGAAATCCGCTTTTACGATATTTTCTAATTCTTTGCTAACCTTTTCTAACATAGCATTGCTTGCATGGACACTAGGATCAAGCAAATGAATCGAGATACAACGTGAAATGTTATATGCGAGGCGAATATGAAGAGAAGGATATGCTCTTGCAAAAGCCATTGAAAGAAGATATCTCAAGGATGCTTCATACATTTTCATGGCCTGAGAAGATGTTAAATCCAGCAATTCAACGTTAGCATCATAATAAATTTCATACGTTAACTCTCTGACGCGATTGTTAACTTTTGCACAAATTATATTCTTATTAGTTCTTTGCTCATCACTAAGCAAAGACAAAACGGAAACTTTCTTATCAAATTCTCTTTCATTTCCGTTAATCGTTATTTTAAATTTTTGCATGTGTAGTTTCCTCCTTGTTATCGATAAAAACTGTGATTAAAGGCAAATTTGCTTTGCCCAATATGATATATAATTCAGATATTTAATGCAAGCGCTTTCATACATTGTTACATAACTTTTAAACGTGTTTTTTTAACAATTAAATGCGAATGTATAAATTTTAAAAAATTTAAGGGACAAAAAAATTCTAAAATGCTAAAATACCGAAGGTACGAAAAAATGTTGAATTTCTATCTTAAACTAAACCGCGATTCCAAAATATTCTTCTGGCTTGTCATACTAGATGCAGTGGTGTATCTAGCCTTAATGCCCCTATACTTTTTTGGATTAGACAAAGGCTATCAATATCCAAATGGATGGTTGCTTGGCTCAATCGTTTCTTTAATCGCCTACGTTACTTTGATTAAGATGTCGAATGGAGTGGTTAGCAAAGACACGACAAAGAATCTCCCTTTGGTTGTTCTCTCATCATTTTTAAGACCATTGCTTTACGTTTTAGTTCTTTTATTATCTGGAATCTGCACCTTTAAACCGGAATGGTTAGGCGGATTTGACATGTTTTCTTTTTGGACGGCATTTGTTTCTTTATTACCAATGAATGCGATAATTCTCGTTTGCCATTTCCTAGATTCTAGAAAAAGTCGCAGCAAAAGTGAGGTCAAGTAATGTTTTTAGCGGTTGATTTAAGCGAAAGACTAAAAGACATGCTCACTTTTGATCTTGAGCATCTTGTAGGCCCTCTTTTCTCGTCTCTTTTAATTATTGTTGTTTTGCTTATTTTAGGCGGAATAGTTGGGGTTAAAGCCAATAAGGCTGTTAAAAATGGCGATTATAAGAAAGCTCCAAGAGGAATCTTATTCTGGGCTGATGCTTATTATGATTACGTAAGTAACTTTACGATAAATAACATGGGGAACTCATCCAAGTTATGGACTGGCTATTTCTTTACTTTGTGGGCTTATTTATTCATCGCCTTCAATGCGTCTTTATTTGGCATTCCTTCGGTTATTGACTGGTTGCCAGGTCCGCTTTGCTTAGCTCTTATCATGTTTTTCTGGATTCATGCTGTTGCTATTAAATATCAACATTGGGCATATTTAAAGAGATATATCGATCCACTTCCTGTCTTCTTGCCAGTTAATCTTATTACAATGTGGTCGCCAATTATCTCAACCACGATGCGTATGTTCGGAAATGCCTTGGCTGGAACAGTTATCATCACATTATTGCAATGGGCTCTTTCAAGCTTATCGGCTTCCATTTTCACTAATTTGGGCGCTTCATTAGAGGTTGTAAGTGCAACTTCATCGTGGAGCAGCTGGTGGAATTCCTTCCCATATTGGTCGGGGACTATTCTCTCACCAATTCCGATTGGAATTCTCAATGCTTACTTTAGTTTGTTCTCCGGGTTTGTTCAAACCATGGTTTTTGCTTCCCTTTCATCCCTTTGGATCGCTCAAGAGAAGCCAATGGACGAAGACAATGTTTATCTTGCCTTCCGCCCAGTCCCAAAAGAACTGCTCGCTTATGAACAAAAAGATACAAAAACAGAAGTTATAGGAGGAATAAAAAGATGACTGATGTTGGTTTAAAGGCTATTGCCGCCGCTATTTGCGTTGCATTCGGTATGATTTCCGCTCTTGGTGAAAGCTGGATTGCTTGCCACACAATCGACGGAATGACAAGAAATCCTGAAATGGCGGACAAATTAAGAAGCAACATGATCGTTGCCGTTGCTCTTGATGAATCCACGGCTATTTACTGCTTAATTGTTGCTATTTTAATTATTTTCGTTTTGTAATTGGAGTAATTTTTGGATGAATAACATTTTGCTATACATATTAGAAGATGCTTCGTCCGCCCCATTTCAACCAGAGGATTTTTTAAGTAAGATTTTTGGAAATTTTTGGGCTCTATTAATCAACCTTTTAGCGTTGATAGTGCTTTTTGTGTTGCTTTTCTTTGTTGGCTATAAGCCATTAAAAAGGTATTCCGAAAAAAGAAGAGACTATATAGAAGGCAATATTAGAGATGCCGAAAATGCAAAGAAACATTATGAAGGCATCCTTAGCCAATCAGATGAGATAATCTCTTCTGCCGAAACTGAAGCGCAAGATATCATTTCTAAAGCCGAGGAAAACGCCAAGAAGCAAGCTGATTTAATTGTTCAAGATGCCAAAAACATAGCAATCATGGAACAAGAAAAAGCTGCGAATAATATCGAACAAGAAAAGCAAAAAGCTCGTGATGAGATTCGCAAAGAAATCGTCAATGTAGCTCTTGATGCGTCAAAAGAGATTCTTGCTCGTGAAATTAACGAAGAAGATAACAAAAAAATTCTCGATGGAATTGCCTCTGATTTAGAGAAGAAAGGCTAAAAACATGAATGAAGAAGTTTATGTAAATTATGCAAGCGCCCTATTCTCTTTGTCCAAGGAAGAAAATAAGGTCGACATTTATCTAAAAGAAATTAAACAAGTGGAAGAAATTCTTACTAGCGATCCTTCGTTTTTAGAATGTTTTTCTTCGCACAAAATATCGCTTGATCAAATAAATTCAATTTTAGATAAGGCATTTGGAAAACTAGAAAGCCCATCGCTTTTACCTTTTTTGAAACTTCTTGCGTCAAAGCATCTAATTTCTTCAATTCGTGAGATATTCAGAGAATACAGGACTTTGGCAAATGAATATCTCGGCATAAAAGAGGGCCTGCTCTATTCTACTTCCCCATTAAGCGAGGAAGAAGTATCCAGAATAGAAAAAGCGCTCGAAACAAAATTAAATTGCCAAGTTCACCTCCTAAACAAGATTGATAAAAACCTTATTGGAGGAATCAAAATTGCCCTTGATGGGAAGATTTATGATGGTTCAATTCAAAACAAGATTGATTCTCTACGTCATAAATTATTGAAAGGAGGCTCCGTATGAAACTAGACACTAATCAAATTAGCGCATTAATCAAAGAACAAATAAAATCCTTCGCCGGACAAATCGAAAGCAGTGACGTTGGCACTGTTATATCCGTTGGTGACGGAATTGCTTCTGTATATGGGTTAAAGGGAGCTATGTTAGGTGAACTTTTGCTTTTCCCTAACGATGTTTATGGCATGGTTATGAACTTGAACGCCGATGATGTTGGCGCGGTTTTGCTTGGTTCAGATCGCTCTATTAAAGAAGGAGACACGGTTAAAAGAACTAACCGCGTTGTTGAAGTTCCCGTTGGCGATTCTTTATTAGGAAGAGTCGTTTCTCCTTTAGGTTTGCCATTAGATGAAGCTGGTCCAATTGAATACACAAAAACAAGACCTATCGAAAGAATAGCGCCTGGTGTTATGACAAGAAAATCAGTCGATACTCCTTTAGCAACTGGTATTAAAGCCATAGACTCAATGATTCCTATTGGACGAGGACAAAGAGAACTTATCATTGGGGACCGTCAAACTGGCAAAACATCGATCGCCATCGATACGATAGTTAACCAAAAAGGCAAAAACGTTAATTGTGTTTATGTCGCCATTGGTCAAAAGAATTCTACGGTTGCTAGCATCGTTAACCGTCTCAAAGAAAAAAACTGTTTTGATTACGTTACTGTAGTTAACGCTTCGGCCTCCCAATCCGCACCACAACAATACATTGCCCCATTTTCTGGCATCGCTATGGCTGAAGAGTGGATGGAAGAAGGAAAAGACGTACTTATTGTTTTTGACGATCTTTCAAAACACGCCGTAGCTTACCGTACATTATCTCTTCTTTTAAGAAGGGCACCTGGTAGAGAAGCATATCCTGGCGATATTTTCTACCTTCATTCTCGTTTGCTTGAAAGAGCTTGCAAACTTGCGCCTGAATATGGCGGAGGTTCAATCACTGCTCTCCCTATAATCGAAACCCAAGCTGGCGATATTTCTGCATATATCCCAACAAATGTCATCTCCATCACAGATGGACAAATATTCCTCATTTCCGATTATTTTAACGCTGGTCAAAGACCTGCTGTTGATTCCGGCTTATCGGTTTCCCGTGTTGGCTCTTCAGCCCAAATCAAAGCAATGAAACAAGTTTCTAAATCCTTAAAAATAGAACTTGCTAACTATAGAGAAAATCTCTCTTTTGCTCAATTCGGTTCAGATTTAGACGCCGAAACAAAACGCATTCTCACACATGGTGGAATCGTTATGGAGGCCTTAAAACAAAAGAATTGGGCTCCGATGGATATGATTGATGAAGTCATCGAGCTCTTTGCCGTCAATCGTCGTTACTTAGATGATTTAGAAATTGAACAAGTGAATCCATTCTTAAACGACTTGCTTCACTATGTCCACACTAATAATTCAGAATTAATTGAAACCTTAAATAAGGAAAAAGCCTTCTCAAAAGAAAGCGAAGAAACCCTATCTAAAGCAATTGAAACTTTTAAAAAGACAAGGAAGAACTAGTTTTATATGCCATCTTTAGCAAAAACAAAAAGAAGAATAAACTCCATTAAAGGGACCGAGAAGATCACCAAAGCGATGGAACTCGTGGCAACTGTAAAGACCAAACGTTTTTCTAGTATGCATGAAAAAGGAAACGAATACTCCAAAGAATTCCTTTCTCTTTTCAGCCGGGTTTTTGCTTCCGACAAATCGAAAGAGGCATCCCATTATGCGAAAATGAATGAAGGGGATCTTCCAATTCTCTATGTCGTAATTTCTTCAAATATGGGTCTTTGTGGAGCTTATAACAATAATCTTTTCAAATATGCCGAATCTGAAATAAATGATGGCGATATCATTATTCCGATTGGTAGCAAAGCATATAACCATTATGCCCGCGATTCTAAATTTGAAGGCAGAATCATAGGGGATTTTGTAAATATTTCATCGGATAGTAAGGTTGAAGAAATTCATGCTTTTGCGATGAAGCTTAAAGAAGACTTCAACGCTAAAAAATATAAAGCCATAAGAATTATTTATACTCGTTACATCAATACGATTACATTTAAGCCTTCATCTTTCCAAATCTTGCCTGTGCAAATAGCAAGAAGCAAATGGACTGATGAAGAGTTCGCTCCGCCGCTTTTTGATGAAGAACCGCGAAAAATGATTCATACCTTAATGCCATCATATCTAACTGGTGTTCTTAATGAAATCATACTTAATTCGAATCTTTCTGAACAGGCATCAAGAAGAACGGCAATGGATAACGCAAACGATAACGCCGATGAGTTGCTTGGCAAATTAACGATTGAATATAACAAAGCGCGTCAAACCAGCATTACGCAACAAATAACCGAAGTCGCATCTGGAGCTAACGCTAGTAAATAAAAAGGAGACCAAACATATGAAAGAAAAGAAAACCCAAGATTTGTTTGAGGGCGAGGTAGTTGAAGCTGTCGGCCCAGTTATCGACGTAAGATTTAATGACAAACACTTGCCTAACCTTTTAACTGCTTTGAAAGTTGAAATAGACGCCGAGCATCTTTTAACTGTTGAGGTCATGCAACATATAGGCGACGATAAAGTAAGATGCGTAGCCATGGGCGCAACAGAGGGCGTTGCAAGAGGAATGAAAGTCATTGACACAGGCGCTCCGATTTCTGTTCCAGTTGGTGAAAAGACTTTAGGCAGAATGTTTAATGTTCTTGGCGAACCTATCGATAATTTAGGCGGAGATTTTTCTGATGTTCAACATATGCCAATCCACCGTGATGCGCCAAGTTTTGCCGAGCAAAACGTTTCCACGCAAATGCTAGAAACTGGCATTAAGGTTATCGACCTTCTTTGCCCTTATGTTCGTGGTGGCAAAATCGGCTTATTCGGCGGTGCTGGCGTTGGTAAAACAGTTCTTATTCAAGAATTGATTTTCAATATTGCTTCCGAACATAACGGAATATCCGTTTTTGCTGGCGTTGGAGAACGTTCACGTGAAGGAAACGATCTTTATTTCGAAATGAAAGAAAGCGGAGTTTTGAAAAATACCGCCCTTTGCTTCGGACAAATGAATGAACCGCCGGGAGCTCGTATGAGAGTTGCCTTAACTGGTTTAACGATGGCGGAATATTTCCGTGATCAAAAACATCAAGACGTCCTCCTTTTTATCGACAATATTTTCCGTTTCACGCAAGCTGGCTCTGAAGTATCGGCCCTTTTAGGACGTATGCCTTCAGCCGTTGGCTATCAACCAACTCTTGCAAATGAAATGGGTCAATTGCAAGAAAGAATCACATCAACGAAAGCGGGTTCGATTACTTCTGTTCAAGCCGTATATGTTCCTGCTGACGACTTAACCGACCCTGCACCTGCAACGACTTTCTCGCATCTTGACGCTAAAACGATTCTCGATAGAAACACAGCGGCACTTGGCATTTTCCCTGCCGTTGATCCTCTTGAATCAACTTCGAATATTCTTGATCCTGATATTTTAGGCGAAGAGCATTATGAAGTCGCTCGCTCCGTCCAAAAGATTCTTCAGAGATACAAAGAATTACAAGATATCATTGCTATTTTAGGTATTGATGAACTTTCAGATGAAGATAAAGCTACAGTTGCAAGAGCAAGAAGAATCCGTAACTTCCTTTCTCAACCTTTGCACGTTGCTGAAGCTTTTAATGGTTTCCCTGGCATCTATGTTCCAGTCTCTGAAACAATTCGTTCCTTTAAAGAAATATTATCCGGAAAATATGATTCGTATCCAGAGAGCGCCTTCTTATATTGCGGTTCGATAGAAGATGTAATAGCAAAAGCCAAAGAAATGGAGGCTAAATAATGCCTTCTTTGAATTTGAGCGTTTTAACGCCTAACGGAACGGCATTTAAAGGAGAAGTATCATACGTCTCGGTTCCTTCTAATAAAGGACCTCTTGGCATTATGCCAGGTTATACGACATTGATTGCTCCACTTGCGAAAAAAGGTGTTTTAAAGATTGTCAAAACAAATAAAGAAGAAATTTATTTTGCTGTTTCTTTCGGCGCGCTTGAAGTTAAAAGAGAAGAAACAATCATTTTAACCGAGATTGCCTTAGCTGCCTCAACCTTAGAAGAGGCGGAAAAATTATTAAATGAATCGGAAAGATTTAAATAAGGAGAGGGATAAGATGAATTTCATTTTTGTTTCGCCAAATTATCCGCAAAGATATTTCAAATGGGTAGAATCTTTAAAGGCAAGAGGGATTAATGTTCTAGGGATTGGGGACACACCATATAACGAAACTTCTCCAAGACTTAGAAACGCTTTAACGGAATATTATTTCTTACCAAATCTCGGCTCTTTTGATGAAATGCTTAAGGCATGCCGTTATTTTGAAAGAAAATATGGCAAAATAGATTATTTAGAATCAAATAATGAATGGTGGCTATATCAAGATGCACGTTTAAGAAAAGAATTGAATATTACAACGGGTTTCTTTCCGGAAGAAATGGAAAAAATCAAGGCAAAATCAGCGATGAAGGCCTGTTTTCAAAAAGCTGGTGTGAAAACGATGCGTTATATTCTAGTCGATGGGCCAAGTGATATAGAAAAAACCCTGGAATTCGCAAAAGATGTCGGATACCCGCTTTTTGCTAAACCTAATGTCGGCGTTGGAGCGGCTCAATCCCATTCTTTAAAAAATGAAGAAGAAGTTCGCTCGTTGTTACAAAATACCTTAGAAGAAACTTTCATCATCGAAGAGTTCATCGATGGAGAAATTATATCTTTCGATGGAATTTGCGATTCATCGTCAAATGTAGTCTTCTGCACGTGCGACCATTTTCCAACTCCTGTAGCCGAAGTTGTTAACGAAGCAAAAGACGAATATTACTATACGTCCCCCTTCAATTTGGAATTCAATGACGTTGATAGAGACGCCTTCCTTGAAGCTGGCAAAGCTACGGTAAAGGCATTTGGAATTAAAAAGAGATTCTTTCATATAGAATTTTTCGTTCTTAAAAATGATAAAGACGGGTTCGCTAAGAAAGGTGAATTTGTCGCTTTGGAATGCAATATGCGTCCTGCCGGAGGATATACACCAGATCTTCTCAATTACGCAAATTCTGTTTCGTGCTATGAAATTTATGCCGATATCATCGCTTACGATAAAAATTATCAAGACATGAATAAGGAAAAATTTTACGCTTTCTCAGTCTCTCGTCGCGATGAATTGAATTATTTGTATACGGAAGAAGAAATCTATAAAAAATACGGTTCCTCAATGTGTGCTCATGGTCAATATCCAAAACATATGGCAGACGCTATGGGCGATGAATATTTCTTTGCCAAATTCAAAACGATTTCGGAAGGCGAAGACTTCGATAAATTCGTTAGAGCCAAGAAAAATTAATTATAATAGGAATTAAGAATAGCATTTAGGTCAGTTTCATTATCGAGACTGACTTTTTTATCACCTAAAATAAGAGAATAAGATGAAAAATAATCATTCACTTCATTAATAGAAGATGATGAAACTCTACTCATGTCTAATATATAGGTAGGTTTAGATGATTTTTTAGCTAACGGATATAACTTGTCTTTATAAAAAGACGTAGATTGATAGATATTTTGATTTAGAAGATAAACTAAAGCTCCATCATTTTTTTCTAATCCATTTTTTAAAAAAGATATCGAAGAGAATTTATAAACATTAGTGATTGAGGCGCTCTTGAAAAAGGACGTTCTCAAAAAATAATCATTTCCTCCTCCCCAACAAGCGATTTTGCAACCTTTCTCTTTTGACGCGTAATACCATGTTGGCGTTCTATTTAAAAAGGTATGTTCTTCATCGTGCTCGATATTATCTTCTCCTAGATATTCAGAATATTCTAAAGCATATCGATTAGCATTAGTTCCATCTGAATAAACGGAAATGTCTAAGAGATTTTCTTTTACGAAAGAAAGAAATGTCGGTTCGAAATTAACGCAAGAAGAACAAGATGCAGAAGTGCGAATAAAAGTAACACCTTCTGAAAGTTCCATAGAAGCAATTGCTTCGGTTGCGTCAAGATTATTTGAAACGGATAAGTAAGAAGCGTTTTCAAAATCCGCCGAAAAAAGATCGCCGTTTCTTGAAAGTTGGAAATCTTTATCGATGTCAAAAGTCTCCGTTTTATTACAAGAAACCAAAGATAGGCTTAATATTGAGAGTAGCAAAAATCTTTTCTTCATACTTTATATCTTACCATTTTACTTTATAATGATGAAAGGTGAAAAAATGAGAAAACCTTCCTTACGCAAACAATCGATCTCTACATATATATTCTTTGCGATTTGGATATTCCTTACGTCGTTGATTCTCATTGAAAGCGCAATACCAGGACAAGCATCAGCCACTCAATCAAATTTTGTTGGGAAAATCTTCCAAGCCCTTTTTCCTGAAGATAAATTCTCAAAAGAAACGGCTCCAGTATCATACGAGGTTAAAACTGATGACATAACATTCGGAACCGAAGATAAAAAAGAGCTTGTTATCGGCACAACAACTACATACGATTTCTTTTTTACCTTTAAAGAGTTAGAAGACAATGAATATAAAAAATACATTTATAAGATTAATAAAGATGATTCAAATGATGCCTTTCAAGTTAATGAAGAATTAATCAATCTTGGTTCTGATCATTATCAAATGAACATTACTACATTTAAATTGGGAAATGATTTTTCTCTAAGTGTAGATATAGCAGAAAATTTAATTTTTACATTGAATTTTGATATATGTCCGCGCTATTTTCCTTCAAATGATATTTTAAAAAACAATTCACCAACTACGATTAATCTTGAAATCAATGAGGCTTACATGCCTGAAATTTCTTTTCTTAAGGATGGAAAAGAAGATAATCTGCTCTCCCCTAAATATTATGATTTAAATAAATTAGAAAGACATTCAGATGATACAAATATTGCCGTCATTGATGAAGATGGCCTTATTTATGCAAAGAGTAGTGGAAATACTACGATAACATATGGTCCCTTTACTTATGAAATAAACATCTCTAAATCGAGTAAATCCCTCCCCTCATCATCTATCTCATATTCACAAAAGGGGGATTTCCTTGCGGTCGGTGATGTTGATTATCTCACTGGTGGTCAATCTTTTTCATTTACTTTTAACGATGATAAGACTGATGACGCTTTCGATTTTTCGCTATATTCTGATGATAAAAATATTGATGCTGGAGCCCTTCTTTTTAGAACGGGAAAAAACTCATGCTTAATAAAAGGCTCTCTTCAAGAAAAAGAAGTATCTTTGCTAGTAAAATCTTCATTAAAAAACGAAATATCCACTGTAATTCCCCTCTCTTTTGGGGAAGTAAGCCCCGATTTTCTTAATGGAATAACGGTTGATGGGGCACCTTCATACGTGGATTCGGAGGGGGTTTTAAATGTTACTGTGCCTGCCGAAAGAGACCTTACCATTAGAGGTTTGTTTTTAGCCAACAATAGAAGTGTCAGCCTTTCAAAAGAGCAAATCAATATTTCCTTAAATAGTCCAAACGTAAAAATACTCAGCAACAATTCCCTAGATTGTTCTGTCAATTTTGGCACGATTGATACTTTCGAGGGGAAAATAACATCATTAGAAAACGAAGATATATTTCTTACTGTTAAATTTACGACGTATGATGCTAAGACAAATACGATGAAAGAATTCTTAAATCTTGTTCGTAAATCGATTGGGCACTTTTCGCTTTTTATGGTTCAAGCTATATTTATGTTCTTGTTTTTGCGTGCCGATATCGATGATAAATATGCTTTAGTTACAGCTGGTTCAACGTTATTCTACAGTTTTGTTATTGGTGGTTTTTCCGAACTTATTCAACTCTATACCCCCGGTAGAGGCTGCACATGGACGGATGTTGGGATTGACACTTTAGGAGGAACTGTAGGGGCATTGCTTTGTCTACTTTGCGTTGGAATTATTGCTCTAATAAAGCATCTAAAAAAGAAGAAATCAACGTAATTTAATGCGTTCGGCTTTTTCTAGCAACTTTGACGTTTCTAGAGAAACGTTTTTAAGATGAATTGTTTTATATTCTTTGAGAATCGCCTCACCCAATACATGGCCTTTTTTAACATTTTTTCTCTTCGTGTAAGAAACATCGCCATCTTTTTGCGATGAATTAATCAAGCAAATCTCTGCCGCAACTCTAATTTCATCATTGTTTGGATCATCTTTTTTTATGATTACATGCGATCCGGATCGATTTTCAATATGAAACCACAGATGTTCTTTTGAAGTGTCGTACATAAAAGTCAAAAAAGTATTCTGCTTCGCGCTTTTTCCAAATAGAATCTTTGTTCCGCTATAATTTATAAAATAAGGGAGGGTGTCGCTTGAAAGACCGCATGACGTTTTCTCGTCTTTTTTCTTGCTCTTTCCATCCGGAATTTTTAATAAATTAGCATATGTCTCAAGCGAATTTTCATTTGCGATTTCAATTTGGGCCAATGTATCGTTGATGTTTTCCAATTCGTTTTTTGTTTGTTGAAGGAATATTTCAACGCTTTTTAAAGTCTCTTTAGCTTTCTTAGATCTCTTATAATATTGTTCGGCATTTTGAGCTAGAGATCTTGATGGATCAAGGTTAACCCTTATTCCCTCATAATCAAAATATCCTTGTTTATTATTTATTTCGGAGTAGCAAACGTAAATTGCATCCCCTTTGAGATTGTCATCGAGATGTTTTTCTGCTTCAATTTTATCTTTTTCTAGATGGGTGATTTTACGTTCAAGAAGTTTTTTTCTATTCTTGAAATGAGTTATTGCATATCCAAATTTTTCTTCTTTGCGCTTTTTGTATATATTTTTCTCTTCTTCTAAGCAAGTTGTCTCAAAATCATCTATAGAAAAAGATGATTCTTCCTTCGATTCATAATTATTTTCCAAAGGCAAATACCCCAATCCTTTTAGAATTGGGCGTTTATTTTCCAGCGATGAAGTCTTGTATGCAGATAGAATTATGTCTTTTTCGTCACATAAGATCAAATTCGGGTGATGAGGAAGCAGTTCTAAATAGATGTTTTTCTCTTCTTCCTTGAAAATTGAATTTAAAGAAATAACGCTGATTTTTAATACACGGTCCCCATTAATTTGAGAAATATCTTTAATATACGCATTAGAAATTTCTTTTTTTAGGATAGCTAGAAAGTTGTTATCAAACGAGCTTCCGTCAAAAGGGGCATCGGTGAGATAAATCCTAGGGAAATCCCCGCTAAGCGAAATTACTAGGGTTGATTTGCCTTTTCCAGATACATGAAAAAGAAATGTATCTTTCGCGTACATTATTGGAGAGGAAAGATGTCTTCCTTTTAATGAAGTTGATAATATCGCAACGTATTTTTCTATGTCTTTTGATGATAACGTCTTGTTTTTCATACCCCGCAATTATAACGAAAAAATAATGCGATATTGTCGATAAGCACAAAAAATGTTAAATTAAGTGTCATGAAAAAAGGCTTATTGATAATTATTTCTGGTCCATCAGGGGTCGGAAAAGGCACGATCCGCAAAAAAATAACTGAAAAAGACAATCTAAATTTATGGTTTTCGGTTTCGATGACCACAAGAAATATGCGTCCAGGGGAAGAAGACGGTCGCGAATATTTTTTCGTTAGTAAAGAAAACTTTTTGAAAACACTCTCCGAAGGCGGCCTTTTAGAATCCAATCAATATGTCGGAAATTATTACGGTACGCCAAAAGAGAAAGTTGAAGAGATGCGTGAAAAGGGCTTTAATGTCTTACTTGAAATTGACGTTAATGGCGCCGAACAAGTAATGAAGGCTGTCGGAAAAGAAAACGTTTGCTCGATTTTCATTCTCCCTCCATCAATTGATGAATTAGAAAAACGTATTCGTGGAAGATCAACGGAAAATGAAGAAACTATTGCCAGCAGACTTTCCCAAGCCTCTAGAGAAATGGCGATGATTAAAGACTATCGCTATTCTGTTACCAACGATAATCTTGATAAATGTGCAAATGAAATCGCAAATATCATCAAGAAAGAATCGGAAAGAGAATAAAAACGCTATAATATTTTTGTGAGAATACTAGAAGTTTTAACTGAATACGGAACTAGGTCATTGGATCGAACTTTTTCCTATATTTATAAAGGCGAGAGAAATATCGGTCCCCGTTTTCGCATAAAGATAGATTTTCACGGACATCAAGCCATGGGTTTCGTGCTTTCTTCTGAATTTTGTGAAAAAAGTGAAGAAGAGCTTGAAAAAGAAAACGGATATAAATTAAAAGAGATTAAAGACGAAGATATCGTAGACGAAGAACCACTTATAGATGAAGAAATGCTTTCACTTGCTAAAGATGTGGCGGATTACTATTTTGCTCCATTGATTTCAGTGATACAAACAATGCTTCCGTTAAGCCTTTCCCCAAAGATGTCCTCCACTAAAGGCCCTAAGATTGCATATGAAAAATATCTTTCAATCGTAAACGATGACGAAAACGGATTGACAGATAAGCAAATTGAAATCCTTCGTTTAATAAAAAACAACTCGCCAATCCTTAAAAAAGAAGCAGGATCTCCATCAATCGTTACTAAACTTCTTGAAAAAAAGAAAATAAAGATAGTATCAATAGAAAAAGAACGATATAAAATCCCCATTTCTGAAAGAGAAGAAATTCATGAAATGAGTCATGAGCAAAAACGAGCTTATGAAGAAATTCTTTCATCAGATAAAAACGTAATATTGCTACAGGGGGTCACCGGATCTGGCAAAACAGAGGTGTATTTACGTCTTTCCGAAAAGATATTCTTGGAAGGAAAAACGGTTTTAATGCTCGTTCCGGAAATTAATCTCACCCCAAGAATGGTTGAATATTTCTCAAGACGTTTTGGTGAGAAAATCGCCATTTTACATTCCGAATTAACTCCTGCTGAAAGATATGATGAATATCGAAGGATAGCGAATGGAAAAGCCTCGATAGTCGTTGGGGCTAGAAGCGCAGTTTTCGCACCATTGAAAAATATCGGTTTAATCATTCTCGATGAAGAGCATGTTGAATCTTACAAACAAGATAACATGCCATTTTATCACGCAAGAGAAGTGGCCATAATGCGCGGAAAAAAGGAAAAATGCAAAGTTCTTTTAGGCTCTGCTACACCATCGCTTGAAACTAAGGCTAGGGCGTATAAGGGCGTTTACGGTTACGTTGAAATGAAAACCAGAGTAAATCAAAAGCCACTCCCTCAAACGGAAATAATTGATTTAACTAAAAGATCCAATTTCGCAAAAAACAGCGAAAAAATCTCCATCCCTTTGCAAAAGAAAATCCAAGAAAAACTCAATAAAGGTGAACAAGTTCTTTTGCTAATCAATAGGAGAGGCTACTGGACGGGCGTTAATTGTCCTAAATGCGGATATATATTTGTTTGCCCAAATTGTGGGGGCAATTTAACATTTCATCAAGAAGACAATATGCTTAAGTGCCATCATTGCGGGTATGTTTCTCGTTATCCTGAAAAATGCCCTGAATGTGGACATTCCTCTCTTCGAAGAATTGGCTACGGGACTGAGAGGGTGGTTCGCGAACTAGAAGAAATTTACCCTCAAGCAAAAATTGCTAGAATGGATTCCGATGTAGCGAAAGTTTCAAGAAAAGTTGAAAATGTTTTGAAAGATTTTCATGATGGAAAATACGATATTTTAGTCGGCACTCAAATGATTGCGAAAGGACATGATTTCCCTCTTGTCACGTTAAGTTCGGTGGTTTTAGCTGATATAGGTCTCGCCCTTCCCACCTACCGTGCTTCCGAAAGAACCTTCCAATTGATCGCCCAAGCCGTTGGAAGAAGCGGACGTTCAAGCAAAAACGGCGATGCCTTAATCCAAACATTCAATCCTAATCACTACGCAATAACCCTTGGCGCAAAGCAAGATTATGAAAATTTTTTCATAACCGAAATGAAACAAAGGAAAATCACAAAATACCCTCCTTATTACAATTTGATAACTCTTGAATTTGCCGCGATTTCCGAAGAAAAAACAATGGGCGCAGCTTATGATTTCAAGAAAACCCTCGCTTCCTTCAATCTAGATAAGTTAGAAATCATTGGCCCGATAACGCCATTTTATTCGATGAATAATGGCAAATATAGAAGAGTCTTGTTACTTAAATTTAAAGAACGACAAGCTGTAACAGAAAAACTCAAAGAATTAATGAAAACCTTTAACGGAATTTCCGGAATTGAAATAAAAATAAATGTCGATCCTTTAGATTACTGATTTTTTCTTCTTTAAATATATTCTTCCTTTAGGAAGATGTGCTATACTTTTTTAGAAGGAAAATACACAAGAATGATTACAATACAAATTCTCGGTTTAGACCAATATGTTGTTGGGCATTACTCAAAAGAGGCAACCCCAAATATCGCTAATTTATTAGAAACAAGCGAGGAAGAAGTTAACTTCTATTCACCTTACGAATCTCTTTTATTCCACAACGGAGTAGAACAAACCTCCTGGAATACATTAGTTTATGTAAAACTTCCTAAGAAATATGAGGTTTTTGAACACGCTTTAGCGGATTATTTAATCGAAACTTTAAAAGATTTCACGATTAACGTTGAAATCAATTTCGAATACATCCTCGAAGGCAAAACGTATGAATACATCAATCATGATTACCCACGTTTTTTAACGGGGGATAATCTCCATGAAGAAGAGACATCCGATAATGATGGAAACGACCATGAATGCTCATGCGGACATCATCATGATGATTGTGATTGCGATGATTGCGATTGCGATCCACGCGATAGAGCTGATTTAGACTACAATGACCCAGAACAAATCTATCTTGGAGATGCTTTTGAAGGTCATGAAGAAGATTTAGAAAAACTTGATGAAGCGTTAAAACTTAACAAATAGAGGAGGAAGATATGCAAGAATTTGATTTATCCGAAAAAGTTTTAGAGGACATTATTGTTAACGGCACTCAATTTAATGAAGCCTTAAGAAAAGTTTTCCAAGCCGATGTTAATATTCGTCCAATGCGTACTTTTGTGGCCGGCTTAGTTGGCTGCGAACTTCGCCATCATATCTTGTTCGAATACCTTTTAAAGGAATATCGCGACTTGCTCTCTGAAGAAAAACGTGCAACATATCTTGCCTTAGCTAATTTATGTTTCTATAAGCACATATCTAAAGAAGAAACTTTGATGATATTAAGCAAGAAAGTTGAACCAGCACGTTTTGAAGCTATTAAACCATTAATTGAAAAGATGGATGGAGATACGCCTTTCATTCCGGAAAATATCTCTAAATCAACGAATCGCTATCTTTCCTTGCGTTTCAATACCCCTGAATGGGTGCTCAAGATTTTTGAACATTATGGCTTTGGCGTTACCTATAAGATTTTGAAGAAAAATTGCCGTCCATATTCTTCCTATGTTCGCGTTAGAACTTCTGTTAAATCCCCAGAAAACGTCATAAAAGAATATCCTGATTTCAAAAAGACAAATATCGAAGGAGTTCTCACTTACGAAGGAAAAACATCCCTCCGTAAAAATCCTCTTGTAAAAGAAGGTGTGATTTTCAAAGAAAAGCCGATAACTAAAGAACTTATTGATACCTATTCTATAGAAGAGCCAAAGGAACTCTTTGTTTATAATGGAAATGCTGATTCTTCAATCTTAAAAGAAATCATCGAACATTATGGTTCATCAATTGGGATCAACATGGGTGTTCCTTCCATTGAGAAATACGCTGATGTAACAAGACTTATTCGTCAAAAAGAATTAAAGAACGTTAATTTCTTCGCTTCTTCGCTCGATTCCTTACTTGTTTCAATCTCCCGTCCGCAGGATTTAGTCATCGCTGCACCAGATTCCTCTAACTTTGATTTGATTAGAGAACAACCGGATTATCTTATGCATTTCAACAAAGAAGGCATGGATGACCTTTTTGCAAAAGAAAAAGAAACACTCAATGAATGCGCTAAATTTGTCGCAGAAGACGGATTGCTCATCTATGTTATCTATACGATATCTAAAAAAGAAGGGCATCAAACAATCATCGATTTCTTAGCAAATCACCCTGATTTCCAATTTGTTAAAGAGGAACAACGTTTCCCATATGAAGATGGGGAGACATCCGTTTATTATGCCGTATTGAAAAGGAATGGCAATTCCTTGACCACAGGTGCTCCAATTGGAACCCTCATTAATCAAAAAACTTTAAATTCCGCAAACACAATTTCCGCTGAAACCAAATAATTATGAAAAAAAATCTATTCGGATACACACTTAAAGCCTTAGAAGAAGAAATGGAATCTCTTGGCGAAAAGAAATTCCGCGCTACTCAACTTTTCACCTGGATTTACGTTAAAAAAGTTTATGATTTCGACCAAATGACCGACATATCAAAAACTTTCCGCGAAAATCTAAAAGAAAATTATTGTCTTACTTTACCAACCGTTCAAATTGAACAAGTAGCAGAAGATGGCACGATAAAACTCCTTTTGAATATGGAAGATGGAGCAAAAGTCGAAACTGTTCTTATGCGTTACGACTACGGAAACGCCATTTGCGTTTCTTCTGAGGTTGGCTGCCCAATGGGATGCGAGTTTTGCGCTTCGGGAATTTTAAGAAAAGACCGAGTTTTAAGTGCGGCTGAGATGGTTGGCCAGGTTATAGTGATGAACCAAAAACTTTATGAAGTTGGCGAAAATGTCACTCATATCGTTGTTATGGGAACTGGCGAGCCATTCGATAATTACGATAATGTCTCCGCTTTTATCCACATTATGAATGAAGCAAAAGGACTAGCGATTGGCGCTAGACACATAACGGTCTCGACATGTGGCATAATTCCAGGCATTAAAAAATATGCTAACGAAGGCATCCAAGTTAACCTTGCTATCTCTTTACATGCCTCAAATAACAAAATCCGTTCTTCATTAATGAAAGTAAATAACGCTTATCCGTTAGAAGAATTAATTCCTGCGGTTAAAGAATATGTTGAAATTAGCGGAAGAAGAGTCACTTTCGAATATATCATGATTAAAGGACTCAATGATCAAATTGAGCATGCTAAAGAATTAGTCAGTCTTTTAAAAGGCGTTTTCTGCTATATTAATCTTATTCCGCTAAATCCAGTAAAGGAAAAGCCGTTTGAAAGAAGTCTTAGAGAAAATGTTAAACGTTTTTCTGAATATTTAAATTCCCACGGATTAAATTGCACCGTAAGAAAAGAATGGGGAACTGGAATTGACGCCGCATGCGGCCAACTCCGTGCAAGAACGATAAAAGAAGGTAAATAATATGAGCGATTATCATGGAACTTACGCCTATAAAACTGACATAGGCATGGTTAGAAAAACCAATGAAGACCAAGCTTTGATTCTTATGAATTCCGATAATGAGGTTTTCATGGTCGTTTGCGATGGCATGGGCGGAGCAGAAAAAGGCGATGTTGCATCTAAATTAGCCATTGACCAACTTTCTGAAGCTTTCAAGAAAAAAAGAAAGCACCATTTTGCCTTCAACGACAAACAATGGATCACAAAAGCTTGCAAAACCGCCAATAAGAAAATCTACTCTTTAAGCGAGAAACTTAGAAAATCCGAAAAAAGAAATGAGCCTTTAGGAATGGGCTGCACGATGGTTGCCGCTCTTATTAGTGGAGATAGATTGATGATCGCAAATATCGGGGATTCTCGTGCGTATCGTTTAGAAAATGGTTCTTTGAAACAATTAACAAAAGACCAAACATATGTCGATTATCTAGTCAGAACTGGAAAATTGAGCGAAGAAGGAGCTAAAACTCATCCTGATCGTCATGTTTTGACGAATGCTTTGGGCGTTTATAATTCTCTTTCCATTTCCATTGATGAGCATCGTTATAACGGAGAAACGATTTTGCTTTGTTCCGATGGGCTTTATAACAATCTTGAAACGAAGGAAATCGCCAATATTCTTTCAACTGACGAAAGAACGGATCAAAAAGTCATTTCTTTGATTTCGGTTGCCAATCATGAAGGCGGATCTGACAATATTGGTATTGCCTTATGGGAGTGCATAAATAATGATTAAAATTGGTGACGTCATCGATGAACGCTATCGTATAGTTGGTCGTATTGCCCATGGTGGAATGGCCGATGTTTACGAAGCTTTTGATATTGTTCTTAGACACGCCGTTGCCTTAAAGGTCATGCGTGAAGACATGATGGGGGATCAAAAAAATATCAACCGTTTTAATCATGAATGTCAAGTTGCCTCAACCTTAAACAACCCAAACGTTGTCAAATGGGAAGGGCAAGGCGTTATTGAATCTCGCCCTTATATGGTCAATGAGTACGTTGAAGGGAGAACCCTTAGAGATAAATTGAATATCTCCGCGACACATAACCTCTCAGCGTCTGAAGCTTGTGAGGTCATGCTTCAACTCACCTCTGGTATGGCATATGTGCATAATCACGGAATTATCCATGCTGATATAAAACCCGACAATCTCTTTTATCTTGTAGATGGATCGATCAAAATAACTGATTTCGGCATTGCTTCTTTCAAAGAAGAATTAGGTCAAACAATTAAAGATAAAAATGTTGTAAGCGGCACGATTTATTATTGCGCACCTGAGGTTTTAATGGGAAAAGAACCATCTGTTGCCTCAGATATTTACGCTATGGGCGTACTGTTTTTTGAGATTTTGACGGGCAGAATCCCTTTTGACGCGCCAACGACAGAAGAAATCGCCGTTAAACAAATTAAAACGAAATTTCCTGAGCCTTCTAAAGTTTTATCTAGCATCCCACAATCTTTAGATAAAATAATCTTAAAAGCATGCAAGAAAAGACCGGATGAAAGATATACTTCCGCTTTGATGATGCATCAAGCTATCGAAGATGCGTATAAAGATGATAAAAATTTCAAAGAAAAACGTTCATGGATTGCGCGTTTTTTCGGGTTTAAATGATGAAATTAGATTTAAAAAGTTTAAAGAAGCCTATTATTTCCCCCTCCTTATTGACTGCCGATCGCTCTAATTTGCTAAAAGAGAGCCTTCGCGCTCAAGAAGCGGGTGCTTTGTTTATTCACATTGATGTAATGGACGGAAAATTCGTTCCTAACGTTTCTTTTTCTTTAAGAGAAATCTCCTCTTTTACAAATAAACATTCCATGTTGAACGATGTTCACTTGATGATTGAAGAGCCTATATTACATATAAAGGATTATGTAGATGCAGGGGCTGATTTGATTACTTTTCATTTAGAAGCTTGTAAAGATGAAGAAGAGGTATTCAAAACAATCGATCTTATTCATTCTTATAATTGCTATGCAGGAATATCAATAAAACCAAAAACTGATGTTGAAAAACTTCTTCCTTATATCAATAAGGTTGACCTTATTCTTTTAATGTCGGTTGAACCTGGCAAAGGTGGTCAAAAATTCATTGTAGAATCTTTATCTAGAGCAAAGAAAATCAAAGAAATGATTGATAAGAGCGTAAACAAACCGTTATTAGAAATCGATGGAGGAATCAACGAAGAGACCGGTAAGGCATCACTTGAAAACGGAGTTGATGTTCTTGTCGCTGGCTCTTATTTATTCGGTCATGAAGATTTGAAAGAGAGAATTGAAAAATTATTATGAAAATCTATTTGCTTATAATGATTGCTATTTCTTTGATTCTCTTTGCGGAATTGCCATTTTTAATTTACTCAAGTAAGAAAAAAGAAGGGGAAGTTTTTAATATAAGGCAATATTTTATTTATGAAGCATTTTCTTCGAAGAAGGAGAAGATGTTAAGGGTTTTCCAAGCTTTCCTCATCTTGCTAAATGTTGCAATTTCTATTTGCCTTTATTTTTTGCCTAGCGATTTAACAATTACTTCAAATAGCTACTTTTTATTGATAGCGACATCTGAGGTCATAATCATGGCTCTTTTCTTAATGCTAAGTCTACTTTCTTTTAGAAAAGAAAAATTAAGAGTCGCATCTTTCATGTTTTATGGAGCCTTTATTGCCATAAGAAACGGAACAGCAGGTTTCATTCTCTTATCTATAAGTAGAAAAACGGTCGAGAATAATTCTCTTCTTTCTCTTATTTTTGCCGTTCTTTGCTTCATTTTTGCGGTAATGGCTTTTATTCCACTATTGAATCCTAAATTAGTCAATTACGCTAAACTCGATCAAGTAAGCGAAAAAGACGGAACTCTTTCATATCAAAGACCCAAATATTTTGTGATGGCTTTTTCTGAATGGCTTCTATTCTTTTTCGACGAATCAAGTTTTGCCATAACCATCTTATTTTTCTGCCTTGTCCTTTAAACAAAAATATATGTATATATAAAGAAAAAACGAGCAAACGCTCGTTTATTTTTCTTTTAGATTACCAACAAATTAAGCAGCTGGTTCAGTTTTGGAAGCAGCTTTGACTGATTTGTTTAAGCTACGATAGGCACGTGCGCTCATCTTAACTGAAACCATTTTACCGTTGATGTTAATTTTATAAGTTTGTAAATTAACGTTCCATCTACGGCGAGTTGCTAAGACAGAGTGGGAACGGGAATTACCGCTCATTGGGCCTTTTCCTGAAATTGGGCATTTTCTTGACATAACTATCACCTCTTCGTGCGTAAAATCGCAAGAAAGAATATAACACCAAGAGAGGCTTTTGACAATGATAAAATAATTTTTGACCAAAACTTTTTCTCGTTTTGGTAAAACTTTAGCAAAAACGGCGAAATTTAATCATTTTGCGATACTTTTTAATCTAAAATTATTCGATTTATGCTAGAATTATTTCGATAAAGATAACATATCTCAATCTCACTTTCGATAATATGAGGAGGACTACTATGTCTAGCAAAATGGTTGCCATGATTCTTGCAGGTGGCAAAGGAACGAGATTAAAGGCCTTGACTTCAAAAGTTGCAAAGCCTGCCGTTTCATATGGTGGTAAATACCGCATTATTGACTTCCCTCTTAGCAATTGCGCTAATTCAGGGATTCGTAATGTTGGTGTTTTGACCCAGTATGAGTCGAGCGAATTAAATGAATACGTCGGAAACGGCGAAAAATGGGGATTCAACGGAGTTAGATCATCCGCCTCCGTTTTATCGCCAAAACAAACTGAAGAAGGCTCTTCTTGGTATCGCGGAACTGCCGATGCCATCTATGAAAACCTCGATTGGTTGGAAAGAATGGATCCAGATTACGTTTTGATTCTTTCTGGCGATCACATTTATTCATGCACTTATAATGAGATGCTTCAAAAACATATTGATTCCAATGCGGATTGCACGATTTCCGTCTATCCAGTACCAATGGAAGAAGCATCAAGATTTGGCATTCTTGTAACGGATGAAACTGGAAGAATCACCCAATTCCAAGAAAAACCAAAAAAACCAATGAGCAATTTGGCCTCAATGGGCATTTATATCTTTACTTATAAAACTCTCCGTCAATATTTAATTGCGGATGCTAAAGAAGACACTGAACATGATTTTGGCAAAAACATCATTCCTAATATGATGGAAGACAAGAAGAAACTTGTTGCTTACACATATCATGGATATTGGAAAGATGTCGGAACTATCGCCTCTTTGCATGAAGCAAATATGGACTTATTGAAAAACGAGAAAACTGGCGAAAATATCTATTCAATTTTCGGAAAGAACGTAATTCTCTCAGAGGATAAACGTTCAGTTCCTCAATTTATTGGTCCAAAAGCAGACGTCAAAGATTCCTTAATCAACCAAGGTGCTCAGATTTATGGCAAAGTTAATCATTCGGTCATTTCTGGTGGCGTAGTGGTTGAAGAAGGCGCGGTTTGCAAAAATGTCGTTATTATGCCAGGGGCAAGAATCGCAAAAGGCGCTAGAGTTGAAAACGCCATTATCGGGCCTAACACATTAATCGAAGAAAAAACTCAAGTAAACGTTGGGGGAGAAGATATCGACCTCATAGTCAATAGAAAGGCGGCCAAATAAGATGAAAGACGTAATTGGTTTATTAGATACACATAATGATCCCGAATTAGGCGAATTGACGGCTAATCGCCCATTTGCCTCAACAACATTCTTAGGGAGATACGCCTTCATGGATATCGTCATGTCGAATTTTTCGAATTCCGGCATTGACACAGTTGGTATTTTAGTCAAGGATCATCAACGTTCCATCCTTAAACATATGGGCAACATGTCTTCATGGGTCAATAACACAAAAACGGACAAATTAACGATCTTACTTAATGAAAAGGGCTTGCTTAATCCTCCATATAACACGGATTTAGCTAATATCAAAGAGAATGATTACGTTCTTTATGATTCATCAGCTTCAATCCTCGTCTTTCAAACTCCACACGTTGTCGCACCAATTGACTTTGGCCCAATCATTGAAGAACATAAAGCGAGAAAAGAAGAAGTTACCGTTGTTTATAAGAAAATAAATGACGGCGATATAAATTTTGTTGGCGGATATCGCTTTGCAATTGACGAAGAAGGATATCTCACCGATGTCGATATCAACGACGGTTCCAAGAAAGAAATAAATGCTTCTCTTGAAACTTGGATTATCAACCGCGTAACGCTTGCTAAAATCGTTGAAGAAAGCAAAAAACACTCTCTTTCAATGGGTATTGGCGATATTATCCGCTATGCCGTTAAACACGGTTTATTCAAAGTTCATGCTTATGAATATGATGGCTATGCAAGAAACTTCAATTCATTGAACAAATATATTGAATACTCTTTCGAATTATTAAAACCTGAAATTGCTAAAACTCTTTTCAAAGATGATTGGCCAATTTTCACCATCACGCACGATACTTGCCCAGCCTTATATGGCGCAAATTCGAAGATTTCTAATTCTTTTATCGCTAATGGATGCGTGGTTGAAGGGGCCGTTGATAATTGCATCCTTTGCCGTGGAGTTCATGTTGGCAAAGGCTCAAAACTTAGCAATTGCATCGTTCTTCGTGGAACGAAAATCGGTGAAAAAGTTACTCTTTCTAATGTTGTAATCGATAAATATTCCATTGTTACCGATAGACACACGATCGAAGGAGACAAAGATACGCCAATTTACGTTCACCAAGGAGCTATTATATGAAGATAGCGATGTTTGCATCTGAAGCTTTGCCATTTTCAAAAACTGGTGGCTTGGCCGATGTTTCCTACGCTTTAAGTAAGGAATTAGCAAAGGATGGAGACGAAGTAATCATCGTCACCCCCTACTATCAAACAATAAAAAGAAAATGTCTTAACCTTGAATATGTTGGAGTCTTACCAGTCAACGTTTCTTGGAGAAAACAAGACGCAGAAATTTTCTCGACTACTGTCGACGGGGTTAAATATTATCTTTTAAGCAACGGATATTATTTTGATCGCGACAACATTTATGGCTATCACGACGATAGCGAGCGTTTCGCTTTCTTTTCTATCGCCTGCCTAAATCTTTTAAAATATGTTAACTTCCAAGCTGACATAGTTCATGTTCATGATTGGCAAGCTGGCATGGTTCCAACCTTATTAAAGGAAAAATATTCATTCGATAAATTCTACGCTTCAATGAAGACCGTCCTTACGATCCATAACCCAGCATTCAAAGGTTTAGTTGACCGTTATTTTCTCAATGATTTCTGGGGGCTTAGCGATGAGTTATATGATAATGGGCGCGTAAGATTCGACAATATGGTTTCCACCTTAAAAGCAGGAATTGTCGACGCTAATAAAATAACAACGGTTTCGCCAACTCATAGAAATGAACTTCTTGATATCTATTCTGATCAAAGATTGAATGGCATTTTAGAGTTAAGAAAGAATGATTTTGTCGGAATTGTCAATGGAATCGATTACGAAGAATGGAATCCTTCAAAGGATAAATACACCGTTGCATCATATGATGCGAAAGCTTGGAAGAAAGGTAAAAAAGAATGCCAGAAAGACCTTTTAAAAACCTTTGGAATAGAAAAAGGCAAAGGGCCTTTATTCGGCGTTGTTTCCCGCCTTTCATGGCAAAAAGGCATCGATTTAATCATTGATGCGATGTATGGCTTCCTTAATGAATACAATGACTGCTCATTGGTTGTTTTAGGAAGTGGAGAAGAAGGACTTGAGGGCAGAATTCAATCTCTTAGGGACCAATATCCAAATCGCGTTGGAGTTTATATCGGATATAACAACGAATTATCACACAAGATTTATGCTGGATGCGATTTCTTCCTCATGCCATCGCTCTTTGAACCATGCGGGATTTCGCAAATGATTTCCCAGCGTTATGGCACCTTGCCTGTTGTTAGATACACTGGTGGATTAGCTGATACCGTTGAAGGACTTGATGAGCCAAATGTAACTAAGGCAGACGGCATCGGATTCTACAATTATGACGTCAATGGTCTTTCTTATGCTATGGGAAAGGCGAAAGATTTATACCTAAATGCTCCAATTTACGATAAAATCGTAGGCAATGCGTTAAAGAAAGACAATTCTTGGAAACGCAGTGCTAAGCAGTATCGTGCTCTATATGAGGAGATTTCTGCTAAATAATAAGGAGCATTTATGAGCTACAATCACAAAGAAATTGAAACGAAGTGGCGTAAATATTGGGAAGATAACAACACATTCTTCTGCGACACTTATGATTTTTCTAAACCAAAATATTACGTTTTGGATATGTTTCCATATCCTTCTGGACAAGGACTTCACGTCGGCCATCCTGAAGGATACACGGCAACGGATATCGTTGCTAGAATGAAAAGAATGCAAGGATATAACGTCCTTCATCCAATGGGATGGGATGCTTTTGGCCTTCCAGCTGAGCAATTCGCCATCAAAATGAATCAACATCCTGAAGAATTCACAAGAAAAAATATTGCTAACTTCAAAAATCAAATTCAATCATTAGGCTTTTCTTATGATTGGTCGAAAGAATTTGCGACCATTGATACAAAATATTACAAATGGACTCAATGGATTTTCACGAAGATGTTTGAAAACGATTTAGCCTATGTTGCGGATATTCCTGTTAATTATTGCCCGGAATTAGGGACAGTTTTAGCTAATGAAGAAGTAATTGATGGCAAATCCGAAAGAGGCGGATTCCCTGTTATTCGCATGCCTATGCGTCAATGGGTTCTTAAAATAACCAAATATGCTGATCGCCTTGAAGAAGATTTAAAAGGACTTGATTGGCCAAAATCCACCTTAGAGATGCAACGTAATTGGATCGGAAAATCCAAAGGCGTTGAAATCACCTTCAAAATAAAGGATTCTGACGAATCGTTTAAAGTCTTTACGACTAGAGTTGACACCTTATTTGGCTGCACTTATTGCTGTTTAGCTCCTGAACACCCACTCGTTAAGAAACTTGTTTCACCTGAACAAAAAGAAGCGGTTCTAAACTATGTTGAAGAATCTACCCATAAATCTGATCTTCTTAGAACTTCCTTAGCGAAGGATAAGAGCGGCGTTTATCTTGGCGTTTCTGCCATCAACCCAATAAACGGAAGAGAAATTCCCGTTTACGTTGCTGATTATGTCTTAGGCAGTTATGGAACTGGTGCTGTTATGGCTGTCCCAAGCCACGATTCAAGAGATTATGCTTTCGCTAAAAAATATAATTTGGAAATCATTCCAGTCCTTGAGGGCGGAGATATTAGCAAAGAAGCATTTGAAGGAGATGGCCCACATATTAATTCATCCTTTGCAAATGGCATGAATATTGCTGAGGCAAAAGGCGCAATAACAAGAAAACTTGAAGAATTAAATGCAGGACACGAGGTAACAAATTATAAGCTCCGTGACTGGATTTTCTCTAGACAACGTTATTGGGGTGAACCAATTCCTATGATAACTAGAGAAGATGGAAAAGAAATCGCCTTAAAAGAAGACGAACTTCCTCTTGTCTTACCAGAAATGGATAACTATCAGCCAACAAAAGACGGCAAGCCACCGCTTTCAAAAGCACCTTCATCTTGGTTAAACGTCGAAGTTGATGGAATGAAGGGAGTTAGAGAAACTAACACCATGCCTCAATGGGCTGGTTCTTCTTGGTACTATATCCGTTATATCGATCCGAATAACGACAATGCCATAGCTGATCCAAAACTCCTTGAGCATTGGTTGCCAGTTGATTTGTACATAGGCGGGCAAGAACACGCTGTTTTGCATCTTCTTTACGCCCGTTTCTGGCATAAGTTCCTTTATGATATTGGCGTTGTTAAATGCAAAGAACCATTCCAAAAACTCTATCACCAAGGAATGATCTTAGGATCTAATGGTGAGAAGATGTCTAAGTCTCGTGGAAATGTCATTAACCCTGACGATATCATAAACTCCAATGGTGCTGATTCCCTCCGTCTTTTCGAAATGTTCGCTGGTCCATTAAGCGAGGCAAAGCCATGGTCCACGACAGCCTTAGATGGTTCAACTAGATTCATTGAACGCGTTTATCGCTTAGTTGATGATGAAACGTTCAAATTGAGAATTAGCGATGAAAATTCTGGCGAATTAGACTATTCCTACAACTTCCTCGTTAAGAAGGTTAGCAAGGATTATGAAGATCTTTCCTTCAATACGGCAATTTCTCAAATGATGATTTTCATCAATGATTGTTACAAAGCCAAATCTCTTTATCGCCCATACATTGAGAATTTCGTTAAGATGTTCTCTTGCGTTTGCCCATTTGTTGGCGAAGAGATGTGGGAAAAACTCGGACATTCTTCTACCTTAGCTTATGAAAAATGGCCAAGTTATGACGAGAACAAACTAGTTATAAATACGGTAACTATTGGCGTTTCGATAAACGGCAAAGTTCGCGATAGCATCACCTTAAGCAAGGATGCAACGCAAGAAGAGGCTATCTCCCTTGCTAAAACTTCCGAAAAAGTCGCAAAATACCTTGAAAACGTTACTATCAAGAAAGTCATATACGTCCCAGGAAGAATCCTGAATATCGTTGTTGCTTAATCTTAAGGGCCATTAATTTGACCCTTTTTCTTCGCCTTTAAAACGAAGTCTAGTTTTATTTTTCTTTCCCACACGCTAGTCTAAAGAATATAATCTTAAAGCCCGGTACTAGGCATTTGGCTTAGACTGGAGTAGGAGAAAATATAAGTCCATGTTACTAACAATCGACATCGGGAATACCCTGATTGATATTGGAATATGGGATGATGAAAATCTCGTTTACGTCTACAAATGTAGAACTAAACCGATTCGTTCCCTTGACGAATACAAAAGTGTAGTCGAGCTTTTCATAATGACTAAACACTTAGAGAAGGAGAAGATAGATAGAGCGATAATCTCGTCTGTTGTTCCTCCTTTAAGCCCAATATTCCGCTCAATTGTCTCTTCCCTATTTGGCGTAAAAGCCAAACTTTTAGGCCCAAGGTTAAAAACCGGAATGGCCATTAAAACCGACAACCCCCAAGAAGTAGGGGCTGATTTAGTCGCCGATTCAATCGGAGCGATCTCTCTTTTTGAGAAAAACATTTTCATTGCCGATCTGGGGACGGCAAATAAGTTCATCTATATCGATGAAAACGGATCTTTTGCTGGGTGTGCAATAGCCCCGGGCTTAGGAATGGGCGCTTCAACCTTATCAAAAGACACAGCAGCTCTTCCAGAAGTTAACCTTCTTGCGCCTGATCATGTCATTGGCAAAAACACCCATGACTCAATGAATTCCGGAATCATTTATACAAATGTATATTCAATAAGAGGCTTCTTAAATTCTTTTTCAGAAGAATCTTCGAGGCCTTTAAAAGCAGTTCTAACTGGCGGGAATGCTATTTATGTAAAAAGATATTTGCCAGAATTTGCCTATGAGGAAAACCTCCTTTTGCTAGGCTTAAAAGAAATAGATAAGAGGAATAGAAAATGAATTTTAATACCATAGCTTTTTGGGCAATATCCCTAATATGGGTTGCCTTACTTTTAATTTCGCTTCATAAAGAGAACGTTTCAAACAAAGAAGGAATCAAAGTCCAAGATATAACCTTCCATGCTTTGATTATCGCTTTAATCGTCGTAATGGGTTTTGTTCCTGAGGCCGGATATATTTCCTTTGTTCCAGGAATTTCCTTCTCATTAGTTCACCTTCCTGTTTTGATTGGATCGTATAGAAAGGGCTGGAAAGGCGGCCTGATTTATGGCATAGCCTTTGGAATCACTTCCTGGATTCAGGCAATGATGAACCCTGTTGGCTTTAATGCTCTCTTTATTGTTCCGTGGGTTTCCGTACTTTCAAGAGCGATTTTTGGCTTTTTAGCCGGTTTGGTCTTTGATTTACTACGTAAAAACTCTAAACTATATAAGAACGTGTTTGTGATCGCGGGATTTTCGTTCGTTCTAACGATCTTGCACACCGTTCTAGTATTTGCTGATTTATTCACCTTCTACCCAGAAACGATGATTGGTTATTTCACCTCAACGTCTCCGGCTGCGGAAGGAGTTGCATTTACTTTCGTTGCCATAATCGCTTTAGGAATGTTAGGAGAGGCAAGCCTTGCCGCCATAATTAATCCGCTTGTATCTAAGGCCTTGGCAAAAATTGGTAGAAAATGATTTAGGAGAAAACATGCCAAATTTCAAAAAACTAGCGAAAGGGTATGAAAAAGATGCCGTCTTAGCCCTTCAAAAATTTATAAGGATTCCTTCAGTTTATGACGCACATACCATAAAAGAAGGACAGCCTTTTGGAGAAAACGTCAAAAAAGCATTAGATTATTTTGCTAAAGTTGGCAAAGATTACGGCTTTAAGGTGACAAATGTCGACGGATATGCTGTCGAACTCGAAATAGGAGATGAAAATGCCCCATTGATCGGCATTTACGGACATTCCGACGTCGTTCCTGTTTCTGGGACATGGGATAATCCCCCTTTCTCTGCCACTTTGAAAGATGGCGAAATTTATGGTCGTGGATCCTTTGATGACAAAGGTCCTCTCATGGCTTCCTTATATGCCACAAAACTTTTAAAAGACAACGGGCTTTTAAAAGGATATCGCGTAAAAATCGTTTCTGGCGGAGATGAAGAAAGAGGATCTTCCTGCCTTAAATACTATTTTGAAAAATTCCATGGCGAAGCCCCAAAATACGGCTTTACCCCTGATGCCAATTGGCCGCTTATTTACGCGGAAAAGGGCATCACCCACGGAAGCTTAAATAAGAAAATCGATCTTAACCCAATTGTTGCAATCGATGGGGGAACGGTTACAAACGCCGTTTGCGATTCTCTCTTAGTCACACTTTTCCCAGATGAGAAATTGGTTAAATATCTCAAGGATAACAAGGTTGCCGCGGATATAAATTCCACAAAAGACATCCTTATCGTCCGTTTCATCGGAAAAACAGCCCATGGCTCAACTCCAGAACTTGGCGTTTCTGCTGCCAAGATTGCCTTTGAAACACTTGGAAAATTCTACAAGAACGAATTCTTAAGCAAACTTGCCTCAGCCTTTGATAACAATGGCAAAATCTTTAACGGATATAGCAATTCAACCGAACTTGGCGAATCCACGTTCAATTTCGGGGTTATCAAATATATGAATGGCAATCTTTCGGTATCGGTTGATTATCGTTATGGCGAAAATGCCAAACCAGAAGAAGCCACAAAAAACCTCTCTTCCTTTGTGAACATGGATTTTGTCACAGACTCAGTCGCACCATATCTTTTATATGATAAGAAATCCCCTCTCGTTTCAACTTTGATGAAAGCCTTCAAAGCCGAAACCCTTCAATTATTCGCTAAACCAATCGCCATTGGTGGTGGAACATATGCAAAAGAAGCACCAAATACCGTCGCCTTTGGCGCAGAATGGCCAAAACGTCCAGGTGGAATGCACTCTCCAAACGAGCATATGAATGTTAAAGACTATATTCAAGACATTGCCATTTACGCTCGTGCGATTTATATGTTAGGTAACTTAAAGTGAGAGGTCGTTTTAAAAAATGGGCGTCCCCGTATCTTGAAGGACATGGGGAATTAGTCTTAAAAGAAATAAATACCGAAGATTCTTTCTGGAAAGCGAACGATCTTCGTCTTGAAGTTGGCTCAGGAAAAGGTGATTTTGTAATAGGGATGGCGAAGAAAAATCCTTCGGCAAATTTCCTTGCAATCGAAAAAGAAACATCAATCGCAGGGATTTTAGCAAAAAAAGTCGTGGAATCTGAGTTAAGCAATATCCGCGTGATCAACGGAGATTTCGACATCCTTCTCCCAGAACTTCAAAAACTAAAATTCAACGTAGTTTATCTAAATTTCTCTGATCCTTGGCCAAAAAAGAGACATGAGAAAAGACGTTTAACAAATAGAAAGCGTCTTGAACAATTCGCCTCTTTATTAAAAGATGATGGAGAATTGAGAGTCAAAACCGATAATGACTCGCTATATGCTTATAGTTTGGAAGAAATCGTTTTCTCTCCATTTGAAATATACCTAAATGAGGAAAATTACGTTTTCGATGAAGAAAACGACGTTGCCTCCGAATATGAGAAAAATTTCCGTTCGCAAGGAAAAAGCATTCATCGAATTTTGATGAAAAAGAAGAAGTAAAGGAGCGAATATGTATCGTTTATTTTATGATTTTGAAAGCAATGGAGATGTCCTCTTCGTTGTTATCTCCCCAGAAAAGAAACCTGATGAAATCAAAACCAATGGAGATGTCACCTGCTTATATGCCAATAAAGAATTAGTGGGAATCAACATTTTCAATGTATCGAGGGTTGCCAAGCTAAAGTCCCATGGAGCAATTTTTGCCCCTGATAGCTTACTTTTAGAAACTATCAACAATATTTTGGCTAATTCAGGTGCTCCAAAACTTGAAGAATCCAACGATTCCGGATTCAAAGTTCTTTCAATAAGCAACCTTGAGGAGCATCCTCTTGATGAAAAAGCCCAAATTGTCACCTTAAAAGGTACAAACGAGAAAACATATCAAGCCGTTTCCTATTATAAGAATTTAACTATTGGGGAAAAGGTTGTTTGTGCACTTGATGGAACAATCCTTTATGATGGATCGCTTTTCAGCAAAAAGTCCGTGAAAAATATTCCAGTGGACGTAACGCTTTGCTCAGGAAAAGAACTTAAAGTCTCTGACTCCTTCCAAGAAGCTTTCATCCCTGAAGGATATACTGAAGGTGAAGATTTCTTCTATCCAAATAACTAGGAGATCATTATGAGCAAGATAAAAGTAGAGCCTTATCTTCCTGATGAAGATTACGATAACCCAGCGATGGTCACTGATTTTTATGAATTCAGCATGGCCAACTGCCTCTTTTTGCATGGCTTCAAAGATAAAGTCATGGTTTTTGACATGTTTTTCAGGGAAAACCCTGACGATCTTGGCTACTCAATTTCAGCAGGACAAGCCAAATTAACGAAGTTTTTACTTGAATACCATTTCACCGAACGTGACCTCATTTACCTAAAAACAAAAGGAATGTCCGATGAATTCCTTGAATATCTTTCCACTTATAGATGGAAAGGAAGCATGCACGCTTTAAAAGAAGGAACGGTTTGCTACCCTCAAGTTCCGATGGTACGCATAGAATGCGACATGGTCGGAGCTATCCTTATTGAAACATACCTTCTTCAAACGATGAATTTCCATTCCTTAATCGCCACTAAAGCGACAAGGATTTCGGGCTTAGCGACCCACACGAAAAGAAATGTCATGGAATTTGGCACGCGCCGCGCTCAAGGGGAATCGGCTGGAAATGATGGTGCTTACGCAGCGATTTTAGGCGGATGCGTCGGAACGGCAAACTGTCTTGCTGAGATGAAATATGGCCCTGAAGTTAAGGCGGTTGGAACAGTCGCACATTCATTCATTGAATTCTTCCCTGATGAATTAAGCGCTTTTAGAGCCTTTGCTGAAACTTATCCAAATAACGTCTCACTTTTGCTTGATACATATTCGGTTTTTGATTCGGGATTGCCTAATCTTATTAAGATAGACGATGAAATGATTGCAAAATATCCGGATGATCCAAATAAACGCGTTAAAGCGGCCCGTATTGACTCTGGCGATTTGGCTAGATCATATAAGCGTCTTAGAAAAGCGCTCGATAAAGCAGGAAAGCCTTATATCAAATTGGTCGCCTCAAATTCCCTTGATGAAAAGAAGATTCGCTCAATGGAAATATACGAAGACGCTCATTTTGATTCCTATGGAGTTGGAGAAAATCTCATAACATCAAGAACCGACCCAGTTTTTGGCGGAGTTTATAAGCTTGTCGCCATCAAAGAAGATGATGGAACATATTCTCCAAAGATGAAATGCTCTGATTCGGTCTCAAAAGCCATCATTCCAGGGAAACTTACCGCTTGGAGAGTCTTTGATGAGAATGATCAAGGGCAATGCGACATTATCTCAATGGATGATGAAATAGTAGAAGAAGGCAAACCAATCATCGTTTACGATCTTTCTAACGACGCTTTCCATAAACGTCGTGAAATCATCCCTTTCAAAGTTGAGAAGATTCTCGTTCCATTTATCGAGAATGGCAAACTTGTTGCTCCTCTTCCTTCAATCACCGAAAAAAGAGAATACATCAAGGATCAACTTGAAAACAGAGTCTGGGAATCAGAACTTCGTTTTGAGATGCCACATACCCATTACGTTGACTTAACCGAAAAGGTGTATAAAACAAGAGAATCCCTTTATAGCGAATTCCACGGAGGATCACTTTAAGGAGAAGGCCTAATAACTATGGGCCTTTTTTCTTTAAGGCGATTTCCAAAAAGTAAAAATAATGAAAAAAACATTGAAAATTTACAAATAAGTTTCATAATGAGAATGTAAATTTTAGGGGGTGTAAAATGAATAATCTAAAAGACCGCGTTACTATTTACCAAGTCGCTCAAACTGCTGGAGTATCTTTAGCTACAGTTTCACGCGTCATCAACAAACAAGGCAATGTCACTGAGGCCACAAGAGCAAAAGTCGAAGCAACAATTAAGAAATTAGGCTACAAACCAAGCGGGCTTGCTCAAGCGCTTGCCACTAATAAAACAACAAATATCGGCATTATCATTCCTGGAGCTAACTATGTTTATATTTCAAATATGCTTTCGGGAATTTCTGAAGTAGCAAAGCAAAAAGGCTTTGTTCTCACGCTTTTTACGACATCTCATTCACGTGAAGAAGCTCTTTCGATGATTGAAAAAGTCATTACAACTCACGTTGACGGAGCTATCATTTTCGATGATGAGCTTGAAGTAGAAGACATCATGAAAATCAATTCATACTTTGTTCCAACAATCGTCGTAAATACCGTGCTTACTGGCGAAAAGGTCGGCTCAATCAAGTTCTCTTATGGTGAGGAATTGAAGAACATCATTCGTCATTATTATCAAGAAGGCGGAGATAAGGAAATGACATTCGTTCACGTTCATGATGGAGGACGTTTATTGACACATTGCGAACATTGCTTTACCGAAGTCCAAGGAGAGCTCGGAAAGGAATATCATATCCTCAATTGCGATGATTCCTACACTCATACCTATTCCGATTTCTATGATCATTTCAAAAACAACCCGGAAACATCTAGAGGATATTACATTACCTATCGTGACTCCTTAGCTGCCGCCGTAATGAATGCGGCTTCCGATGCCGGATTAAACGTTCCAGAGGATGTTGAAGTTCTCTCACTAGTCGGAACAAAATACGCTAAAATCGTTCGCCCAACTATCTCCTCTATGGATATAGATATGCAAGAAGTAGGCAAACGCTCAATGCTTATGCTTACCGATCTTATCAATGATAACCTCGCCGAAAAGACTTGCCGCCTCGAAGCGAAGTTCAATAAGAGAGATTCCACAAAATATTAATCCATATTAATTAATCAAAATTCTTAGGGTAAAACCTAGGAATTTTTTTTAATTTTTTTCTTCGACAATTATGGGCTTTTAAAATTTTTTTAGCACTTGGCACTTGACAGTGCTAAAAAAGAAAACTACATTAAATACCGTTAAGAAAAGGAGGTAGAAAAATGTCTACTATAAAACCACTTAATGATTACTTACTCTTAGAAAAAATACCTTCAGAAAAGAAGGTTGGCTCTATCATTCTCACTACCGAGAAGAAACAAGGAAACGTTGCTACCATCATGGCAATGGGTCCAGGAAAATTAGATGAAAACGGCAAACTTATCCCTCTTGAAGGAGTTAAGGTTGGCGAAAAGGTCATCTATAGAGAATATTCCGGCACGGAATATGAAGATGATGGTCACAAATATCTTCTTATAAGATTAGAAGACGTACTTGCTGTCGTTAATGACTAATTGGAGGAAAAACAATTATGGCAAAACAAATTAAATTAGGAAAAGAAGCCCGCGAGGCTATGGTAAGAGGGGTTGACACACTTGCGAATACCGTCAAAGTCACTCTTGGTCCTAAAGGAAGAAACGTTGCTCTTGATAAAGGCTATGGCAGCCCAGAAATCTGCGAAGATGGCGTTTCTATCGCTCGTGAGATCGAATTAAAAGACCCAGCAGAAAATATGGGTGCAAAACTCGTATATGAAGTTTCAAACAAAACAAATGAAAAAGCGGGAGATGGCACCACGACCGCAACAGTTCTTGCTCAATCTATCATTCATAAAGGCGTTGAAGCGGTAGATGCTGGCGCAAACCCAGTGTTTGTTCGTAACGGCATTGAAAAAGCCGGAAAAGCAGTCGCAACAGAACTTTCTCTCATCTCTAAACCAGTTCAAACAAACGAAGATATCCAAGCAATTGCCTCAATTTCCGCTCATGATGAAGAGATTGGCAAACTCATTGCCGAGGCCATGGAAAAGGTCGGAAAGAATGGCGTTATCACTGTTGATGAATCAAAAACAAGCGAAAATGAACTCGTTATTTCCCAAGGCATGGAATATGACAAAGGCTATATTTCCCCTTACATGGTAACCGATAATGAACATATGGTCGCCGAACTTGAGGATCCATATATCTTTGTTACCGATATGAAAATCAGCAATATCAACGATATTATCCCAATGCTTCAATCAGTCGTTGATGCCCATAAGCCATTATTGATCATTGCCGAAGACCTTGATTCTGATGTCACAAGCACCCTTATTGTCAATAAACTCCGCGGAACATTCACGGTTGTCGCAACCAAAGCCCCTGAATTTGGTGACGCACAAAAAGCCGCTTTACAAGATATTGCCATCCTTACTGGTGCAAAATTCTACTCAAAAGATCTTGGAATGCAACTCAAAGATGCCTCAATCGACGATTTAGGAAGCGCAAAACGCGTTACAGTCAAGAAAGATACCACAACGATTGTTGGTGGAGAAGGTCGCAAGAAAGATGTTGAAGACCGCATTGCCGAGCTTTCTGCCCAATACTCCGTCGTCACAAGCGAATATGACAAGAAAAACATTTCTAAACGTATCGCAAAACTCTCTAATGGCGTAGCTGTTGTTAAGGTTGGTGCTCTTACTGAAAGCGAGCTCAAAGATAAGAAACTTCGTATCGAAGACGCCCTTAATGCCACAAAAGCTGCTGTCGCAGAAGGCATTGTTGTTGGTGGAGGTGCTGCTTTAGCGGAAGTTTACGCTTCCTTAAAAGGCAAACTCGTTGATTCAAACGAAGACGTTCAAAAAGGTATCGATGCCGTTCTTGAATCGCTCTATGCTCCATTGATGCAAATCGCCACAAACGCTGGATATGAGCCAGAAGAAATCGCTAAAAAGCAAAAAGAAAGCGCGAAAGACGTTGGCTTTGATGCCTTACACGGCACTTGGGTCAATATGTTTGACGCAAACATCATCGATCCAACAAAGGTCACCCGTAACGCTATCTTGAATGCCTCTAGCATTTCCGCAATGTTTGTTACGACCGAAGCGGCAGTAACCACCATCAAAGAAGAAAAAGAGACACCTGCATCTCCAGCCGGAATGTATTAATCCCTAAAACGAAATTTAGACCCAATGGCTAAAACCTTTGGGCCTTTTTTATACAATGTGTAAACGTTTTCTATCTTTAGAATGTTTATTTCTTGCTTAATGATTTTATTAAGATAAAATCTTACCTAGTGAGGTAAACTTATGGAAAACATCGTCGATGAATTAAATTATCGCGGACTTATAGAGCAATATTCCAATGAGGAAAACGTCCGCAAACTATTTGATAATAAAACAACCGTTTATTGCGGATTTGACCCTAGTGCATCATCTATGCACGTTGGTAACTATGTCATGATTTCAATTTTGATGAGATTACAACGCGCTGGCCACAAGATTATTGCCGTTGTCGGAGGCGCTACTGGCATGATTGGAGATCCATCTGGCAAATCAGCGGAAAGAAATCTCCAAACCAAGGAGACTCTTGCTAAAAATACCGCCTCAATCAAGGCTCAATTAGAAAGATTCTTAGATTTATCAGACCCAGAAAAGGGCATGATTCTTAATAACTACGACTGGCTTGGAGGAATCACGATGTTAGATTTCCTCCGTGACTATGGCAAATATTTCTCCGTTAACTACATGTTAAGCAAAGAAATTGTCTCTTCACGCCTTGAAGCTGGCATCTCTTTTACCGAATTCGCTTATCAAATTCTCCAATCAGCGGATTTCCACACTTTATATAAAAAATATGATTGTAAGATCCAAATTGGCGGAAACGATCAATGGGGGAATCTTACAAGCGGCCTTCAATTAATTAGAAAGATCGAAGGGGAAAACGCTGACGCTGAGGCAATGACTGCTCACTTAATCACAAGAGCGGATGGCAAAAAGTTTGGCAAATCAGAAAAAGGCGCCCTTTTCCTTAATCCTGAACTTACTTCCCCATATCAACTTTATCAATATTTCTACAATACGACGGATGAAGATGCGATTAAATATCTTAAAGTCTTCACTTTCTTGACACGTGAGGAAATCGAAGATTGCACAAGAGAACATCTTGCTGCCCCTGGTGCTCGTATCGCTCAAAAGAAGCTCGCTTATGAAGTAACGAAGGATATCCATGGAAAAGAAGCTGCAGAAGAAGCAATCTCTATGTCAAACGTTCTTTTCTCTGGCGAAGTTCAAAAATTAAACGAAAAACAAATCGAAGAAGTCCTTGGCTCATACACAAAAACTCCACTTGAAGGAGAAACGCCAATTCTTGATTTATTAGTCAAAACTGGCGCGGCAACATCAAAAACCCAAGCTAAGACTTTTATCCAACAAAACTCCGTTTCAATCAATGGAGAAAAGGTAACTGACCTTAATAAAGTGATAACCGTTGAAGATACTATTGCAGGCAAATATATAATCATTCGCCGTGGCAAAAAGAACTATTATCTTGGCGTTTTCTAAAATATCTATCACGAAAAAGCCCGTAATATTGGGCTTTTTTCTTTTTGCCATTCCATTGAAACCGTTTTCATAGATGATTTTTAATTCACCAATATAAATTGAACTATAATTTAGTTATCTCAAGCAATTGAGGAAAGGAAAAATCAAAAAATGATCGAAGAAGCTATCTTGCTACTTTCGCTCCTCATCCCAAACGCTAACAACGTGACGCAATACGAGATAGTCCCTATAGAGGACTACCAAACAAGTGTTGCAGACTCATCGTCTTTCACTAGAATCGGTGGAAGCGCTCTTCATCGCGTCCTTGAATGCGAGGACGGTTACGTCTATGACCAAATAGACATCTACAAGCACCCGTTTACGGAATCCTCTGACCTTTATCTATACAAGGTCACGGCTCAATTTACCCCAGGCATTGTTGCCAACAATAATGGCACAAAGATGTCTAACGGCAAGTCGTTCAATTATTCCTATTTGCACAGCGGCTTTGTGCATGTCAGCGTCTACAAATACCAATACTTGGAGTATGGAGGAGATGTTTCCTACAAGGCAATCGCCCCGCTCTCAAACGAGGTGACGACGAGCGTCTCATCTACTTATGGGAAGACGTACACATCCTCATTTGGGACTGAAGTCGGCGTTTCAGTCGACAACATGGGCACAATCAGGGGTAACGCTGGAGTGTCAGCCTCATCATCGATGGCTATCACGTATAGCAACTCAACCTCCTCGACGACTTCTGACCCCGTTCTCTCTGCCCAATATGCGGAGAATAGCACGACGAAAAAGACCGAGGCCCAATGGAGCTTTTCCGTAGTCAACGGCATGTTCGCTGGTGCAAAGACATATTGGGTGACAACATATCTCCTTTTCGAGATGAGCAATCAGGTCTCGTATTTCAATAGGGATGTATTTTGCAGCTATATCCATTTTTCTTTTAGCGGACAAACTTATTACTATACCGTAGATAGTTATGGCGAGCAGCAACTAAAATGGCGTAAAAGCTCTAAATCATACACAGCCGCCGATGGCGGAACTAATTTTGCGTGAGGTTTTTATATATGAAAGAATTGACTAAAAACGTTTTGATTGTGCACATAAGCACTATAGTTGGATGGATTTTAGAAGAGGCTATGGGCCTCTCGGCTTACATATTCGGCCCATCAAGTGAAGGAAAATTCGCAAGTAAAAGTGTCGTTAATTACTTTTTTAATTTCTTGTATTATGTTAATCCAGCAATCTATTTGCTGACACTTGCTTTCTTCATTGGCATCGCGATATATCAAGGCGTTACTCTGATTAAAGAGAAGAAGAAAAAGGAATAACTGGCTTGTTGCGATGCCTATTTTTAAATTTCGCATGAGGTTTATATATGAAAGAATTGACTAAAAACGTTCTGATTGTGCACATAAGCACTATAGTTGGGTGGATCCTTACCGAGGTTATGGGCCCTCTCAGCTTACATATTCGGCCCATCAGGCGAAGGGAAATTCGTTACTCGAAGCGTTGTTCGTTACTTTTACATCTATCTTTATTATATTAATCCAGCAATCTATCTGTTGACTCTCATTTTCTTCATTGGTATCGCAATATATCAATGTGTTACCCTAATTAAAGAGAAAAAGAAAAAGGAATAACGGGCTTATTGGATTTGAAAATGGGAGCTTTAAAACTCCCATTTTTTTATATGAACAATAAATAAGTTACTTTCCGTAATAATCAAGAAATCCCTTGATTAAAGGGTTATGATAAGTTTTAGCGTATTCTTTTTTCCAATAAAGGCCGTTCTCGCCATAATCATCTATTTCTTCGACGCTAATTTCTTTATTTTTGAGATTTGTGATGATTGAAGAGTCGATAGAAGAGAAGAATGGGTGATTTGTTCCATTCCAATATGAATTGGCGATTGTTATTTTTTCGTTTATTTTTGTTAATGTGTCGTTATAAGCAACGGCGCCATCAATAACATATTGGCCATAATATTCCTTGTTACTATCAATTTTATAAGTCAGAAAAGTGGGTATATATCCAATATCGTAGCCGAAATCGACATTGTACTTATTCGACAAACCATAGGAATCTTTGAACGTTTGCCACAACGTCGAATTAACTTCACCATTTTCGTAACGAATTCCGTTAACGTCACAATCGATTACATAAATGGTTTTCTCAATTTCTTTGTTGTAGTCTTTTAAAAAATCGTTAACTAAGTAAGCACAATCAGAACAGGTTTTTCTTAAATAACCGACAGTGAAAACTTTTTCCTCTTGAAAAAGTGTGTCAAGCTGGGATTTGCTTAAATAAAGCATTTTGCCAAAGGAAATGTTAACAAAGAAAGAATTTATCTTTTCTTCGCTCGATAAAGCATCATTGGAGGTGGTTTCTTGCTTATAGACCTTTCCGTCTTTAAAAATCGCTAATGTTTGATCCCCAGTAACTAAATCGAGCGAAAAGGTATTTTCGACTCCTTTTAAGTCGCTCGGGTCGATTCCATAAATCTCCGCGTTATTATTCTTAATATATATATTTAGATTATAAGCAAAAGAAGTATAGCAAAGACATTCAACGTCCTCGCCCTTTTCAAGTGTTTTGTATTCATAGACCAGCAAAACGAAATTTTCTTCATTCTTAACTTTTCTATTTAAATCCTCATATGAGATATTTGTGGTATGTAAATAAAGGGATTTGGTGTCGCTTGCTAATGAGGAATCATACATTTTCCCAAATGGAATATAGACTGTTTCATTATCATTTCCGTTACAGGAGAATAATGGCAATAGAAGTAGAGGGATGAGAAAAATTTTCTTTTTAAACATGGTAAAATTATAGTCGAAAAAGTGTCTCAAAAACCAGTGAAAAAAATCATGCGGTTTTTATGGATAAAAATTAATGCAAAAAACTGTAAATTTTTTTGAGTTAAAAAAAGTTAAAATTCTTTCGTAAATATCGATATTTGGCTCACTTTTGAAATTAACGATTTTTCGGTTGAAAAAAATAGCGAAAAAAATGTTTGATTTTTTGATGAATTTAACGCAATATTTTTGCCGTTAAGTTTTTTCGATTCATAAGAACGAAATCCTTAGCCTGTTTGCAACAGCTTCTGTTAAATTGGAGGTATTCAAATGGATGAGAATAATGTCATCATCTCTCTGCAGCATGTGAGTAAGGTTTTTGATAAGACCTTTTTCGCGGTTGACGATGTCAGCCTAGACATCAAAAAAGGTGAGTTCGTCACCTTACTTGGCCCTTCGGGTTGCGGTAAAACAACGACCTTGCGAATGATTGCGGGCTTCGATATTCCAAGCTCAGGCAAAATTTTGCTTAACGGGAGAGACATTACTAATCTTCCACCATACCAAAGACCGGTTAACACCGTCTTCCAGCATTACGCGCTTTTCCCAAATCTCGATGTTTATGATAACGTCGCTTTTGGACTTAAACTTAAAAAGATCCCTTACGAAGTAACTGATCGTAAAGGCAACAAAAAAATCAAATACAAACATCTTTCCGCTAAAGAAATCGATGAAAAGGTCGCAAAAGCCCTTGAAATCGTCGACCTCGATGAAATGGAAGATAGAGATATTTCAAATCTTTCTGGCGGTCAGCAACAACGCGTTGCCATTGCTCGCGCTATTGTCAATGAACCAGAAGTTCTTCTTTTAGATGAACCACTTAGCGCCCTTGATCATAAGATGCGTGTTGATATGCAACTTGAATTAAAGAACATGCATAAAAAACTCGGCATCACCTTTATTTACGTTACTCACGATCAAGAAGAGGCTCTTTCAATGTCCGATAAGGTCGTTGTCATGAAAGACGGAACGATCCAACAAATGGGCACGCCTGAACAAATCTATAACGAGCCGACTTCAGCATATGTCGCTGACTTCATTGGCGAATCAAATATTTTCGCTGGCACAATGTGCGGAGAAAAGAAGGTTCGTTTCCTTAATTCCAATTGGGATTGTGTCGATGATTTCCCGCTAAACAAAAAAGTCGACGTCGTTATTCGTCCAGAAGACGTAATTCTTGATGAGCCAGGAAAAGGAATCGTTGATGCGACCATTCTTTCTAGCGTTTTTAAGGGAGAAGACTATTCTTACGAGCTTAAGGTTGGAAAGACCGAGATCACATGTCGCGAACATAAAGCACGTTTAGTCGGCTCAAAAGTTTCGATTTCCGTTGATAAGGAAAACCTCCAAATCATGGAAAAGGAATTAACGGAAAATTCCTATCCAGATTCCTATATCGGAAAAGACAACAAAGTCTATATTTCTGAAATTCCGTTTGATGTTGACATCACAAAACTCCTCAAAGGATCAACCATTAATTCTGATGGCTATCTTCTCGACCCAAAGAATGGCCGCGAATATGATTTGACTGATGCTGATGTTATTGCTTCTTTCGATCTTGATTGCGCTGAATTAAGCGATAATCTTGATGAAGGAGAAGTCTTAGGCAAAATTCAATCCGCAGTTTGGATTGGCGACCATTATCAATATTTAGTGAGAAATGAAAACGAGGATGATTTCGTTTGCAATTCAACCTATGCCTGGAATGTCGGAGACGAAGTTTCTATCAAGATTCCAGCCGATAAAATCTCTATTCGTTTGAAGAAGGGGCTTGATTCCTATGTCCGCCGCTAGTTTGGAAAAGACGGGGAAAAGCAAGAAATTCTTTCGACTCAAAAGAAAATATCTTTCCATTCCTTATGCCGTCTTTTTGGCTTTGTTTGTCATTATTCCAATTCTTTTGATTGTTTGGTATGCCTTTACGAATGAAGCTGGAGTTCCTTCCTTAGATGCTGCGATTTCTTTCTTCACGACGCCAACAAAATGGAGTGTTCTTCTTATCTCCCTTTTCCTTGGCATTCAAACAACGATTATTTGTTTGCTCTTAGGATACCCTGCAGCATATTTATTAGCCAATAAGAAGTTTAATACCAACGGCGTTCTTGTCGTTTTATTTATCCTTCCTATGTGGATTAACTTTGTTATCAGAACTGGTGCAACTCGTGATTTGCTCGATTGGATTGGCATTTCCGGGGGCAACTACCCTTGGACTGCGACTTTGATTGGCATGGTTTATAACTATCTTCCATTCACCATTCTCCCTTTATACACGACAATGTTAAAACTTGATCGTTCCCAAATGGAGGCGGCTGCAGACTTAGGATGTTCTCCTGTTAAGGTTTTCTATAAGAACATTCTTCCTCAATCAATCCCGGGAATTGTTTCTGCCGCAGAAATGGTCTTTATGCCTGTTATGTCTTCTTATGTCATTTCCGACACTCTCTCAGAGGGAAAAATCACCTTGTTTGGCAACTCAATTTATCTTAACTTCACCAACAGCCAATGGAATTCCGGTTCCTTTATGGCCATCATCATGCTTGTGATCATTGGTATCACTAGCCTTATCACCCGTAAATTCGATAAGGGCGATGCAGCTCAAAGAAGAGGAGGCGGATTATGGTAGACACAGAGAAAAAAGCGCTTATCAAGAAGATTTTCGCCCAAATATATATTTGGCTTCTTCTTTTGATCATGTACGCTCCAATCCTCGTTCTTGTCGTTTTCTCTTTCACTAACACTGACGTCCTTGGAACGTGGAACGGTTTCACATTCGAATTGTACGTTAATCTTTTCAAAAATGAAGAAATCATGAAAGCGGTAGGTAATACCATCATTATCGCTTTGGTCTCTTCAAGCATTGCGACGCTTTTAGGAACCCTTGGCGCTATTGGGGTTTATGAAAGCAAAAAACATACAAAACGCGTTATGGAAGCGGCCAACCAAATTCCAGTTGTCACTCCAGAAATTGTTATCGCTCTTTCTTTAACGGTCATGTTTGTCTTTATCAGACAATATATCTTAAAAGATTTGGCTTTCTCTTTCTGGACATTACTAATTGGCCATTTGGTTCTTAGCACGCCATTCGTTTACTTAAACGTCAAACCAAAATTAGAGCAAATGGATCCTGCTTTATACGAGGCAGCCCTTGATTTAGGGTGTTCTCCTACAAAAGCCCTTTTTAAGGCCACGCTCCCTGAAATCGCCCCTGGCATCGTTTCTGGCTTCCTTATTGCCATTACCTTATCACTTGACGATTTCATCGTTACGGCCTTTACCGCTGGTCCAGGCTTATTAAGTGGCGGTTCAAAAATCTCCACGATTTCCACCTATGTTCAAGGCGTTATCAAAAAGCACCCTCTTCCACCAGAACTTAGAGCTCTTTGCACCTTGATCTTCTTAGTTGTTGTTCTTGTTGTTTTCGCTCTTATTTTCCTAAATAAGAAAAAATCGAGCGGAAGAAGCGGCAAACATGCCAAAGCGAGGATGAAATTATGAAAAATATCTTAATTTGGTCACTTATCCCTTATCTTCTTGCTTCGGAAAACCTCCTTCCGGCTTATCAGCAAGCAAAAAGAAACGCCATTATTGCAACCGCTTCAAAGGTAACCTTATCAATTTATAATTCCGAAGACTATATCGCCAATGGTTCCGACGGATCACTTGACATTGTTTCAGCATTCGAAAACAAAGTCCTTGAAGAGGATGGAGTAAATATCGAAGTCGTCTATTCCACCTTCGATACGAACGAAATCATGCTTTCAAACCTCCAAACTGGCGCTCAAAACTACGATCTTATCTGCACTTCAGACTATATGGTCGAGAAAATGATGGCTAATTCTCTTGTCGTTCCTTTTAAAACGGGAACAGAAAGAGAAGCTCTCTATGAACATGGCTATTCAGCTTGGGAAGACGATAATTATGATTTATATTCTTCTCCTTATTTCGATAAGTTATACGGCGATATAACCGTAAAGATGGGTGAAAAAGAAGAAAAGGTTTCCGATTATATGCGCGGCTATATGTGGGGAACTTTGGGCATTATGTATAACCCTGAGTTTAGCACGTACGCCTCACGCGGCTTAAGCGCGGAAGATGTCAAAAAAGACATGGCAACATATTCTTCGCTTTGGAATGAAGATTATACTAGAACTTTCCAAATAAAAGATTCTATGCGTGATTCTTATGCAATTGCTCTTCTTGAGGCTTTCAAAGATGAATTTGAACTTTTAGCTAAACAAAAAGAAGAAGGAACTATTACCTCTGAAGAATATAACAAGGACATCAACCTTATTTTCAATAACATCTGCCATATTGATGAATTCAATGATTTGATGAAATCTTTAGGGAAAGAGACTTATTCAGCCCAAGACGTAATTGATTCTATTGAAAGAGAACTTACTTCCTTAAAAGACAATTCTTACGGTCTTGAGGTCGACTCAGGAAAAACCGATATCCAAACCGGAAACCGCACTGGCATTAACATGGCTTGGTCTGGCGATGCCGTTTATGCGATTGATTCCGCGGAAGAATTCGGAACTGAATTATATTATTCGGTCCCAAAAATCGGCGCGAACGTTTGGCTTGATGCGTGGGTAATCCCTACAACCGTTCAAACGCAAGAGTACGCTCAAAAATTCATTGATTTTATCTCTGATCCTGAAATTGCCGCGGCAAATATGGACTATATCGGCTATACTTCGACTATTGCAGGAGATGATGTTCTTTCTCTTGCAAGAGAGTGGTATGACGTTAGAATGCCTCTCTTCTATGAATATGATGAGGAAGAAGATGGATTCGTCTATGATGAGAATGAAGAATTAGTCTTGCTTGATGAATATAAAGATTTAAGCGAGGATGAATTCACGTCCTTATTCCAAACTGGCAATGGCAAAATTGGCGATGAAACCTATTCTTCTTGGGAAGATTATTCCGAAAAGAACGACTTAGGCTGGACCTCTGTCAATCTTGGCTATTTCTTCGATGGATCCTTAAATGAATATGAAGATGGAGCAGATACTATCTTCTATACGGACGAATACGAAACTTACACCTTAGATAATGGCGAAAGCTTCACGACAGGGCGTTCATTCTTTGCCCAATACCCTCCACAAGATATCGTTGATTCCTTGATGGTCATGGAAGATTATGGCGACAATAACGAATATGTTCTAACGATGTGGGAATCCGTCAAGAGCGGAACGGTCCCTGTTGCTGTAACGGTAATTCTCGTTATTGAAGCAGTCTTGCTTTGTACTCTCTTGTCTTACTTCCTTGTTAAGAATGGTATTTCCAAATCTCTTCGCAAGAAACGTCGTTTAGAAAAGAAAGCCTAAAATAATTGAGGTTATGGCATTCACTTGTTGAAACAAATAAATTAGGATGCTATAATCTCTAACGCTGCATCCGTAGCCAAGTGGTAAGGCCAGTGACTGCAACTCACTTACCGTCGGTTCAAATCCGGCCGGATGCTCCACGAAGACATTTAAGCAAGGTGAAGAGCCTTGCTTTTTGTTATCTAAATTGAATTATTAATAATTCAAAGGCGAAAAATAGAGATTTTAAAATTTTTTGTGAATAAATTGAAGAAAAAACTTGCCAATTTAATTTTAGAAGACTATATTTATTAAGCCTTTGCAAGAAGGCATGCGCCAGTAGCTCAGCTGGATAGAGTATCAGACTACGAATCTGAGGGTCACGAGTTCGAATCTTGTCTGGCGCGCCATAAGCTCGGGATGTAGCGCAGCTTGGTTACCGCGTCTGCTTTGGGAGCAGAAGACCACCGGTTCGAATCCGGTCATCCCGACCAATTGAAAATAATGCCGATAAAATCGGCTTTTTTTGTTATATAGGTGTAAATTTGAGTGTGAAAGAGCGTGTTATAAAACGAAAAAATACGGCATATTTCAACCGTATTCGTTAAACTTCAAA